>CAZBOE010000048.1:14421-14710 GCA_964493365.1 uncultured Tepidisphaeraceae bacterium | reverse complement strand
CCGATTCGTCGATCAGCGCGATCCGGCGCGATGGTCGGCAGGCGCCCGGCAGATCGCGGCCGGCGCCGCGGCGCAGCAGCAGATCGTGGTGGGGCCGTCGGGGCTGGTGTGGTCGGGCCCGCTGGGGCAACTGCCCGGGCGAAACGTCGAGCGGTCGCACCGGCTCTGGCTACGCCCCGGCGCGGTCAGCCTCGCGCAGCTGGCCGGCGGCCCGTCAGCGGGGGCGACGACAACGGGTGAGAACGCCTTGACGAGCGAGGCCGCATCGACCGGCTCGACGCCCTCGACC
>CAZBOE010000048.1:0-14411 GCA_964493365.1 uncultured Tepidisphaeraceae bacterium | reverse complement strand
GTGCGGGTCAGGTCGCGGCGCTGGCGACATCGCCAACCGCGGACGAAGCCGCGTCGCTGGCTCGTCAGGTTGCCGCGCGGCCGATCGACCCGCAGAGCGATGTCGAGTATACGCGGCTCGGCCGGGCAATTCGCGTGATTGCCAGGAGCGAATCGGCGCTGGCGCTCAAGCTGACGAGCGGCGGCGCGATCGCGCCGGAGCGCGAGCATGTCGATCGCTGGCATGCCGACACCGGGCCGTCGGCCGCCCGGGCGGGGCGATTCGTCGTCGAGTCGGGCGAGCGGGTGCTAGCGCGCGGTGCGCTGCCGTCACGCCCCGCGCTGGAGTTTGAGCAGACCGGCATCGACGAGCCCGCGCTCGCCCGCCTCGCCGGCGCGACGGGCGGCAGGCTGATCGGGCCCGCCCACAACACGCCTCTCGATCTGCCGGCGCGGTCTCGCCGCATCCAACTCGCGCCGTGGTTGACCGCGGCGGCGGCAATGCTGCTGTGCACAACCATACTGGCGGTGAGACGGCGGCCGTGAAGCCCTCACCCCGGCGAGACCTCGGCATGTGTGGGCAGCGATTCCCATCCGCCCGCGCGAGCGGCCTTCATGCCCGCCACGCGCGCGGCGTATTCAACACACGACCTGATCTCGACGCCTCGTGCGAGCGCCGCGGCATAGGCCCCGTGGAAGACATCGCCGCAGCCGTTGGTGTCGACGACCGCCACCGGCAACGCGGGCGTGTGGTGGGCTTGATCAGGGCGAGCGCACCAGAACGCGCCGCGCTCGCCGGCGGTGATGACCACCGCCGACCGCGCCGGGTTCCAGAGCCGTTGCAGTGCCGACGGGGGCGAGGTTTCGCCCGTCACCGCCAGCGCGTGCCGTTCGCTGACGATGAGGTGATCGGCCAGGTCGGAAAGCTGCCGCTGCGCGGGCTCGTCGTCTTTCTCGATATCGGCCACCACCGCCACGCCGGCCTCTCGAGCCCATCGCGCTGCTGGGAGCTGGTCGACGGCATGGGTGTGATCGACCAGCAACACGCGGGCGCTGGTGATGATCGCGCGGTCGGCTGGGGTGAATCGGCCGGTGTAGGGCTCGGAGAGAATGATCCGCCGCCCGCTGAGGCGCTCGACGATGACGGTCGATCGATTGGGTCTTGCGGCAGCATCGAGCCGCGTGTGTGTCGTCTCGACGCCGGCGGCGCGGAGCTGGTCGAGCGTCCAGAGGCTCTGGTCGTCGTGGCCGAGCGTGCCGAGATAGCCGCAGCGTGCGCCAAGGCGCGCTGCGGCGGCCAGCGCGGTGGCGCAGAGCCCGCCGGCGCGGCGTGTCGATGCCAACACCCTGACTTTCTCATCCGCCGCGGGAAACCGCTCGACCGACAAGACGGTATCGACCGCGCAGCAGCCCGTGCCGACGATGTCGAAACGATCTTGGGGGTCGGCGCGCATCATGCCCCTTGATGGCCGTTGGTCTGCTGATCCTGCGGGGCATGTGCCTGGGGCTGGCCTTGGGCGGCAGGGGGCTGGTCATGAGCGACGCGCGTCGGCGGCGCGAGGTCGGTCATGCGCCGGCCGCGCGGGAAAGCCTCGCTCACACCGGCGCGGCGGCCCACGACATAGAGCGGGCGCTCCTTGATCTCTTCGTAGATGCGCCCGATGTATTCGCCCAGGATGCCCATGCAGATGAGCTGCACGCCGCCCAGGAACAGGACGCACACGATCGTGGTGGTAAAGCCGGTGATCTCCTTGGCGCGGATGAAGAAATCGACCACGTAATAGATGGCCAGCATGAACGACACCGCCGACACCACCATTCCGAACCAGACGATCGACCGCAGCGGCTTGTTTGAAAAGCTGATCATCCCGTCGATGGCGTAGTTGATCAGCTTGCGGAGTGTCTGCTTGGGTTTGCCCGCGGCGCGTTCCTGGCGGTCGTAGAGCACCGCGCCGTGCTTGAAGCCCAGCCAGCTCCGCAGGCCCGGGATGAAGCGGTTGCGTTCGGGCAGGCGGTTGAAGTGATCGACCACCACGCGGTCCATCAGCCCGAAGATGCCCGCATCGGGCGCGCTGGGCAGATCGGTGACGGCGCGCATCAGCGGATAAAACAGCCTGAATCCGATCCCTCGCGTGCCCCGCTCGGCGCGGCTGGTGCGCTGTCCGACCACCACCTGGTAACCTTCCTCCCACTTGCGGACCATGTCGGGGATGACTTCGGGAGGGTCCTGCAGGTCGCCGTCGATGAGCACAACGGCATCGCCCGATGCGTGATGAATGCCCGCGGTGACGGCGGGCTGGTGTCCGAAATTGCGCGAAAGGTGAACCCCCTTGATCCGCGGGTCGGCACGGTGAAAATCATCGATCATCGAGGCGGATTCGTCGCGCGAACCGTCGTTGACGAGAATGAGCTCCCACGGCCGGCCGGTGGAATCCATCGCTGCGGTCAGCCGGCGGCGCAGCTCGGGCAGGTTGGCCTGCTCGTTATAGATCGGGACGACGACGGAGATCATGGCCACCAGTCTACCGCAACCCGGCTCCGACGAGGCAGCGGCGTCTTCACAACCGACGCCCGCTTCGCCCCCCGCGGGCGTGACCGCAGGAGTGACGGGGGGCGTGACCGGGGGCGACGATCCGACTTCGGGCGTCGCGCCGGCGGCTCCCGTCGTCACGCCGGCCCAGCGGGGCCCGACGCCGGTCGATGCGGTGACGGTCGTGCCGTTGGTTCCTGATGTCGCGGCCGACACGCCGACGCCGCTGCCGGCGCAGGGCGGCTCCGGCTCCCCCGGACGACAGCGCCGCCTGCTGCCGGTTTCGGACAAGGCGCTGATGATCGGCTCGGCCTTCTTCGCCCAGACCATGCGCATCGGCGCCACGCTGGTCATGGCCCGCTGGCTCACGCCCGACGATTACGGCGCGTTCACCCTCGTCGTGGCCGCCCCGGCCATCATCAATTCGCTGGGTGATTTCAGCCTGCCCGCGTCGATGATCCAACTGCGGGATCATCCCGAGCGCGCCGTCTTCGATACCGCCATGCTCGCGGGCGTTGCGCTATACAGCGTCTATGGCCTGATCACCATCGGCTGCGGCATCTACCTCGTCTATATCTATGACGACCCACGCATGATCTGGCTCGCGGTGGCCTTCGCGGCGACACAGATCCTCTCGGTGGCTTACCGCCTGCAACTCGCCTGGCTGAGCCGCCATCTCCAGTTTTCGATCACCTCCCGGCAGAACTTCATCTATGCCGTCGCCCAGGCGGGCAGCGGGATCGCCTTCGCGCTGGGCGGGTTGGGCGTGTTTGCCCTCGCCCTCCAGGCGTTTGTCGGGCAGCTGGTCGCCAACATCGCTGTGCAATGGGTCAACCCCCTGCGGCTCCCGCGCCAGGCGTCGCTCGCGGTCGCGAAACGATTCGTCAAGCTGGGGACGGGTGTGTCGGCCGCGGGATATCTGGGCAATGTCCAGCTTCAACTGATCAACCTGCTCATCGCGGCGCTGCCGGTCGGGCGTGAGGGCGTGGGCTACTTCGGTCGATCGGTCAATGTCCAGCAGATGTTCGCCCAGAACCTGCTGACCAGCTTTGAGAGCGTCACCTATCCGATGCTCTGCTCGGCGATCAACGACCCGCCCAGGTTGCGTGATCTGTTCGTCCGGGCGGCCGCCGTCCTTATGCTCGTGTCGGTGTTCTTCGCGGCATGGCTCGGGTCGGCGTCGCTCGATGTGGTCCATGTCGTTCTGGGCGGGCAGTGGGTCGAGGCGGTCCCGCCGCTCCTGACGCTCATGGCGCTGGCTATCCCGGCGGGCGCGCTCTTCTCCGTCGGCTACAACACCGCCTTCGCCCTCGGACGCACCGGATGGCTCTTCCGCGTCAGCCTCATCAACTTCTTCATCTTCCTGCCCCTGGCTGCGGTTCTGGGCTGGTGGATCGGCCTGATCGGCGCGGGCATCGCCTGGGTGGTGGCGCGATGGATTGTGGGTGTGACGCTCTTCTCCTTCGGCGCGGCGACGATCAAGCCGCCGATCGGGTTGCTGTTCCGACGGATCGGCGGGCTGCTGCTCTGCGGGCTGATCGCGGCGGCGGCGATGAAAGGCGTCTTGTGGGGTTTCCCGGTCGAGGCCGTCACGCGGTGGATCGAGTCGTTCTGGCCTGCCGACCCGAGCCATGTCTTGCCGTGGCTGACGCCCGCGGCCCTGAGCGACGACACGCTGACCGCCGACGCCGCCCCGCTGACCAACGACCCGGTTTTCGCCGGCGTGGCGCTGCCGTCGATCCCGGTCACGCTCGTCCGGCTGCTGGCGGTCTCGCTGACCGGGGCCGCTGTTTATGGGCTGGCGGTGCTGACCCTTCAGCGAGAAGTGCTGACCATGACCCTCGCCCTCGTGCGGCAGCGCAAGGCCGGAAAGAAGGCTTAGCCCCGCCACGCCGCACGGCCGGTCGCCGATAACCCGCCGGCCGGCCTATGCCCGGGGCGGCGCGATTTGCCATCGGGCGTCCTGCACATACCCTCTCGGCCCGGCCGATAACAAAGTCAGACGATGAGCCAAACACCCGACAGCCCCCACGCCGCCTCCGTCGGCATCAGCCGCCCGGCAGACAAGCCCGTCCGCGTCCTCGCCTATTGCTGCGGCGTCGGCATCTACAACCGCGGCATCGAGACGTTTTTCAGAGAAGCCTTCGACGGCCTCCACGGCACGCCCGGCCTCGAGATCACGCTGATCAAAGGCGCGGGCCCCGAGGCACCCGACGAGCACCGCGTCTGGTGTCTCCCCCGGACCGGCCCGACCGCGAAGTTTCTGGGCGGCTGTATCCGGCGAACGCCCTATGTCATCGAGCAGCTCACCTTTCTGCCCGGGCTGATTCCGTGGATCCGCCGACTCCGACCCGAGGTGATCTTCTACAGCGACGTCAATGTCGCCATGCGCCTGCGCAAGTGGCGCGGGCTCATCGGCGTGCCCTATCGACTGCTCTATTCCAACGGCGCGCCGATGAAGCCGCCATTCCACGGCACGGAGCATGTCCAGCAGGTCACGCCGTTCTACTACGACCAGGCCATCGCGGCCGGCGAGCCGCCTGAGAAGCATTCGCAGGTGCCTTATGGGTTGATCGTGCCCGAGGGCCCGCCCCTGACCGACCCCGCCGCCCGGCGTCAGCGCCGCGTCGAGCTGGGCCTCCCGCTCGACCGGCCGATCGTCTTGTCGGTCGGGTGGATCAGCAAAAACCTCAAGCGCATGGACTACACCATCGACGAGATCGCCCGGCTGCCCGAGCCCCGGCCATACCTCGTCATGCTCGGCCAGCAGGACGAAACCACGCCCCCCATCCTCCAGCAGGCCCGCGAGAAGCTGGGCGAAGCCAACTTCCGCGCCGTCACCGTGCCCTATCAGCAGGTCGGCGCCTACTACGAGGCCGCCGACGTCTTCGTGCTGGCCTCGATCCGCGAAGGCTTCGGGCGCGTGTATCTCGAGGCGCTTTCGAGCGGGCTGCCGGTGATTGCCAACGACCACCCCGTCACCCGCTATGTGCTGGGCGATGCAGCGTCGCTGGCCGACCTGACCCAACCCGGTGCCATGGCCGAGCGGCTGGGACCAATGCTCGCGAGGAAATCCACGCCCGACGAGATGAGTGATCGTCGGCAGTATGTCCGTCAGCGGTTTGGCTGGGTTGCGCTGAGGCCGCGTTACGTCGAAATGTTCCGCAGAGCAGCGGCGATGGCGCTGAAGGATTGACCGCCATACATAGCTGTGATCCAGCGATCACGCGCCGAGCGGCTGCTCGCTGACGGACGGCGGCCTTACGTTCCGGAAGTGAAACACCAATGCATTGCGCGCCAGCCACCATGCCCGAACGGCATGCTGGGCGAACTTCGCGCGGAGCAATTTCGACGCCTCCGCGTCGTACTCCGCACCAGCGGCCACGAATCGCTCGATCCAGTACTCCTGCGGCTGCTCGTTGATATGCCCGACGCCGCCTTGTCCTGGATACGCTGCAGAAAACACAACCTGCGGTGCGAGCCCGGCTAGAAACGTGACCAGGCGGTCGCCCAGCTGGGGTGGCAGGTGCTCGGCGACTTCAAAGCAGTAGGCCAGGTCGAAGGGTGCCGGCACCACCGCCGGAGGCTCCTTCGAGAGGTCGAAGGGCACGCTGTTGACGCCTTGTCGACGCGCCATAGCCCGGCCCATGCTGTTGTATTCGCAGGCCATGGCGTCACGCCCACGGCGACGGAGTTCGGCAGTGAACGCGCCGGACCCGGCACCGACATCGATCATCCGCTGCGCCGCGGGAAACATCTCCAGCAGCGCATCGCTGATATGCGGGGCGCTTTGCACCGCTTTGCGGTGGAAATGCACAAACATCATCGGGTTGTATATCAGCCACTGCCAGCCCAGCTTCTCACCCAGTTTTGACAATCGCCATCCGCCTGACTGAAAGATCCGGTCGGTCAGCGATGGTTTGTATGTGGTGGTCATCGCACATTCTCCTGGCGCTTGTGATGGTCAGGCGTACTCGCTCCTGCCAACTCATTCAGCCAACTGGCAAGCCGGGCCACCTGGTTGGGCCATGAATACTTTGCATAATACTGCAGAAACATCGGCGTGTCAGATCGTATCTGCTGGCCCAGCGCCCGCTCGACTGCCGCTGCCAACTCGTCGATCGTCGGGTCACTCAGGATTTGCACGTCGGGATCCTGCTTCGCGAACATCCGGTCCGAAAAAGTCGGGTTGATCTCGATGGTCGGCCGCCTTGCCGCGATGAACTCGATCAACTTGGTGCTGACGATCATCCCGGTACGCCGCTTGGCATCAAGGCAGTTGACCAGCACGTCCGCGCCCAGCAACTGCCTCATCGCCATGTCATGCTTGAGCACTCCCGTGACCACGACCCTATCCTCGCCCAGGATGTCACAGACCTGGCTATAGATGACCGGCGTTCCGCCTATGAATCGCAACTCAAGATCGCGGCCCCGCTCTATCAGCACCTTCATCGCTCGTGCGAGATCAACGGCCTCGGGCTTGCCGAATGTCCCTATCAGGCGAACGGACTTGCGACCGCTGGGTGTCAGATCACCTGCCCATGTGCCGTCGCAGAGATGAGGGGAGAATCCGTTGATCATCTCGCGGCACTTTGACCTCGCGAAAGGATACTTCAGTCGGGCCCAGCGGTCATGGATCGGCAACTGGTGAATCACCAGTCGCGCTTCCTGATAGATATCCCGTTCGAAGGCTCGGAGGAAAGGCCAAAGCACCTGTCTCACCCCTGTCGGCCGATAGCGAGGGTCGGCGATGAACGCCTCGCGAAAGTCCGCGACCCACGGGAGTCCCATCGTTCGAGTCGCCCAGAGGCCCACCAGATGAGTGGACTCCTGAGGGCTGGTGGTGATGATCACGTCAGGGCGGTGACGCTCGATTGCATCCCTGACTCGCCCCATCGTCCGACGCCAGAATGCCGCCGAAACGTCAGGAATAAGGAAGCCGGATGCCACGCTGCTGAGGTTCGTTTTCAGCCTGCCCGCCAGTGTCGTTCGTCGTCTGTCTGCTTTGGGGTCGATCGGCTTCATGGCCTTGTTGAGATACTCGACCGTCACAGCTGGATGGACGTTTGCTGCCAGATCGTCAGCGTTGGCCTGATGTCCATAGTGCCGACACATGACCATTACATCCCACCCGTGAGACGGCAGGTGGCGAGCCCATTGCGTCATCCGCACCGAGCCTACCATCGGGTCAGGATAGAAAGTGGTCGCCACGATCAACGCTCGCTGTCGCGGCGTTTTCGTATCGGCAATGTCAGTCGAAGCTCCGGCAGCGGAACCGGTGAGCGGCAGCGGAGGACTCATGCCACCCCCGCAGATGGTGTGGACTGCCCCAGCGACATGCCGGAGTTGACCTCGTACCCGCGCGCCCTGCGGTTCACTTCATCGGGAATGATGATCGGCTCAAATGAACGATACGCTTGCCGGCCGCGATCGAACAGCCGAACCGCGCCGCTGCCGTAGAACGCAGTCATGGCGGCGCGCTTCAGCCCGCCTTCGACGTGGTTGTACAGCGGCTGTTCGGGCAGTTCTGTCCCGGGCTTCCACTCCAGCAGGGGCCCGTCCTGCAGCCCGTCGATCT
Organism: uncultured Tepidisphaeraceae bacterium; assembly: GCA_964493365.1. Classification (GTDB taxonomy): domain Bacteria; phylum Planctomycetota; class Phycisphaerae; order Tepidisphaerales; family Tepidisphaeraceae; genus CAZBOE01. The sequence goes on along the minus strand of CAZBOE010000048.1, from coordinate 6,325 downwards.
TCGCCACGCCGGTGCGCTGGTCCTTCGGCAGGTCCTTCTGCGCGTGTGTCGGGTCGAACAGATCGATACGCCAGTCGTCGATGCTCCAGTGCCCGCCCGCGTGGGCCTTGAGGTTCTTCATGAAATGCCGCAGCTTCACCCGCTCGACAAGCTGCTGCGGGTCGCGGTGCGGGTAGTGCAGGATCGGCAACCGCTCGCGCGCCACCAGCCCGGCGTTGTAAGGGAATGACTGGCCCTCCGGCCACCGCATCGTTCGACGATACTTGAACATCCGCGGCTCGGCGTAACGCGCGACCTGGTAAAACCGGCGTCGCTCCCGGATCGGCCTGACCCTGTCGGCGGTCGTTTCCCTTCCTGCCTCCCAATCCGCCACTTCCTGCCGGGTCAGACGGAAGAAGTACCACTGCAGCTTGGCGTGCCCCTCAAACGGCCTCGCCCGCTCCTTTACCCACCGGGGCGGCGCGACGTGATAGAACTCATCGGCGTCGAGGCGAAGCACCCAATCGCCGTCATCGAACTTCTCCCGCAGGTGGTGAAACATCCACGACCGCAGGTTGTCGTCGTAGACGATCGGCTGATACTTCCAGGGCACGATCCGCTTGTCGCGCTTCGCGTAATCCTGGACGATCTCCCAACTCGAATCCGTGCTGCCCGTGTCGAGGATGTAGACCGTGTCTGCCCACGTCAGAAGGTGGTCGAGACACTGGGAGAGGATGTCTTCCTCGTCCCGCAGCAGCATCATTCCATGAAATCGCATTGCCCGTCGCCTCGTTCGTGACTCAGTTCACCCTCGAACCGCATATCGTCCGATCACCGCGCCCGATTGACCACGCTGCCCATCAACGCTCCAAGCTTCGCAGCGTAGGCGTCCATGGCAAACACCTCGACGCGGCGTCGCGCCGCTGTACCCATCGCGTGGCGAAGACCTGCGTCGTCTTTGAGCCTGCGGATCGCCTGCTCCATTGCATCGATGTCGTCATACCGGCAGAGGTATCCTTCGACGCCGTCGCGGACGATCGTTCCGCTATTGGGCGTCGACACGATCGGCAGACCCGTCGCCATCGCCTCGAGCACCGCGCCGGCCGACCCTTCGCAGGTGCTGGGGAACAGCAGCACGTCAAAGCCCTTGAGCCGCTCCTTCACTTCCTTGCGCGGCACCGACCCGGTCAGCGTGACGTTTCCTCGGCCCAGTTCGGTCACCGCGGCGGCGGCTTTCGCCTGATCGACCAGCACAGGGCCGACCATGGTGAACACGGCCTCGCGCGGGTCAAACCGCCCGGCCACCTGCATGAAATACGGCGCGCCTTTCCTCAGCGACACCGCGCCCACAAACCCGACCCGCAGCGGCCCGTCGCGCCCGCGGCGGTCGACGAAATCAAGGCCCGCGCTCATCGGGGCATAGAGCATCGTCGTCACCTTGCCCGGGGCGATGCCCTGTTCGATCAGCCCGTCACGCACATAGTCCGAGCCGCAGACGATGTGGTCGCAGTTTTCCCACGAGGCCCGCTCGACCTCGATCACCACCGAATAGTCGTGCTTCGCCTCCATCGGCTCCCAGCCGGCGAAGCGCTGATCCTGCAACCGCATCTCGCGCTCTTCGATGACCGCGGGCGCGATCATTTGATCGCCCACGGTCGCGATGCCCCGCCGACGGCACTCGGCAAAGAGCTTTTCCGAGGCGTTGCGGATGAACCCGTAAAACGCGTTGCAGTCGCCCAGTCCCTGCCTCAACACCCAGTCGCCGCATTGGTGAGACTGCCAGCGGTAGAAGCTCTCGTCGTCGCCGAACCGGGGTCGGGCGCGGCGCTGGCGGATCGCCATGAGCGGGTGATGCCTGACCGCCCGGGCGTCGAGCATGTCGTTGCGGCGCTGGCTCATGCGTGCCGCGGTCTTGGGATCGATCCTGCCCACCGCCCAGCGCAGCGCCACCTCAAGCGGGTCGCGCCCGGCATACCAGTCGGTGAAGACCCGTTCGAGCATCCCCGCCTGCTGCAACACGATCGGCACGATGTAATGCCGCCTCGCCCCGTCCTGAAGCACGCTGACCCGCGGGCGTGTGCCCCCGTCGGCCCGCCCGCCCCCGCCCGAACCCGGCTCGGCGGCTTCGGCTCTGATGTCAGGGCTCGTCTGGAGCATGGCCTACTTCCTGCCGGTCAGCAGGCGCACCAAGAGGATCAGGATGCTGTAGCCGCCGATACCCACCAGCGTGCTGTGCACCGTGACGAAGTTGAGCCCCCGGAAGTTGCGGAACATCCACGTCGCCAGCGCCAGGCTGGTCAGCATGACCATCACCCGCCCCTCGCTCTTCTGCAGCACCCGCTCGAGCACCACGAGAATCCAGCCCAGGAACAAGCCGCCCTGGATGACGCCGATCACGCCGTAGCGGTAATACCAGTAGCCCACCGCGCCCTGCGAGATCGTCGTGCCTTCGCGCCCGTCAAATCGCCCGCCCGTGACCAGCTCGTTATACCACACCCATGCCGGGTCGAGCGGCTTGTTGTTCCAGATGGCACGCGGGATCGGCGACACCACGAACCAGAAGACCGCATCGGGGATCGGTCGGATCGTCGCCTCGAGCGGATTGTCGGCAAAAAAGTCGCGATGCTGCGGGATCACCGCAAACCCCGCCAGCGTCTCGGTGAACATCGAATTGCCACGGATCTCTTTGAGGTTGACCTCGCGCAGATCGACATCGGCATAGCCGTACAGCCTGAACTGCCCCTGCATCTGCACGATGAAGAGCATCATCAGCAGCAACGCCATCAGCAGCACATGCGCCTTGAGCGAAAACTTCCGGAACGCCTCGGCCGCCACCGCGTTGTACTTGATGTAGACGATGCCCGCGGCCGGCAGCAGGAAGAAGACCGTTTCGCCGCGCGTGCCGCCGACGCTGATCAGCAGCCAGAATGCCCACAGGCCCCAGCCGAAGGCCTTCGCCCAGATCGTCCGGGCGATCAGCACGGCATAGACCATGCCGAGAATGCCGCCCATCTGTCCGACCTGGAGAATCTGAGCGACATACGCGCCGTAGCTGTAGTTGACGTTGCCCGTTCGCCCGACCGTCCACGCCGGGCCCCCGCCCGCGCGACCGGCGGTGATCGACTTCCAGATGGCCGAGTAAAACGGCTCGGCCACGAACAGGAAGTAAGGGCTGATGCCGACCAGCGCCATCAGGATGATGACCCACAAGTAAAACCGCTGCGTCGGCGGTTCGGGCACGAGCAGGATCAGCTTCTCGAGCCACCGGCCGAACGGCAGCAGCAGCCCGGCGCTCATGGCGCCGATGAAGATGCAGTGGAGGGTCGCCGCCTTGGCGATGATGTCCGCCGGTTGCGGGAGCAGGCCCGAGGCGAAGTCGGCGCCCGCCCAGTTGCGCATGTAGTCATACGAGAACCAGATCAACACGCCGCCGAAGAGCACCAGGCCGCCGATGCCGAAGCGCCTGGGGAAGTTGATCAGCTCGCCCAGCAGGAAAAACGCGCACAGCACGGTCAGCACGGTGAAGCCGAAGTCGGTGAGCAGCGGCACACCGCCCGCCAGCCACGAGGCACCGCACGCCGCGGTCGGAAGCAGGAACGTCAGCGGCATCCAATTGACGCGGTCTTTGTAGGGCGCCAGCGCCTCGAAGGCCGCCGGCGCCGGTGCCTCGGCGGCGCCAAAGCCGTAGGTGGGATACGTGGTCAACTGGCTCATGCGTCCGGACCTTTGAGCTTAGGAAAGCGTGACCGGGTGAACCCACCCGGCTGTCTGGGCGATCCCGGCGTAATGCAGCCGACGGATAGCAGCCGCCGCCATGAATATCGACACCGGCTCTGAGTCACCTACGTCGCGACGGCCCGGCGCGGATCGGCCGATAATACCGGGCGGTCGCTTTCTGCGGCGATTACATCCACCGACGCCAGGGCCTTGCGCAGCCCGTCGACCGGGTCTCCGCGGCGTCGCCAGTCGGCGAGCACCTCGGCCGACGCGGCCGCCAGTTGCTCGTATCGGTCAGCACTTGTCACGAACGAGAGTGCCGCCGTCAAGTCTTTCACGTCGCCTGAGCGGAAGAATCGCCCGTTTTTTCCGTCAACCAGCAACTCCGCCGCCGCACCGACCACGTCCGAGCAGACGATCGCCAGACCGGCCGCCGCGGCCTCGTTGACGACAACCGCCCACGGCTCGTAACTGCTGGGCAGACAAAGCACTTGTGATGCGCGATACGTCGCGCTCACCACCGCCTGGTCGTCGACAAACCCGCACCAGATCACCCGGTCGGTCAGCGCCGCGGGCACCTTCGCCCGCAGGGCGTCGCGGTCGGGCCCGTCGCCGACCATCACCAGATCCCACTCCGGGCGCTCGGCCGCGATCTGACAAAACGCCTCGACCAGCAGGTCGGCCCGCTTGACGCCCACCAGCCGACCGCTGAACACGATCCGCCGCCGACCATCCTTAAGCCCAAATTGCTGCTTGACTTGCGCGATCTGGCTCTCGGGCATTTCCTGGATCAGCCGGTAATCCGGCTCGTAGGGCATGTAGAAGATCCGGTCGGCCCGCGCGCCGTATCTCAGGAAATACTCCGCCCCCAACCGCCCGCAGGGCAAGACCCCCGCCAGCCGAGACACCACCCACCGCAGAAGCGTCCCCTTGACGAGTTTTTTCACCCCCGTCGCCTTGTCGCCGTGAACGTTACTGTCGGCAAACAGAAAGCACGGCACCCGGTTCCGATAACACCATCGGATGATCCGCAGTCGCCCGGGGTCGTTGTATCCCCCGACCACGGCCGCGCGGATGTCGGTCTGCTTCATCCACTGGATGATCCGCCCGGCCTTGGCCCATTCGCGAAGGGCCTGCCTCGGGCTGTCCTGAAGCTTGCTCGATTCATCGCCGAACCGAATCGGGTTGATCTCGGGCGGGTCGGCCAGCGTCCAGGCGGCGTTGCTTTCGCCGTGGGTAAAGACGCTGTGAATCGTCACCCCGCGCAGTTCCCGCGCCAGCCTCAGGTGAAAGTGCAGGCGGTAGGGCGTTTGCGAATTGTTGATCAGCGCGACGGCCGGCCGGTCGGCCGAACGGTAGGTCGGTCGATCACTCGGCAATGAGCTGGGTGAGCCGCTGGTTTGCACGCTGCCGATAGTATCGAACACTTTGTGCCTCGCATAAAGCCGGCCCGCCGAGTCATTGCGGGCATTGCCTTCTCTGATGTTCTGACCGGCGAGCCTGCGGCCATCGCGGGCGTGATTTGCCCGCGCTGCTGCGCCCGACGATGATCCGCCCGCCCATGAAGATCGTGCATGTGATCGGTTCGCTCGACCCCCGCTTCGGCGGCCCGCCCATGGTGGCCGCGCGGCTTGCCGCGGCACAGGCGTCGCTCGGGCATGACCTCACGCTGTTGGCTCAGATGTCGGCGCCCGGCTCCGACGCCGACGAGCGGGCCCGCATCGACACCGCCCTGGGCTCGATCCCCGGCTTTGGTCGCGTCTCGGTGGTGTATGTCGCCCCGATGCCGAGCATTCCCCGGGGCCTGCTGGCAACGCTGCCGCCCGAGGCACGCTCACAGGTCGAATCGGCCGACATGCTCCACCTCCACGGCGTGTGGGAGACGCTGCTGCTCAAGACCGCGGCCGCCGCCCGGCAAGCGGGGCGGCCGTATGCCGTCATGCCCCACGGCATGCTCGACCCCTGGAGCCTCAGCCAGTCCCGGCTCAAAAAGAAGATCGCGCTGGCGCTGGGCTTCCGCGTCATGCTCGATGCCGCCGCGTTCGTTCATGCGCTCAACACCGACGAGCGAGACCTCATGGCCCCCCTGGGCCTGCGCTCGCCCGCGGAGGTGATCCCCAACGGCATTTTTGAGCAGGAGGTCACCCCACTCCCCGAGAAGGGCGTGTTTGTGGGCCGGCATTCGCATCTTTCGGGCAAGCCGTTTGTGCTGTTCCTGAGCCGGCTGCATCACAAAAAGGGCCTCGACTATCTCGCGGCGGCATTCGGCAAGATCGCGGGTGAGTTCCCCGAGACGCAGCTCGTGGTCGCGGGCCCCGAAGACGGCGCAGGCGACGCCTTTCGCGCCCAGATCGCCTCGCTGGGCCTGTCCGCCCGCACCCACCTCGTCGGCCCGCTCTATGGAGCGGAGAAGCTCGCGGCCCTGCGCGACGCCACGGTCTTCTGCCTGCCCAGCCGCCAGGAGGGCTTCAGCATCGCCATCACCGAGGCGCTGGCCTGCGGGCTGCCGGTGGTGAGCAGCCGGGAATGCCACTTCCCCGAGGTGGCCGAGGTCGACGCGGGCGTCGTCACGGCGCTCGATGCCGACGCCGTCGCCGCCGGCCTGCGCCGGGTGCTCTCCGACCCCGCC
>CAZBOE010000047.1:14157-24337 GCA_964493365.1 uncultured Tepidisphaeraceae bacterium | reverse complement strand
GGGTTGGGTTGGTGTCGGGGAGGCGGGGTGAGCGGTTTGACAGGGGTATAGGGGCGGTTTATAAGGCTGCCGCGATTGTCACTCCCATAGCGCCAGTGTCCTGCAGTGTTTGAGGCGTTTTATTGGACGAGAGGAGCCAGGGCGGGCGCTGGATTTCATTGACCAAGAGTGAAGCGATCGTCGGAACGGCCTGCGGGTCGTATGCCGGCCGGGCATGGGCTCGGGTGAAAATGCGATGGTTGTAATGCCTGGGTCCGGGGCGTCGTCCGTAAGTGAGGCGAATCCGCGGGCACGGGTGAGTTGATCATCGCTTGGCATGCATCTGCGGGATCGCCGAGTCGTCGAAGACGTCGTGATGCGTCGTCGTCGGCGCTTTGGCGGCAGGTCTTGGCGCGTCTTGTGTCTTTCAGTCGAGTGATCGGCCTTGGGCCCCGGGAGGCGATGGATCGCCCAGCGGGCTAGGGTGTCGAATCGACATGGGGGGCTGGCGGGCCGTCAGGTCTGTCTCTAAAGCCTGTAGTAAACAATACATATCGCCACCGGCGGTCGTTTGTCGCGCGTCTGCGGCAGGGCGGTCGGGGGTTGTGCAGGAGACCAGCATGTCCGAGGCGCGTCGGTCGGTCGGGTTTAACCGCGTGGAATCTTCCAGCCCGCTTGGTGGTCATCCGCTGGGACTGGACGGGTCGTCGGGCGGCAAGCGCCGGGGTGGCGCGGGTGGAAATGGGGCGGGCGGCGCGGGTCGCCGGGCAGCAAGCGACGCGCTGGTGAGGGCGGTGGCGGCGGTTCCGTGTGCGGCCAGCGTTGAGACGCTCGAGCCCCGTCGCCTGATGACGACGCTGGTCGGGGGCGACATCTTCGAATTCATCCAGGCGGACAACACGACAGTCCGCATCGCGCTGCGCGGCAACGTGGTGGTCGAGGCGATCGGCGCGTCGGCGTCGGGCGACAACCTGGTGAAGATCTCGGACGTCCCGGGGCGGTTCTACGGCTCGGCGATCGGCCGCACGGGCACGAACGTGCTGGGCGGCCTGGGTGGCGCCGACGGCAGCCAGACCGTCAACAACATCACCATCATCGACAACATCAACCCGGGCGGGACGTTCCTCTACAACCCGGAGGCGGACAACGAAAACATCAGCGTTCAGGCGCTGGCGTCGGACCGGGTCGGCAATGTGTATGGCTTTAACGTGGTGCCCAGCACGGGCGCCGGCGTGCCGTCGGTGATCCAGGTGCTGCGGTTTACGCAGAATTCGAACCAGGTGCAGGTGGTGGCGACGCTGGCGGCGCCGATCGCGGCGGCCCAGGGGAGCCTGATCACCAACACCGAAGAGATCACCGACGTGGCGACGGCCGCGTTCAACCCGGTCGACGGGCGGCTGTATTTCGTCGTGGGGACCGACACGGTTCAGCAGCTGTTTTCGGTGGCGGTCGGCGCGGGCGCACGCGACGTAATCGAAACATCGGTGGTGGCGTTTGCCGGCAACATCGGCGGCGTCTTCCGCGTGTCGGGCATCACGTGGGATCAGACCGGCCCGCAGGCTTCGTCGCTGCTGGCCTACGGCGCGACCGGCGACGGCGACGACGATGCGGGCGAGCTGTGGACGGTCAACCTCGGCAACACGGCGGTCCGCAACAACGCGGTTCGGGTCACGCTGGCGGGCGAAAACGTCAACGACATCACGGGTATCGAGATCGTGCGCGACGTGCCGGGGGCGGCCGAGACGCAGGTGTATGCGAGCCAGCCGGGGCAGTTGCTGCGGATCAACCGTGCCAACGGGGCGGCTGAGAATCTGGGCGTTCTGACCGACACCGATGACACGACCGACCCGATCGCGGGCAGCGACATCGGCGACATCACCTTCAACCCCAACCGCCTCAACCCCTTCACCGGGCAGCTGGGCGTGCTGATGGGGGTGGATGTCACCAGCGACAACGTCGTGCTGATCGATGATCGGCCGCGGTATCCGGGGACCAACCTTTTCTCGCTCTATATCGTGCAGGCGGACGACGACGCCGAGATCATCATCGGCGCGGTCGCGACCGACGACCCGGATGACCCCGAAGACGATGCGCCGTCGGAGCGCCCGATGATCACGACGGGCGGCGCCGGTCCGTTCCAGGTGCGCGACGCGCAGGAAAATCAACTGATCACCATCAACCCGGCGGGCGGGAGCGGTCCGGTGCTGGTGGGCCTTAAGACCACCGACATCAGCGACGACGTCGACAATGAACAGGATGTCGCGCTCATCGCCGGCACGCTGGGCCAGCAGCTCGGGTCGGTGGCGCCCGGCACGATCACTGCCGGCGTGACGTCGACGCGAAGCCTCTTCCAGTTCCTCAGCGGCCAGACCAGCCTTTCGGACCGGCTGCTGACGCAGAACTTCGATAATGTGCAGGGCCTGACCGTCGACATGACGGGCCGGATCATCGGCGTCGACGTCGACGGGATCGGCGTCAACGGGCTGGCGGTCGCGGGCGATCAGCTCTCGGTGATCGACCCGATCACGGGCAGGGCGTCGAACCCGATCACCATCACCGACTCGATTCTCAACACGCCGATCTCGGGCCTGGCCGGGCTCGATTTCGGCAACATCACAGGCGACAACACCGAAGAGCTGCTGGCGGTTTTCGCCACGCAGCTTCAGACCGACATCTCGCGCCTGGGCTCGATCGGGCAGGATCTCGACAGCGCCATCACCGCCATCAGCTTCACGCAGGACGGCTCTGCGGGCTTTGCGCTGGTCACGCGGGCGAACGGTTCGCGTGAGCTGTTTACGTTCACCGTGGCCAACCCGACGTTCGTTTCGCTGGGCTTCGTGACCGACAGCGCGGGCAACTTCATCACCAACGCCAACAGCCTCTCGACCAATTCGGCGGGCAAGCTGTTTACGGTGGGCACCAACCGCGACAACCCCAACCCGACCCAGACCGTCGGCGGCACCTTCACCGACGGCACGCTGACGATGAACGACCTGGTCGAGTCGCCCGACGGCAACTTCTATGTGCTGGTCGGCACGGCGAGCTCGGGGCTCGATCTCTATCGCGTGGCGCGCAACCCGGACGGGACGATTCCCGACGGCCCGCTCGATCAGCCGTTCACGCGCATCGGCGCGATCGCGGCGGGCGGGACGAGCGTGGCGCAGATCGGTGCGATCACCGACAACGGCGCGGGCACGATCTACACCATCGGTTCGACCGTCGGCGGGCTGGTGCCGGTCGTGAGCGGCGGGCAGATCACCGTGACGCGGGTCAACGAACTGCCCAACGAAAGCAATCTGCTCTACCGCGGGCTGACGGCGGTGCCGTCGACCGACCCGAGCAACGCGTTTGGTGATGTGTTCAGCGTGATCAGCAACGGCTCGACGCTGGAGCTGATCCGCATTCAGCGCGACGCCTCGGGCCGCGTGATCAGCACGACCACGCCCAGCACGCTGACCGACCTCAACGCCGACGGCGACACCGCCGACACGGGCGAGAAGGTGCCGCTGCAGATCCGCATCGACGAAAACACGGGCGTGGGCACGGGCGCGACGACGCGCATCCTGGGCATTCAGTCGACGGATTACGTGCCCGCGGCCGGAAACGCGGGCTTCATCTACGGCATCGGCTATTCGGGCGAAGACGCGGCTCCGCGCAGCCCGGTGGTCGGTACGCTGGGTACGGTCGATCCGGTCGCGGTGGCGATCGACGCGGGGTTTGCGCCGTTTGTGCTGAACAACATCGCTCCGGGTTCGATTGTGCCCGGTGTGGTGGGCGGGCCCTATGACGAGGTGGCGCTGAAGGGTTATCTGCGCGACCAGGTCACGGGCGGTCTGGCTGGAACGAACATCATCACCCCGGGCAACGGCACGGCCACGCTTGAACGCGTGGGCTCGCTGACCGGCACGTTCGTCAACAATCGCATCGTGCAGGTGTCGGCGCTGGAGACGCAGGGCGGGCGGTATTTCACCGCGGGCTGGAACATCGACGCGCCGGCCGCGACGGCGACGGTCGGGGGCAACCTGGGTGACCGGTTTGACGTCCGGGCGATCGTGCGCCAGACGGTCGACACCACCGACAACAGCCGGGTCGAACTCGAGCCGATGTTTGCGATCACGGCGGAGGCAAGCCTGCGTCTGGCGCAGATGTATCGCATTGACCGCAACCAATCGACCGGGGCGGTTTCATCGTTCACGCAGCTGACGCCGGTTGAGCAGAACCCGGGCGCGCCGGGTGTGCTGGCCGACCCGACGGTGTTGGTCGACCTTGACGGTCCGAGCGGGCCGCTGGCTGCGGGACCTGCGCCGCTGAACTTCGTCTACGCCCTTGCCAATCATCCCGACCCGGCACAGGCCGACATTTTCTATACGGTCGGCTCGCCCAGTCCGGGCACCAATCCGACCTTCAGCCTCTACACGCTGCAGGTGACCGGTAACAGCGTTGACGTGATCAGCGTGATTCCGCTCTCGATCTCTACCAACGTCAAGGCGATGGCCTTCAGCGCCACCTACGGGTTGTACGCGGCGCTCGATGAGTTCGCGGCGGGCGATGTTCAATCGCCGCTGCCTGCGTCAGAGCTGATCGAGATCGACCCGGCGACGGGCGCGATCACGAGCTATGGCTTCATGGCCGCGCCGGCGCTGGGCGGTTCGATCTCGGCGGGCGAAGATGACGGAATTGTCCCGGTGAACTTCGCGGGCCTGCCGCTGAGCATCGTCGACAACGTGACCGGCAACAGCCTCGCGGGCGACCCGGCGGGCAACCCCAACATCAACATCAATGCGCTGGCGGCCGACTTTGTCGGCAACACGTATGGCTTCAACGTGCTGCCGCTTCCCATCGGCGGCGCGCAGACCGATACGGTCGTGCAGTTCCTCAGCTTTGGCACGACCGGTGCGACCGCGACGGTGCTGGATGACCTGGCGCCCAAGATCGCGGCGGCCACGGGGAGTGAGTTCGGGAGTGTGCTGGGCATTCAGGATGTGACGGCGGCGGATTTCTCGCCGGTCGATGGTCTGCTGTATTTCGCGGTCCGCGGTTTGTCGGGCCCGGCGGCGGCCGGTCCGGTCAGGACACAGCTCTTCACATACGACCTGGGCACGCAAGTGGTGACGGCGGTGGCGGGCAACTTCCAGTCCGATGCCGATCCGACCATCGAGGTGACCAGCCTCGCGTTCGATCAGACCGCGGAGGCGGACGCCGACGCCGGCACGCCGCCGACGGCCGACCTTTACGCATACATCCGCGGCAACACTGTTCGAGCCGGGTCGTTTCTGCAGGTCAACCTGCTCAACACGAACCTTTACGCTCTGGAGCCGGTCTTCACGGAGAACGGAATCCCGCTCAACGACGTGGGGGCAATCGCGTTCTTCGACGACGATCCTGAGGCCGCGGAAGAGGCGTTTTACGCGATCGGCGACACGCCGAGCCGCGTTTACCTGGTCGATATCGCGACGGGTGTCGCGGAAGACTACGGGAGCAACATCGACGTCGACGACGCGACGGCGCCGATCAATGGCTTCAACATCACCGGGATGACGTTCGCGCGGGTGCTGGGACCGTTCGGCGACGATCCGGGCGTGTTTGTCGCTTTCGACTCGACGTCGGACGTGCTGCTCTACATCAGCCCCGAGGACCGCTCGGCCGAGCCGACGCTGCAGGAGCTTGACGCCCGCGGATTCGCGTTCCACATCGACTCGAGCGGTGCGGAGACGCTGGTGGTGTTTGACGACCGCGCCAAGCGGCTCGTGGAATACGGGCCCGACCGGATCAGCCTCGTCGGGGGCACGCCGGCGCGGCTGGACCTGACGCCGACCGACGATCCGATCCCCAACGTGGCGATCGGCCTCCAGTCGACGGCGACCGGCAAGGTCAACGCCAACACCAGCGTGTTTACGATCGACCAGTACGGCCGCGGTTATTCGATCTATCAGGACCCCAACCTGGCCGTTCCGACACAGCTCTGGACCACCGCCAACGAGCTGTACGTGTTTGACACCGGCACGATTGGAGTGCCGTTTGCCGACAACGACACGGACGGCATCGGTAACGAGATTGTCTCGCTGGGCGCGATCCGCGACACCAGCGGTGTGGCGGTGACCAACCCGGTGACGGCGCTGACGTTCAACTTTGTGAGCGGGTCGACCGACTTCTACGCGGTGCTCCGGCGGCAGCCGGGACGGACCGCGGCGGTGACCAACCCGACGAACCTCGCGGACAACACCGAGCGGCTGGTGACGATCCAGACTGCCGGCCCGACGACGGGCCTTGTTGGCAGCGTCGGGGCGGGCGACGGCAGCGTGCTGGTCAACGGGCAGGCTGTTCGGCTGGCCGGGCTTGACCTGGCGCTCTCGGGCGAACTGATCGGCTATGACCTCGGCAGCGACGCCAGCTCGACCGACCAGCGCCTGATCAGCCTCAACCTGACCGAGCCGGGGCGATCATTCGCCATCACCGACCCTGCCGACACGGTGCTCTCGGATGACCCGCGCGGCTTCAGCTCCGACCCGTCGGGGCGCTTCTACACGATCGACGGTAACACCGTCGGCGGCAACGTGATCCTGCTGGTCAGCGACTCCAACCGCAGCATCTTCCGAATCGAGACCGCCACGGGCATCGCGACCCGCGTGGCCGACCTGAGCGACACCTCGTCCGCCATTCAGCAGCCCGTGCTCGACCTGTTCCCGGCGCTGGCGTTTGACAACGACGTGTTCGGTTTCGCGGTGCAGCGTGATTTCGACTTTGTGCAGGGGACCCAGGTCGACCGGCTCGTGCAGGTCTATCTGCAGGACGATCCGTCGACGCCGCAGGTGGAGGTGGCCGGGCAGTTTTTCCGTGTCAACGCGAACCAGACCGCGGGCCTGATCCAGGTGACCGGCAGCACAACGCCGACGCGGATCGTGGCGATGGATCTCACCGCCGACGGGCGGCTGATCGGGCTGGATGCGGCGAGCAATCGCCAGGTGCAGATCTCCAAGCCGATCACCGGTGTCGCCAACACGACGGCGCCGACGGACAGCGTGTTTGTCAGCGGCGTGCTGGGCTCGTTGTTCGGGTTGACGATCGACTCGACCGGGCGCGTGCTGAGCATCAACACCGGCACCGACCCCGACCAGCTGCTGTTCTCGAACAACGGTCTGGCGCTGTTCACGGTCAACCGGGCGAACGCGGAGGCGACGCAGGTGGCCCAGGTGACGGTCAACGGCCTCGCCCGCGGCGACGCCAACCGCATCGCGGCGATGTATTTCGACACGCAGGTCAACCGGATCTACGCGATCGAGCGCGACATCACCCAGAACGTCGACCGGCTGCTGAGCATCGATCCCAACAGTGGCATCGCCAACGAACTGGGGATTGTCCGGATCGGCGGAACCACCAATACGCGGATCGTGGGGCTGGCCAAGACGGCGGGCGGCGACCTTGTCGCCATCCACGACCCGACCAACGCCGGCGGCGACCGGCAGCTGGTGCGCATCAACCTGGCGGACGTGACCCAGTCGACGATCGTCGCCGGCTCGACGCCGGGTTCGGTCAGCGATGACCTCATCGGGCTCGACAGCGATACGGCCGGGCGCTTCTACTCGATCGACGCCAACGGCACGTCCGATGCCGAGGTGATGGTGACGCCGACGCAGCTCTATGCCTTCGGCGGCACCGGGGCCTCGACGACCGCGGCCGCCACGCCCGCGCTGACGCTCAGCGATAACGGCGCCGCACTGCTCGACAACGTGGTGGGGCTGGCGTTCAACGGGGCGGACGCATCGCCCTACATTGCCCGGCGGCTGCGCAGCGCCACGCCCACGTCGGCCGACGTGCTGGCGCGGGTCGACGGCGCAGACGGCAGCATCAACGACCTGGGCGCCATCACGGTGGTGGCGGCCGGTCCGGGTGTGACGCCGATCACGAGCAATCAGGCCGTGCAGATCAGCGGCATGACCTTCAGCGGCGGCACGCTCTTCGCCTTTGACGACCTGACCGTCGGCGGCCGACGGCTGGTGAGCATCGACACGACCAACGCCAACGCCACAGCGCTGGGCGAGCGCGGCTCGGTCAGCTCGCAGTACAGTGGCCTGACCGCGGCCAACGGCGTTTTCTACAGCATCAACACCGCGGCCAGCCCCGATACGCTGGTCTCCAGCACCGACGGAAGCTTCACCTCCGACGACACGTCGGCGCTGGCTCCGCCGCCGGTGCCTGTCCTCGGAACGATCAATCCCGACACGGCCGTCTTCACCGCCATCGCGCAGCTTGGCGCGGGTGTGATCACGGGCGTTCGCGCGATCGCGTTCAACGATCCGCAATTCGGCGGCAACGGACTGCTCTACGTCGTCTCCGACGCCAACATTCTCTACTCGGTCAACGCACTCACGGGCGCGATCGTGCAGGAGATCGGCATCGTCCGCGATGCCGCGTTCAACACGCCGCTGAACGTCGGCTCGATGGACTTCCGCAACGGGCAGCTGATCATCCAGGATCTGACCAACAACCGCCTGGTCGACGTCGAGCTTACGACCGGCCGCGCCGGGCTCGCGTTCTCGACGCCGGCCAACTCGGTTTCGGGCACGATCGGTGCGATCTCTTACGACCCGGCCAACCAGCGCATCATCGCGGTCGACAACTCGACCGGTTCGATGCCGGTCGGCAACGAAGGCACGTCGCCCGAGTCGGCCAGCCTGCTGGTTGTCCCCAGCAACCTCGTGGGCCCGGGCGCGGTGGCGGCGCCGGTGTCGCTGTCGAAGCTGTTCATCGCCGGCACGGTGACCGGCACATTTGATGTCGATGCCTCGATCGACCAGCTCTATGTCGGCTGGATCGCCACGGGCAACATCGGCGGCATCGCCGATGGCGCTGATACGACGCTGCCCAACAACTTCCGCGTTCGCGGCAACGTCGGCAGCCTGGTGACCCCGAGCTCGGTCGGCACGGCCACCCCGATCTCCAACGGCGACCCCAGCTATCTCAACGGCTCCGAGATCCGCGTCGATGGGCGCCTGGGCACCCTGCTGGTCGGCGGCACGCTGGTCGGCGACGTCGTCGCAGGCGGCGCCGCGGTGGCGACAACGGTGGGCACCGTCCATGAAGAGCTCGAAAACTCCGACGATGTATCTGTGGGCGAGGCTTTCGAGACCGGTCGGCTGCGCGACGTGCTGACCGACAACGACACTTTCGAGACGGCCGAGCGTCTGCCGACCGGGATCAACCAGGACGGCTCGATCGCCACCACGCTGCGCGTGGAGGGTACGATCTTCCGCGAGCAGGGCGACCCGGTGGACTACTACGCGGTCCCGATGCTTGCGGGCCAGCAGTTCCAGGTGCAGTTCACCGACAATCAATCGTCCAGTTTCCTGATTCCGGTGAGCATCTCGGTCTTCGACCCCGCCGGCCGGCTGATCGCGACCAACTTCTCGCTGGCCGCGAGTAGCGAAGCCGCCACCACCCCGATCGCCATCACCGCGCAGATGCCCGGTGAATATCGCATCGCAGTGACCTATTTCGGCGACCTGCTGAGCAGCTCGCTCGACGACGTCGATACGGCTCAACTGCCTTATGCCCTCGCCGTGACCAACCTGGGCAACCTGGCGATCTCGTCGGTCCGGGCACAGACGTCGATCTACACGCGGGCGTTGTCGGGCGATGGCCGGTTCCGCGCCGAGGCGGGCGATATCGGGGCCATCACCAGCGGCGGCGTGTTCGCGGCGACGAGCGTCTTCGACGGCGCGACGGTCATGGCCGACCTCGGGTCGGTGCGCGTGCTCGAGGGCACCACGATCGGCGTCCTCAACGGCAGTGTGTTCGGCCAGGGCGTGTCGGTGTCGGCAAACAACGGCTCGCTGGGCCTTGTGCGGGCAACCGCCGCCGGCGGCGTGCTGGTGTTCAACCCCGACTCGTTCGGCACAGTCGGCGGCGCCGATACCACCGTCGGCGGCGACGTGCAGATGATCGACGCGGCGGGCACGGCGTTTGTCCACGTCTGGGCCAATCGCGGGCTGGGCGTGTTGCGTGCAAACGACATGGCAACGCTGACGCCGTCGTCCATCACCGTCAACGCCGACAACACCGGCGAAGACGGGCTGATCGACCTGATCGACGTCACCGGCGACCTGGGCACGCTCAGCGCGGGCGGGCCCGCCATCACCACCAACGGCGGCGGCAACGTCCGCTACATGCGTGTGGGCGGCGCGGTCTTCCGCGACCGGTTCTT
>CAZBOE010000047.1:0-14103 GCA_964493365.1 uncultured Tepidisphaeraceae bacterium | reverse complement strand
CCGACGACGGCGGCGCCCAGATCAAGATCCGCTACGACGCGTCGCTCTTCCCGGCCAACCCGTTCTTCGTCCCGCAGCTGCCCGAAGGCCCCGACAACCGTCCGGAGATCAGGCCCGACATCACGTACACGCCCTACCCCATCCGGGGCGGCGGGTCGTCGTTGATCAACATGACCATCGTCGGCACGGGCGTGCGGCTCGAGGCGTCGGGCGGGCGGGCGCAAGACCCGCGCGTCGAGATCTCGACGCTCAACCTCAGCGGCTACGCCGGTTCAACGGTCGCCCGCACCGGCGTCGGCACCAACGGGGTGTCGTTCCTGAGCACGACCACGGGGCTTCCGATCGCCGAGAACGCGGCCGGCTTCACCAGCGCGCCGGTCAACCTCACCGGCTCGTCGGCCATCGACGTGCTGGATGTGCAGGCGCCCGGACAGTTCATCACCCACTGGAACAACAACACACGGGGTGAGCTTGTCCGTCTCAACAACGACGGCGGCACCATCGGGCGAATCAACTCGCTGGGCGCGGTCGGGTCGGCCATGTCGTCGACCGGGGCCCAGATCTTCCTGACCGGAGGCGATCCGACGGCCGCCGTGCAGATGCGCAACCCCGACATGGGCATCTTCAGCAGCGGCATCCTGAGCATCGACTCGCGGACCTCGGTGGCCAACGTGTCGGTCTTCGGGTTTACCGGGATCGGCCGGATCACCGCCAACAGCGGCGGCACCGACGAACCGGGCGTGTTCGAAGGCATCACGGGCCCGATCTACTCGCTGGGCCCGATCGACCTCGTGCAGATCGGCGAAGGCGTCGCCTCGACCGGCTCGGGCGACATCTTCTTCGGCGGCATCTTCGGCGAGGGCCAGATCGGGCGGGTCGAAGGCCGCGGCGGCGACATCTACGGTTTCGTCGCCTCCAACACGGGCATCGACCGCATCGATCTCGAAAACGGCTCGCTGATCGACACCACGATCGGCGTCTATTCCGGACCGTTCGCACAGCTCAGGCCTCTGTTCACGCGGGCACTGGTCGACGACGACACCGGGTCGACCAACAACCCCAGTTTCGAGATCGATCAGATCACGGTGCGCGGCAACGGCGGCATCATCGGCGCCGTGATCCAGGCGGCCGACATCCGCGACATCGTCGCCGACCAGTTCTTCTTCACCTCGGTGGTCAGCTCCGAAGGCGGCGGCTTCTTCGACCGCATCTCGGTCGGCGGCTACGGCATCCGCAATGTCCTGATCAACGCGGGCTCGTCGCTCCGCAAGCTCGAGGCCACCGGCCGCGGCGGCACGATGGCCACCTCGAGCATCAGCCAGTCGGTGCGGCGGTCGGAGTTCGAAGCCATCAACAGCTTCACCTCGCGCGGCGCGAGCGTGCTCAACGACATCCACGCGGTGCTGGGCACCTCGGCGGCCATCACCACGATCCCCGGCATCACCGAGACCGGCATCATCGAAGACGTCGTGGCAACCGGTAACGGCACGCTCGGGCAGGTGACGGCCTATCAGATCCGCGGCTCGCAGCCGGGCGTGACCGACAGCAGGTTCGCCTTCGGCAACAGCATCGGGCTGATCAAGACCCGCTCGCTGATCAACGGCCTGATCGTCGACACCGGCCGGCTCTCACGCTTCGAGCCCGCGGGCGATGTGCTGGCGCTGGATCTCAAGGTGGCGGGCAAGATCGGTCGGCTCCGCATCCGCGGCTCGCTGGCCGACAACTCGGTGATCTCGACCACCGGCCCCAACGGTGTGATCAGCGAGCTCCGCGTCGACGGCAACTTCGAAGGCACGATCTCGGCCACCGGCCGCGTCACCCGGATCATCATCCGGGGCGACCTGACCGAGGGCTCGATCATCATCAACCCGACCAACCCGAGCCGCCGCGCTCTCGACCTGCTCTCGGTCGGCGGTGATCTGCGGGCTTCGTCGATCAATGTCACCGGCAACATCGGCGAGATCCGCACCGCCGGTTCACTGGGCATCGAGGGCGAGGCCGGCACGCTGACGATCAACGGCTCGCTGACCCGCCTGCGCGTCGGCACCGACCGCAGCCGCACGTCGGTGATGTGGCTGGGCCTGGATGTCAACGGCGGCTCGGTCGGCACGATCGATGTCCGCGGCCGAATCGACGGCGCCATCAACGTCGATGGCGACATCCGCTCGCTGGTCGTTCGCAACAACGGCCTGGCCGGGCCCGACATCCTCGTCGACCCGATCAACACGGGCGGGCGGATCCTCCGGGCGACGTTCGCAGGCGGCAACCTGACGGCGGCGGTCACCGCCTTCGGCGACATCCGCAGCTTTGTCGTCTCGGGCGGCTCGCTCCAGAGCGGCGCCAACATCATCTCGACCACCGGCAGCATCGGGTCGATCACCGTCCGCGGCGGCGAGATGCTCTCGTCGGTCTCGACGACGCAGCGCCTCGGCTCGCTCTTTGTCGATGGCAACATCGGCAACACGGGCACGACCGCGAACATCTCGGCCGCCTCGGTGGGCCGGCTGACCACCCGAGCCAACCTCTTCAGCGATGTGAGCGTGGCCGGGCGGCTCGACAACCTGACCATCGCGGGCAACCTCGAGGCCGATTCGCGCGTCAGCGCCAACTCGATCCGCCGCCAGTCGATCCGCGGCGCGATCAACGGCGAGGTCGTCATCGCCTGAGGCGTCTGAGACGAACGGCGTCGGCCGCGGTTGCCTGACACGTGTAGGCAACCCGGCGTCAAAAGCAAAAGAGGCACGGAACCTGTTGTGGGGTTCCGTGCCTCTTTCAGTTTGATCGGAAGGCGGGCGTTGCCGGTGGTCGTGCCAGGCGGGCCGGCGGGCGAGCCCTGAGAGCTACGGATACTGCAGGCTGACCACCACCTGTCGGCCTTCTGCCGGCAGCGTGAACTGGGCTTCGCTGAATCGCGGGGCACGGAAGCGCGGCTTGGGGTTGTTGCTGGCGCCGTAGCCTTCGGTGGGGATGCCCATCCAGTTGGTGTCGAGCTTGTTGTTAGAGTTGCGATCGTGCAACACCGCGACCGCGTATTGGCCGGGCGGCAGGTCGAAGCGAACGCTGCCCGCCTCGGCGGCGTTCACCACGGCGCGGGCCACCGCCCTGGCATAATCCGACATAAAGCCTTCCGCCGAGCCGAAGACGGCGACGAGAAACTGCCCGTCGGCGGATCGGCTGTCGCTGATGCTCAGGTCGAGCATGACCGTCTCTGTCGCGGGAGCGGCTTGATCGGCGACCACAGCGGCCTCGGGCGTCGAAGGCGGCGTCGGGCCTCCGGAAAGCGAGCAGGCAACGACGACCGCCCCCACTCCGACAATCATCGCCCGCGCCAGCAGGGCTCGGGCGGCATCTCGGAGTGCACCATTGAGCAATGAACGCTTGTGGCCGTTAGGCATGATGTGCCCTGAAAGCAGGTTGGGGCGCAAGTGAAAGGCGGCCTGCCTGCAGGCGCCTGTGCCCGGTGGCCTGAGATATAGATGATCCGACGCCCGGTTGCGAGTGCGGCGCACGCTATAAACGCTGGCATTTTGCCGCCGGTTGATCCAGGTGACAGGGTTTCACTGGGTTTGGGGCCCGAGCCGATGCCCGGGCGACCCGGGCTCACGGGGCCCAAAACAGGGGGTGGCGCGCGGATTTTTGTCCCGGGCGGCGACGTCAGTCGGGTATGCTGCCGAGTCGGCTTGCGGCCAGACCGATACTGTGAGTCGGGCATCCCGCCGGCCGAGTTGTCTCACGTCTTTGAGGAGAGGAACCTATGCCACGCCTGATCGCTTTGCGCCGCGCCCGCGCGCGCCTGCCGGAGGCCGCCGTGGTGGCGGTCGTGTCGATGCTGGGGATCTCGGTCATTGCGGCTCGCGCCGATGTGCGACTGAGCCCGGTGGTGACCTCAGGGCTCGACACCCCGGTGTTGGTGACCGCGCCGGAGGGCGATGACCGGCTGTTCATCGTCGAAAAGGGCGGGCGGATCAAAGTGACATCACGCCAGGCCGGCTCGCCGGTCAGCACATTCCTCGACATCCGGGGAATCATCAACACCTCCGGCGAGCGCGGGCTGCTCGGGCTGGCGTTCGCGCCCGACTTTGCCACCAGCGGCGCGTTCTACGTCAACTACATCGAGTCGGGCTCGGTCGATACGAAGATCGCCCGCTATCGCGTGACCGGCCCCAACCCCAACGTGGCCGACCCGACTTCGGGACAGGTGCTGCTGACGGTGGATCAGCCGCCGGCGTCGACGCCGTTTCGGACCAATCACAAAGGCGGCTGGATCGGCTTCCGCCCGGGCGAACCCGACAACCTCTATATCGCCACCGGCGACGGCGGCGGCAGCAACGACCCCGAAATGTCCGGGCAGGATCTCAACGACCTGCTGGGCAAGATGCTCCGCATCGACGTGAGCGGCGGCACCGCGGGCTATTCGATCCCGACGGACAACCCCTTTGCCGGCGCCACGCCCGGCCGCGACGAAATCTGGGCCTATGGCCTGCGAAACCCGTTTCGCAACAGCTTCGACCGCAAGACCGGCGACTTCTGGATCGCCGATGTCGGGCAGGACCTGGCCGAAGAGGTGAATGTCGAGTCGGCCGATTTTACCGGCGGCGCCAACTACGGCTGGCGGCTGCGCGAAGGGCTGAGCCCCACCCCCAGCGTCGGCGGCGCCAAGCCCCCGGGCAATGTCGATCCGGTCTTCCAATACCTGCACTCGGCCGGCATCGGCGGCTCAATCACCGGTGGCTACGTCTACCGCGGCGGCGGCGCCGCCAGCGAACTCGAGGGGCTCTACGTCTTCGGCGATTTCGTCTCCGGCCGCATCTTTTCGCTCGACTACGATCCCTCGACGCCGGGCGCGCCGGTGTTTGATGACCTGTCGTCGCAGCTCAACTCGATCAGCCTCATCGGCGGCGGCAGCCTCGCGAGCTTCGGCGAAGACGGCTTCGGACAGCTTTACGTCGTCGACATCGGCGGGCAGGTCTATCGCATCGTCCCCGAGCCGGGGGCGGGGCTGCTTGCGGCGGTGGCCGCGGCGGTGCTGATGAGACGCCGGCGCGAATGAGGCCTGATGGCCCTTCAGCAAACGACACGCGGCGCGGTAATCGCCGGAGAATCGCGGGGTTCCCCGGTGGGCATGGTTTACTCCACCATGGCCGCGCCGTCGGTGGCGGTGGTGACGATGATCTGGGGGCTGACGTTGAACTTTTTCGGGTAGACGTTTTCGAGGTGGGCGCGGAGCGGTTCGACGCTGCGGGGCTGGGCGAGGGCGACGATGCAGCCGCCGAAGCCGCCGCCGGTCATGCGGGCGCCGTAGACGCCTTTGACGGTCATCGATTGTTCGACGAGATAATCCAGCTCGGGCGTCGAGACTTCGTAGTCGTCGCGGAGCGAATTGTGTGAAGCGACCATGAGCTTGCCCGCGTCTTCGTATTGCTCGCTCGACAGGAGCGCGGCAAAGTCGGTGCAGCGCTGGTTTTCTCCCACCACGTGGCGGGCCCGGCGGAAGACCACGTCGTCGAGCTGGGCGCGGGCGGCCGACACGTCTTCGCTGGTCACGTCGCGCAGGGCTTTCACGCCGGGCTTGAGCCTGGCGAAATGGGCGGCGGCAGTCTCGCACTGATGACGCCGCTCGGCGTATTCGCCGCCGGAAAGCTCGTGCTTGACCATCGAGTTGACGATCACCACGCGGAGATCCTGCCCGTTGATCGGGGTGAATCGCTTGCTCAGGTCGCGGCAATCGAGCAGCAGGGCGTGGTCTTTCTTTCCGGCGGCCACGATCATCTGATCCATGATGCCGCAGGGAACCAGGGCGAACTCGTGCTCGGCCTTCTGGCAGATCAGGGCGAGGCGGTCGACGTCGATCTGCTCGCCCGCCAGCCCGAGCAGGGCGCGGCCGGTGCCGACCTCGAGCGCCGCCGACGACGAGAGCCCGCCGCCGACGGGCAGGGTGTTGGCGATCAGCGCCTCCATGCCGATCAGCGGGATGCCCGCGGCTTTGAGGAAGTGGGCGACGCCCTTGGAATAGTTGGCCCACTTGGGCTGGCCGCGGGTGATGGGGGCGTTGACGTCGAACTCGGCGATGGTGTCTGAAAAGCTCTCGGAGGCCAGGCGGATTTTGCCGTCGGTCCGCGCGCGGCAGATGAGGGTCACCTGCGGCTCGATGGCCATCGGCATGACGAAGCCGTCGTTATAGTCGGTGTGCTCGCCGATGAGGTTGACCCGCCCGGGCGAACGCACGACGTGAACGCGGCCCCCGGGGCCGAAGACCTTGGCAAACGATTCCTTGAGCGCGGCGTAGGTGTCCATGGTCGGGCCAATGTAAGAGCCGGCGCAGAGCGTGGGAAGGGCCGACCTCGAGGCCGCGACACGCCGCCATCGCACCCGCCATCCCAACCGCCATACCCCTTGCGGCCCGCACCGCCGACGCCGCCCACCGCCGCAACACCGCCCACGGCACTACGGCCCACCACCGCAACGGCCCACCGCACCACGGCCCACCACCGCCAACCGACGGCCTGCTGCCCGTTCCGTTCCGCCCTTACCCAAACCTCACACTGAAGATCGGCGGCAGGTGGGCCGACACGGTGGTGAAGTGTTCGCCGGCGTCTTCGGAGATGAACAGATTGCCGGTGGTCGAACCGAAGGCGAGGGTGTTGCCGTCGCGCGAGATGGCGAGGGCATGGCGATAGACCAGGTCGTGGGCGTCGTGCCGGGGCAGGCCGTTGCCCAGGGGCTCGAAGGTTTTGCCGCCGTCGCGGGTGCGGGTGAGCTCGACGCGTCCGCCGACGGGCAGGCGCATTTCGTCGGCGATGGCGGGGGCGAAATAGGCGGTGTCGGGGTCGGTGGGGTGGGGCGCGACGGCGAAGCCGAAGCCCGAGGGGTCGCCGCCGGGCTTGGGGCCGATGGGGGCGAAGGTCTGTGCGCCGTCGGTCGAGCGGAACATGCCGCAGTGATGTTGCACCCACATGTGGTCGAACGACGCCGGACACGCCGCCAGCAGATGGGGGTCTTGCGAGCCGGGCTCTTCCTGCTGCCCGGGCGGCATATAGGTGGCGAGCATGCCCTTGCCGATGAGCGACCAGGTGTCGCCCGAGTCGCGGGTTTCCCAGATGCCGCCGCAGGAGATGCCGATGACGACATGGCGCGGGTCGCGCGGGTCGACGCAGACGGAGTGCACGCCCGGCGTGTCGTATCCGCCGCCGAACCAGGTCTTGCGGCGCGGGTCTCGCCAGAGCGAATCGCAGATCGCCCAGGATCGACCGGCGTCGGTCGAGCGAAAGACGCCGCCGGGCAGCGTGCCGCACCACAGTTCATCCGAGCCCGGGGCGCCCGGCTCGATCGCCCAGATCATCTCGAGCGACCAGCTCAGCGGCTTGCCCGACATCGGGTTGATCTCCGGCGGCTGCCCGTCGGGGTAGGGCGGATACGCCGGCGCTTCCAGCGGCGACCAGGTCTGCCCGTCGTCGGCGGTCATGTGCAGCTTGGAGCCGAAATGGCCGTGCTTGAGCGCGGCATAGACCCGCCCGCTCGACGGATCGGGCGTGACGATCGGCGCCGCGACGCCCTTGAAGTGATGCGCGTGAACCGCCCACTTCATCGGGCCCTCGCGTCGAAGTTGAAACACACCCTTGTTGGTCGACAGCCACAACCGCATAGCCCGATCCTCCCGAAAAGACAGCCCGAAATCGCCCACCAGCCACGCCCGGCCGAATCACGAAACCCATCCGACCCCCAAAACCCGACACCCGACACCCAACGCCCGACACAAGACACCGGCATCCGCCCGCGGCGGCTGATCCGCCGAACACATTCATCCGCCTGACACGTTCATCCGCCTGACACGGTCATCCGCCCGACATGGTCATCCGCCCGACACCCGCATCCGCCGGACATCTCTATCCGCCCGACATCCTTATCCGCCCGACAGGGCCTGCATCACATACACCTCGGCGGCCGGCCCGACCGGGTCGGTGAGCTTTGCCCGATCGGCCAGCGGCTGACCGTCGATAAAGATGATGATGTGTTTCCGCAGCCCGCCGTGGTCTTCGAGGATGTAGGACCGCGCCGCCGGATACCGCTCAAACACCGACGCCATGACCGCCGCGAGTGTTTCGCCCGGCGCCACGCGCAGCGGCTCGGCCGAGGTGGGTATCTCGACATGCCGCTGAAGGTTGCGGGTGAAGGCGACGGTGGGCATGGCGCACGCAGTGTACCGTCGGCATGGTCGAGATGGGTGGTTCGTGCGTCGTGGGGAGTGACGCATTGATGGGATGACGCATTGACGGGGCGAGGGAGCGAGAAGTGGGGAGTAGTGTGTGTGGGGGGCACGACCGGGATGAATGAGATTTGATGCATGGTGTTGGAGGGGGGTGTAATTGGTTGTTTCTTGCGGTACGCTGACGCATCGATGGGTGCAGGAGTGACGAGTGATCAACGATGCGCGGCGGGTGGGGGTGCGAGAGCGATGGTGACAGGGTGATTCGGCCCACCGCATGCTCGACAGATAAACCGCATCAGGCGACTGCGTCGCGACTTTCATTCGGTAAATAGGAGGGTCGGCACAGGGCCGTCACGTCCCGTTTGGTCTTCCGCTATTTACGTACATTCTCAAGTGTCTATTGAATATGGATTCACCATGGATCCCAAAGACGGCAAACACAAGTTAAGTTACGGTGTCGATGGGAAAGGTGTCGACGGAAGAGGCGTCGAAGACAAGCGTGAGAATTTCGTGGCGCTATTTTTCGCGGAAGGGATTGGTGCACTGTTGCCATACGTTGCAGCCCTCGTGGTGCTCGCGATCCTGGCGTTTTTCGAGAAAGTGGCCGGCTGGGTCCGAATGCTATGGTGACAGGGTGTTGGGCCCACCGCATCACGCCGGGCTCGACAGGATCGCAACATAGCTGCCGCGTCCCGATTCAGGTCGCGAGATTTCCTGCGGCTCGATATCGGCTGGTGCACAATCGCGCGGGTTATTCAATATTGTCATGACAGGCTGCGTCTACCGCTCCACCACCAGATTATCCCGATGCACCACCTCGTCGTACGCCGCGGGGCCGAGCAGGGCGCGGACGTCGGCCGATTTTTTGCCCATGATCTGGCGCACGGTGTCGGCGGCGTAGTTGGTCAGCCCGCGGGCGATCGGTTGCTTGCCGCCATCGGCCAGGATGGCGATCGGGTCGCCCGGGTCGAATTCGCCTTCCACGCCCACCACGCCCGCGGGCAGAAGCGAGCGGCCTTTTTCCACCAGGGCCTTCACCGCGCCGGCGTCGATCGTCACGCTGCCGGCCGTCCGCACGGAGCCGATCCAGCGGCTGCGGCTCGACCGCTTGCGCGACGCGGGCAGAAACAGCGTGCCCACCTCGCCGCCCGCGCAGATGCGCGAGAGCACCTCGTCGCCGCGGCCGTCGGCGATCACCATCGCCTCGCCCGCGTCGGCGAGCGTCTTGGCGGCCAGCAGCTTGCTGCTCATGCCGCCCTTGCCCATGGCCGACTTCTCGGTCTTGACCAGCGCCGCCGCCTTGTCGATCGATTCGACCAGCCTCACGGGCTTGCCGCCCGCATCGAGCAGCCCGTCGACCACGCTCAGCAGCACGAGCAGGTCGGCGCGGATGGCGTGAGCCACGAGCGATGCCAGCACGTCGTTGTCGCCGAAGGTGATGCGGACCATCTCGTCGGTCGAGACCGTGTCGTTTTCGTTGATGATGGGGATCGCGCCCAGCCCGTGGACGGCCGACAGGGTGTTGCGCAGGTTGAGGTAGCGCGTGCGGTGGTCGATGTCTTCGCGGGTGAGCAGGATCTGGGCGACGTGAATGCCGTGCGGTGCGAAGGCGGCGGCCCAGGCGTCCATGAGCCGGCGCTGTCCGACGGCCGCCACCGCCTGGAGGACCGCCAGGTCGGTCGGCCGGGCGGGCAGGTTGAGCTCGGCGATGCCCGCGCCCACCGCGCCGGATGACACGACGGTCACGGTCTTGCCCGCCGCCCGGAGCCGGGCGATCTGGGTCGCCATGGTGGCGATGAAGGCGGTATCGAGTCGCCGGGCTTTGTCGGAGAGCAACTGTGTGCCCAGTTTGACCACCACCGACCGCGCCGCCGCCACATACCGCTGCCGGGCCACCGCCGATTCCGCAAGGTTGTCTGTCGTCTGATCCGCCATATCAGGCGGGCAGTGTAGCGACCGACCGCCGGGTGGGGGAAAGGGGCGGCAAGCCCTACGGGCTGCCTTGTCGGGAGCCATCTTGGAAACTGGCGATGGTCGCAAGGCCGTGTCGCCCGGGCGGCACGCATGCCTGGCCGGCTGAGGTTTGTGCCACCCGTAGATTTGGTACGCTTCCGGCCGCCATGCTTCAACTCTCCCCCCATGAGGCCCGCGTGCTGGGCGTGCTGATCGAGAAGGCCGCGACCGTGCCCGAGACCTACCCGCTGTCGCTCAACGGGCTGGTGGTCGGCTGCAATCAGAAGAGCAACCGTGATCCGGTCACCGCGTGGGATGAAGACACGGTGTTCGATGCGGCCGAGTCGCTGCGTGAAAAGGGGCTGGTCACCCGCGTCGATCAGGCCGGGGCGCGGGTGCACAAGTATCGCCACGAGGCGCAGGCGAAGCTGAGTCTGCGCGCCGCGGAGCAGGCGATCATCGCCGAGCTGCTGCTGCGCGGGCCGCAGACGATGGGCGAGTTGCGTCAGCGGTGCGACCGGATGGCGCCCGGCGCCTTCGACGCCCCCGAGGCCCTCCGCGGCCACCTGACCGCCCTGGCCTCGCGCGAGACGCCGCTGGTTCGAGAGACCCCCGCCGGCCGGGCTCCGCGGTGGATGCAGTTGCTCTGCCCGACCGAGCCGCCAGCCATTCACGCCGCGGCGGCCGACGACACCCCTTCGAGCCCGCCGGGCCCTGCCGCATCCGGCCCGTCCGGATCCGGCTTGGCCGTAGCCGCGGGCCCGAGCCTGCTCGCGCGGATCGAGGCGCTCGAGGCCGAAGTCGCCCGTCTGCGGCAAACCCTCGACGACCTCACCAGCCCCTGATCCTTCCTGAGGCCGGCAGGTTTTTCTGAGCATGGTCGCTGCCGATGGCGCGGCCGCTTCACGGGCGATTCTCGGGCGGCGCGGGATGTTCCGTCGCCCGCGTGAATTCCGCCAACCGCGCCGCTACCATTTTAGACCTATGCCCCGCATCACGATTGACGGCCAGACCATCGAAGCCAAAGACCGCCAGATGATCCTCCAGGCGGCCCTCGACGCCGGCATGGCGCTGCCCCATTACTGCTATCACCCCGGGCTCTCGATCCCCGCGTCGTGCCGCATCTGCCTCGTCGAGGTCGAGGGGTTGCCCAAGCTCGTGCCCTCGTGCCAGACCCCCATCCGCGACGGCATGGTCGTCCACACCCAATCGACCAAGGCGGTGGCCAACCAGAAGCAGGTGATGGAATACCTGCTGATCAACCACCCGCTCGACTGCCCCGTCTGCGACAAGGCCGGTGAATGCCTGCTGCAGGATTACTCCTACGAATACGGCCGCAGCCAGTCGCGGTTTGAAGAAGACAAGATCAAGAACCCCAAGAAAGACATCGGCGAGCGGGTCATGCTCTACACCGACCGGTGCATCATGTGCACCCGGTGTGTGCGTTTCACCCGCGAGGTCGCGGGCACGTCCGAGCTCATGGTCGATGGCCGCGGACACCGCGAAGAGATCGACATCTTTCCCGGCCGCGGGCTCAACAACAAGCTTTCGCTCAACGTCATCGACCTGTGCCCGGTGGGCGCGCTGCTGGATAAAGACTTCCTCTTCAAGCAGCGTGTGTGGCTGCTCAAGCGGGCGGCCAGCCTCAGCCCCGTCGACGCGGGCGGCGAAAACATCTACCTCGAGCAGAACGAAGGCGTGGTCTGGCGCGTCAAGCCGCGCTACAACGCCGAGGTCAACCAGTGGTGGATCAGCGACGACACCCGCTACAGCTACAAGGCCATCAGCGACGACAACCGCCTGCGCACCGCGCGGCGTGTTCAGTTCGGGGCGACGGTCGAAACGACCTACGCCAAGGCGGTCGAGGCGGCGTCGGCCGGGCTCAAGGCCGTGGCCGCCGAGAAGGGCCCGGGCAGCCTCTATGCCGTGCTCAGCCCCATGATGCCGTGCGAAGAGGCGTGGCTGCTGGGCCGGTGGGTCCGATCGGTCGATCCGTCGGCGGTGCTGGTGATGGGCCCGGTTCCCCGTGCCGAGGCAGATGACGTCTTCAAGCACCACCTCACCGGCAAAGAGACCTTCCGCATCCAGGCGGAAAAGGTGCCCAACCGCAAAGGCATCGAGCGGGTGATGGCCATGCTGGGCGGCCCGACGGCCACCTGGGATGAGCTCCAAGCCTCCACTCGCGACGACCTGAAGAAGCTGGCCGGCGGGTGGGTCGTCGGCCAATACCTGAGCAACTGGGTGGCGAGCGCCGCCAAGCTGCCGCGCGGGTTTACCGTCGTGCAAGATGTGCTGCCCAATGGGTTTGTGGAAAAGGCGGATGTGGTGCTGCCCGGCGCCCTCTGGGCCGAGAAGTCGGGCACATGGGAGAACCACGCCGGCAAGCTTCAGACATTCGACGCCGCCGTGCCGCCCCCCGAGGGCGCGGTGGTCGATGGCGACGTCTACTGCAAACTGCTCGACCGCCCGGCCCGCTACGACGCGGAGCGGGTCCGGGCCGAAATGGGCGAGCCCTTCACCGGGCTCGAGCGCCCGACAGTGAAAGACGAAGCGCCGGCGTTTGAATTCGCCGAGCTGTAAGCCAAGCCGCCTTTGCCGCCGATCGGCCATCCGACGAAGCGCCCGCGAAAATGGGGCAACCGGGTGACAGGGCGACAGGGTAACCGGGCGACCTCGCACCAGTGCGCCGGCGATACGGGACGGTCGGGCGACCGGGCGATGGGGAGACGCCGTGGTGACCGCGCAAGCGGGCGACGGGTTGATCGCCCGTCGGCTGACCGCCTCAGGTTAGGCTGCCTCCGCGTGGCTTCGGCCACCGCGTTGACGCTCGACAAGCGGTTTTCGGCCGATATACTCACCCGTCCGACAAATTAGCCGCGGGCCGACCGCCCCGGCGCATCAGCCCAGGTGGCGGAATTGGCAGACGCACTACCTTGAGGTGGTAGCGCCGAAAGGCGTGCTGGTTCGAATCCAGTCCTGGGCATCCGATGACACGCAGGCGACCTTTCCGGTCGCCTTCTTGTTTGGTGCCCCGCGCGCAATCCGCCCGGTTCTCCACCAGGCCGCCGCGCTGCTCGCATCGTTATCCCCGAGGCAGTCGCGATAAGGCGGTCTGTCGCGATTGGGCGGTCTGTCGCCATCAGGCGGTTGATTCGGTTCCCCAGTGGATTCGAAGTCAGCGCTCGGCCGCGGCGGTGGCTTGGAGGCAAATGAAGAAAGCCCACGGCGGGGTTGCCGTGGGCTTCGGGGGTCCCCCCGGCGATGCCCCTTGTTCATGGCTCGAGCGCGCCTGCAGGCCGCGCCGTCTGGGCGACACCGCGCGCCGATGGATGGCATCGCACACAGGATTGACACGTCAGACCCGGCGGCGGGTTGTGCCCGGGCACTGTCGTGCGACCGGCCGCGTCGATCGACGAGCGGACTTATAGGGGGTCACGCTGACAGCGCTGTGTCAGTCTCGGGGCTGCTCGTGCGTTTACGGGGGGAGTGACGGGTAGCGGGCCCGGCCGGAGGCGGTATAGTTCGGGTGGTGTAAGCGCCCCAGGCTGAGATTGGGGCATCGTTGAGGCGGGTATTTGCGGGGTGATCGACATGGCAGCGGATTACAGCCGGATACATCGACTGCTGCGGATCGTCGTGTTGATTCAGGGCAGCGAGGGGTGGACGCCCCGGCGGCTGGCGCAGGAATGTGGCGCCGCCGAGCGGACGATCTATCGCGATATCAACACGCTTGAGGCCGCCGGCGTGCCGGTCTATTTCGACGAAGCGAAGTCGAGCTACGCGATCCGCCGCGACTTTTTCATGCCGCCGGTGCAGTTGACGTTCGACGAGTCGCTCGCCCTGGCGGCGCTGTCGGAACGGATCGGCAGCAGTGAGCAGATTCCCTTTACGTCGGCCGCCGCGAGGGCGGTGGCGAAGATTCGCGGGCTGCTCCCCATGCCGCT
>CAZBOE010000046.1:21583-24423 GCA_964493365.1 uncultured Tepidisphaeraceae bacterium | reverse complement strand
AACAGGCCGCGTTGACGCAGGCCGGCGATGCTCCCTTGGCGGCTTCTCGGTTCAGGCCGCGGCTTGCTTCTGCTTTGGGGTCGCGAGGCTGACGACGACCAGCGTGAGGAACGCGAGCGGGATGGTCACGATTCCCGGCTGGGTGAAGGGCGCCGGGGCGCTGGAGGCGGGCAGGCCATAGACGTTGGCGTAGGCCGGGCCGGTGAGCAGCAGCCAGGTGAGCGAACTGCTCAGCCCGACGAGGATCGACGCCACGATGCCCTGGCGCGTGGTGCGCTTCCAGAACAGCAGCATCACCAGCGCCGGCAGGTTGGCGCTGGCGGCCACGTTGAACGCCCAGCCCACGAGGAAGGTTACGTTCAGCTTTTCGAACACCACGCCCAGCACCATTGCGATGACGCCGATGCCCACCGTCGCGATCTTGGCGGCCGCGACCTTGCCGTTTTCGCCGAACTCGAAGCCCAGCACGTTTTCCATCAGGTCATGGGCGATGGCGCCGGTCGAGGCGAGGATCAACCCGCTGACCGTGCCCAGCACCGTCGTGAACGCGATGGCCGAGATCATGGCAAAGGGCAGCTCGCCGAAGGCTTTGGCCAGCAGCGGGGCGGCCATGTTGCTGTTGGTCGGATCGAGGCGGCCGCTGGTCATGGCGCCAAGGCCCAGGTAGAGCGTGAGGACATAGAAGAATCCGATGGCGGCGATGCCCACCACCGTGCTCTTGCGCGCCGCGGCCGCGTCTTTGACGGTGTAGTAGCGGATGAGGATGTGCGGGAGCGAGGCCGTGCCGGCGAAGAGCGCGAGCATGAGCGAGATGAAATCGAGCTTGTCGAACAGGCTGTCTTTGCGCACGCCGGCGAACGTGGGCGACGCCCCCGGCACCAGCAGCTGCTCGCCCTCGACCGGCACCTGGTAGTAGACCGTGGTCGAGCCGTCGGTGGCGGTGATGCGCTCGGAGCGCCACGTGACGATGACCGAATCGCCGATAGCGCTGATATATTGCAGCGGGCCGAGCGGACCGGTCGTGGCTTGGCCGTCATACCCCGGCGGGAGCCGCGCGACATGCCCCACCGGCGCCAGATCGGCCTCGCCCGGCCCCGAGCCCTGGGGCACGCCGTTGACCAGCCGCTGACCGCCCGGCGTCACGGTCAGGGTCTGGGTGAGGGTGAGCGCCGGGGCGAGATGAGGCGATACCGGTGAGCCTTGTGTGTTTGGCGGTGTGCCCGGCGCTGATGCCGGCGCGGGCTCCACGCGATAGGTGAGCACGCCGCCGTCGGGCAGGCGGTATCGCTGATAGGGCTTGTCGATCCAGCCGCCCTCGGGGGGGATGAGGGTCGAGCGCTCGGGCGGGATCGACGGGCCGGTCAGTTCGGCCGGGCCGGTCGTCAGCCCGCGGGCCAGGATGGCGATCGTCAGCATGGCGCAAAACAGCACCAGCAGCGAGCCCTTGATGAACTGCACCCAGGTTGTGCTGACCATGCCGGCCGTGACGACGATGACCGTCACCACCGAGCCCACGATGATCACGCCCCACAGGTGAGCCAGCCCCAGCAGCGGGGTGACCAGCGCGCCCGCGCCGACCATCTGGGGGATGAGGTAGAAGATGCTGACCACGAGTGTGCTGATGGCCGCGGCCAGCTTGATCGAGCGCGAGTTGAATCGGGCGTCGAGCGCGTCGGCGAAGGTAAACTTGCCCAGCCGTTTGATCGGCTCGGCGATCACCAGGAGCGCCACAATCCAGCCGGCGAGATACCCGATGGAATAGAGAAAGCCGTCGTAGCCATAGAAGGCGATCATGCCGCAGATGCCCAGGAACGACGCGGCCGACAGGTAATCACCGGCGAACGCGATGCCGTTGACGAACCATCCGACCTGGCCATGGGCGGCGAAATAGCCGCCAGCGCTCTTGGCCCGGCGACCGAGCCAGAAGCTCAGCGCCAGGACGCCCAGGACAAACAAAGCGAAGACGACGATCGCGGTGGTGCTGGCGTGATGGAGCATGGTGTGAGGCGGTTAGATCTGGGCGTCGGTGCCGGAGGTGGAGGGGCCTGAGGCGGGGGGAGCGGCCGGATGTCGGCCGGCGTGGCTGCCGCCGGGCCGTTCATCGGCGAGCAGCATGTACACCACCGCCAGAAACAGCGCGCCGCCGATCAGGGCAAAGCCGTAAACAATGGCGAGGTTGACGCCCTGAATCACGCGCCGCCCCATGACCTGTGGCGCAAAGGCCGACAGCATGATGAAGCCGCCATAGACGAGGCAGTAGAGCAAAAACAGCCGCAGGCCGACGCGTGCGGGTCGATCGAGTTTTGACGATCCGGGCGCAGGGGACGCTGCGCCGGGCGCCTGGGGGCTGGATGTCATGCGGTCTCCGAGAAGTGCTGGGCGGAGACTAGTCGACCCGGATGAACGGCACAAGAAACGCCGGCGCGGTCAACAGCGGGGCGAGGCACTGCGCTTGAGGCGAGGCGATGGTCTGTACCGTGAGCGGGCCGATGTCGGATGACCGGCGACGTACGGCGGGCATGTAACTTGCGCCACGCGGCGTCTACCTGCGCCTGGCAGAGCGGCGGTGACAGGCGGGCGTGAAGATGGGATTACGTCGGCCGCGGGCACCGGGCACCGGGCGGCGGGCAGCGGGCGGTAGGCGCGGGGCGGGCGTCACACGCGGCATCTGAACAGTAGCCGCGCAGCGGACGCGACGCGCGGACGAGGGCGACAGGCGGCCGGCGGGGCGGAGGCAAGGTGGCATGAGCCAGACGCGCGACGCGTCACTCGCCTTCGATGACCGTCACCTGCTCGGCCTTGCGAATGATGATCTGCGGCCGGCCGTCAAACGTGCTCAC
>CAZBOE010000046.1:0-21540 GCA_964493365.1 uncultured Tepidisphaeraceae bacterium | reverse complement strand
TTCACGAAGCTGCCCCCGAAGGCCTCATCGAGCGCCGGGAAATCCCGTGGAAAGGCGGCGGAGAAGAAGCCATCGTCACGGGCCTCCTTGAAATAGACCCGCATCACCTTGCCCGTGTGCGACACCTCGGCCAATCGGACCGTCCCCACCACCGTGGTGACGCTGCCGTCGAGATCGAGCAGCCGCTGTGTCTCGGCCACCGAGACGGCGCCGTCGGCGGGCGAATCGGCTTTTGCGCCGGCCGCGTCATCGGCGGGTTGTGTCGCGGGCTGCGTCGTCGGCGCGTCCGCCGGCCGCGCGGCTGGGTCGGCCGCCACCGTGCCGAGCCCCACGGTCACCATCCCCACCACCAGTGCGATCCCGATCCGCAGCACCATGCCCACGCTCCCGAATAAGAGCCCCTGACTGTTGCCGAACCCGACGGTCATTCGAGATAGGTGTAACCCTCGAGCCCGTTCTCGTAAAACTTCAGAAGCACGCGCGACTCATCGAGCGTGAGCTTCTGATCCTTGAGCGCCTTTTCGACCGTCTTGCGCATCGACCGCTTGAGGTCGTCGGCGCTGAACTGCACATACTGCAACACCTCGCGCACCGTGTCGCCCTCGACCACCTCATCGACCGTGAAATGCCCGTGTTCGTCGATGCTCACGTGAACGGCGTTGGTGTCGCCCAGCAGGTTGTGCAGATCGCCCAGGATCTCCTGGTAGGCCCCGACCAGAAACGCCGCCAGCAGGTAGTCGTTGCCGTCGTAGGGGTGAAGCTCGAGCACATGCTTCACGTCGCGGCGGTCGATGAACCGGTCGACCTTGCCGTCGGAGTCGCACGTGATGTCGGCGAGAATGCCCCGGCAGGTCGGCTCTTCGCTCAGCCGGTGGACCGGCATGATCGGAAAGAGCTGGTCGATGGCCCACGAGTCGGGCATCGACTGGAAGATCGAGTAGTTGCAGAAGTAGGTGTCCGACAGCATCGCCTCGAGCCCGGCGAACTCCTCGGGCACATACTCGAGCTTGCGGACGATATTGAGCACCTTGGCGCAGATGCCGAAATAGAGCTTCTCCGCGAGGCTGCGGTGTTCGAGCGAGCAGTAGCCGAGGTTGAAGAGGTTGAGCACGGCGTCCTTGGCGATCTGGGCGTCGTGGTAATACTCGGCATAGTTGGCGTCGGACAGATCGTGAAACGTGTCAAAGAGGTTGACCACCGGCGCGGGCATCTCGCCCCGCTCGTCGGTGGTGAGCTGACGCGGCAGCTCGAAGCGGGCGAAGCCCGACCACCCCAGCACGTTGAACACCAGCACGCTGTGATACGCCACCATCGCCCGGCCGCTCTCGCTGATGATCGTCGGGTGGGGCACGTCGGCCTGGTCGCAGATTTCCTTGATGTGGAACACCACGTCGTTGGCGTATTCCTGCAGGCCGTAGTTGATCGACGATTCGAAGTTGCTCTTGCTGCCGTCGTAGTCAACGCCCAGCCCGCCGCCCACGTCGATGTATTTGAGCCCAGCGCCCATCCGCTGCAGCTCGACATAGACGCGGACGAGCTCGATGATCGCGCCCTTGATGTTGCGGATGTTGTTGATCTGGCTGCCCAGGTGGAAGTGGAGCATCGCCAGGCAGTCGCCCATGTTCTGCTCGCGCAGGTAGTCGAGGGCCGCGAGCACTTCGGAGACGAAAAGCCCGAACTTGCTCCGCACACCGCCCGAGCTTTCCCACCGGCCGGCGCCCTTGGCCGCCAGCTTGACCCGCACGCCGATCTTGGGCCTCACATTGTGGAGCTTGGCATACTTCACCAGCAGCTCGAGCTCGCTGAACTTTTCGACCACCGGGATGATGTTCCGCCCGATCTTGGTCGCCAGGATCACCGCCTCGATAAACTCGTCGTCCTTGAAGCCGTTGCAGATGATCGGGGTGTCGTCGTCTTCGACCAGCGCCATCACCGCCAGCAGCTCGGGCTTGCTGCCGGCCTCGAGCCCGAATCCGTACTCGCGGCCGAAGTTGAGGATTTCCTCCACCACGTGCCGCTGCTGGTTGACCTTGATCGGATAGACGCAGCGATAGCGGCCCTTGAAGTCATGGTCGGTGATCGCGCGGGTGAAGGCGTCGTGCAGCTTGCCCACGCGGTGGCGCAGGATGTCGGTGAAGCGAATGAGCAGCGGCAGTTGAATGTCGCGCTCGCGCAGTTCATCGACAATCTTCTTGAGACTCACACGGACGGCCGGGTTCTGCCCCGGGTGCACCGCGACATGCCCGTCATCGGTGATCGAAAAATAGCCCTGGCCCCACGACTCGATGCCGTAGAGCTTGGCGGAATCCGCCGGCGTCCAGGGTCGCGAGATCGGCTGCTCGACCCGGACGGTCTCCCGTTTGCCGTTGCCGTTTCCGCTGACGGTGGGCACGGTGGAAAGATGGCCGGTGACCGGGTTCTTCGGATCGGCGATGGTCGACATCTCGGTGGACACTCCAGGCTTCGAATGCTCGCGTGCGAAACAGGGACGACCGATGCACATCTCGTGCCGCCCGAGTGAGATGTTATCGCATCTACAGGCAAGTCAAGAGAACGTTTTTCGATGCCGTGCGCTTCGGGGCCTCGCTCGCCTGCCCGGCTTCGCCCGGATGAGCCGCTGCCCGCCGCCGCTTTGCCCGCGGCGTTTTGGGCAGAAGGCGTCGCCGCCGGGTCGTTGCGCTATCGCGCCGCCGGGCGCGCCGCGGCATCATCAGAGGTTGGTTCGCCATGCCGCTCTCATGTCGGGCGGCGTCACCAGGCCGGCCACTGCTGCGTGAGGCAGTGAATAGCGCCCAGGCCCCAGATCAACTCTGTGCAGTCGATGCCGATCACCTCGTGGTTTGGCAGATGATCCTGCAGGATGCGGAGGGCCCTGCGGTCGTTTTTCTTATGCCGATAGGTCGGCACCAGGCACGCGCCGTTGACGAAATAGAAGTTGGCATAGGTCGCCGGCAGGCGCTGGCCGTCGTGCTCGACCACGCCGGGCATGGGCAGCGTGATGATCTCAAACGGCCGGCCGTCCTGGTCGCGGGCGCGGGAAAGTCGCTTGAGGTTGTCCTGGAGAATCTCGTGGTTCTCGTCCTTCGGGTCGTCTTCCACGGTGGTGACAATCTGCGTAGGCGAGATAAACCGGGCGAGATCGTCGATGTGCCCGTCGGTGTCATCGCCCACGATGCCCTCGCCCAGCCACACCACGTGAGACTGCCCGTAATAGTCCTTCAGATACTGCTCGATCTCCGTCTTTTTCAGGTGAGGGTTGCGGTTTTTGTTCAGCAGGCACGACGTCGTGGTCATCACCGTTCCCGCGCCGTTGAAGTCGACCGCGCCGCCCTCCATCACAATCCCGGGGTAGAACACCGGCAGCTTGTACTCCCGCGCGATCTCCGTCGGCACCGCGTCGTCGGCGTCATAGGGCGGATACTTCCCGCCCCACGCGTTAAATCCCCAGTCGACGATCGCGGCCGATCGCCTGCCGCCTGTCTGTTGCCCACGCCGCCCGGCCTTGATCACATAAGCCGGCCCGTGATCGCGACACCAGCTCTCGTTGGTCTTGATGTGGTGGAAGAAGACGTTCTTCGTCGGGCAGCCGTGCTCTTTGAGCTGCCCGCGGACGATGTATTCCCAGTTGTCGTTGGGCACGTTGATGTGCACCTGCTCGCGCTTGGCAATCTCGCACATGATCCGCGCCAGGTTCTCCGGCACGGTGTGATACTTCCCGGGGAACGAAATGCCCTCGGGCCTCGGCCAGCTAAACCACGTCCCCACGTGCGGCGCCCACTCGGGCGGAAACACATACCCCGCCTCGGCGGGCGTGCCTCGGAGAATCTTCACTGCTTTGTTGGGCATAGGTCGCTCGGAGTCGCTCGGGGGTGGTTCACCACGGAGACACGGAGAGCACAGAGAAATGCATCACCGGTTTCCGCCGTACGGTGCTTTCGCTTGATTCAATCAGTGATCGAAAAACAACTGGATATTCCAGCACTTAACCTGGTCTGTCGTGATGAGTGGGTCGTTCCGCAATACACCGGCCTCGTATTCTCCGTGCTCTCCGTGTCTCCGTGGTGATATCTCCGCAGCGATATCCTACCCCGCATCCACAAACCGCCGCGTCAGGTCGCCATACGCGTCGATCCGGCGGTCGCGCAGGAACGGCCAGTGGGTCCGGCTGAACTCGACCTGCTCCAGGTCGCAATCCACCACCAGCACTTCTTCCTGGTCGACGCTGGCCTTCTTGACGATCTGCCCGTTGGGGGCCGCGATGAAGCTCTGGCCCCAGAACTGGATGCCGTCGTCGCTGACAAACCCGCCTTCGCTGTTGCGGATCTTCTCCAGCCCGATGCGGTTGGGGGCGCACACGTAGCACCCGTTGGCCACCGCGTGGCTGCGCTGGATCAGCTCCCAGCTCTCGTGCTGGGCGGTGCCATAAATCTCGCGCTCGCGCGGGTGCCACCCGATGGCGGTGGGGTAGAAGAGGATCTCGGCGCCCTGCAAGGCGGTGAGCCGCGCGCCTTCGGGATACCACTGGTCCCAGCAGATCAGCACGCCGATCTTGGCGAACCGCGTGTTCCAGCTTCGAAAGCCCGTGTCGCCGGGCGTGAAGTAAAACTTCTCGTAATAGAGCGGGTCGTCGGGGATGTGCATCTTGCGATACACGCCCAGCAGCCCGCCGTCGGCGTCGATCACCGCGGCCGTGTTGTGATACAGCCCCGATGCCCGCTTCTCGAACAGCGACGCCACCACCACCACGCCATACTTGCGCGCGATCCGTCCCAGCGCGTCGGTCGACGGCCCGGGAATCGTCTCGGCCAGCTTGAAAAACCGGTGGTCTTCCACCTGGCAGAAATACTGGCTGCGATACATCTCCTGTGTGCAGATGATCTTCGCCCCCGCCTTGGCCGCCTGCTCGACCAGGCGCACCTGATTTTTCATGTTGGCCACCGGGTCTTCCACGCACGCCATCTGGGTGATGCCCACCGGCACGATGGAAGACCCTTTGCCGCGGACCGGGTACGACGTTTTAACCTGCCCACGGGTCGTCCGTGTGGCGGGAGCGGATGAAGGGGAACGTTTGTTTCTGCTGGCCATGGGCCGCAAGTGTAGCGCGTCGGCAGCGGTTTTCACCACCGCCGACCCGGCGGACGAAAAAGACTCATCCGTTGCGGCTCGAATGTTGCTCATCGCCAGCCGGACCGCGGCACGCCCGCCCACCCGGCACGCCCGCCCGTAAGGCTCGCCCGGAACGCCCACCTGTCACGCCCGCCCGGCAAGCCCCCGGCTGGGCTCTCCCGGCTGGGCTCTCACGGCTTGGTGCTTCTACCGGCCGGGCGATTCCCCGGATGGGCGCTTCCCCGGATAGGCGCTGCCCCGGTCCGCCCGATGAGCCCCACGACCCGCGCCATCTTCTATCTCATCGCCGGGCTGGCGCTGCTCGGGCTCGTGTGGCTGCCCAGGCGCCGGGCGGGCAAGGCCGTCGGCGTGCCGCTGATCTACCTGCTGGTGGGCATGATCCTTTTCGCCGGACCGCTGCTGGGCCGCCATCCCGACCCGATGGGCACACCCATCGACGCCGCGATCACCGAACTGGCGACGGAACTGATCGTCATCATCTCGCTCGTCGCCTCGGGGCTGTCGATCGACCAACCCCCGGGGCTCCGACGCTGGAGCCTCACCTGGCGACTGCTGGGCATCGCCATGCCGCTGACCATCGCCGGCCTGATCGCGGCGGCGGTGATGATCCTGGGGCTAAGCCTGCCCGAAGCGATCCTGCTGGCCGCCTGTCTCTCGCCCACCGATCCGGTGCTGGCGAGGTCGGTGCAGGTCGCCCCGCCAAACCGCGGGGGCGAAGACCCCGTCCGCTTCGGGCTCACCAGCGAAGCCGGGCTCAACGACGGCCTGGCCTTCCCCTTCGTCTACCTCGCCCTCGCGGCCGCCGCCCATGCCGGCGACGGCCTGCCCGTCGGCCCGTGGCTCGCAAGGTGGTTTGCGATCGATCTGGTCTATGGCGTGGTCGTCGGGGCCGGGCTGGGGTGGCTCGTCGGCAGCGTCGTCGCCCGGCGCGTGCTCGGCGGGCCCGAAGCCCAAAAGCCCAAGGACACCAACGAAGGCCTGATCATCCTGGGCGCTACATTCCTCGCCTACGGCGGCGGCGAAATCGTCGGCGGATACGGCTTCCTCGCCGCGTTCGTCGCCGGTGTCGCGGCTCGACATGTCGAAGCCAAACACCACTACCACGCGCTGCCCCATCACTTCGCGGCCCAGTCCGAAAAGATCCTCCTCGGGCTCATCCTCATCCTGCTGGGCGGCGCCGCCCTCTCCTTCGGTCACCGGCTGCTCGCCTGGCCGGTCATGCTCTTTGCCGGGCTGGCGCTCCTGGTGATCCGGCCGGCGGCGGCATGGCTGAGCATGATCGGCTCGCCCGTCGGCCCGAGGCAGCGCGGCATGATCGCCGTCTTCGGCATCCGCGGACTGGGCACGATCTATTACCTCTCCTACGCCCACAACCAGGACGACTTCGACGCCCCGCCCGCCCTCTGGGCCGCCGCGGTGACCACCGTCCTCGCCTCGATCGCGCTCCACGGCCTGACCGTCCGCCCCGCGCTGCGCGCCGCCTCACGCAACCAGGCGGAACACGACCAACTCCCCGACGACGAGTGAAACGCGCTGATGATCCGTTTTGAA
Source organism: uncultured Tepidisphaeraceae bacterium (assembly GCA_964493365.1). Classification (GTDB taxonomy): domain Bacteria; phylum Planctomycetota; class Phycisphaerae; order Tepidisphaerales; family Tepidisphaeraceae; genus CAZBOE01. The sequence goes on along the minus strand of CAZBOE010000046.1, from coordinate 14,862 downwards.
TTCCCCGACGATCCGTGACGCCCGCGCTTCGCGGCAAGACCAGTCTGACCGGCGGGCAGGCCGCTACCGACAAGCCGCCTCCCCGAAGCCGATCTGTTCTAGCGTGAGGGTCTTCTCAGCATCGCCGCGATGGAGAGGATGTACCGCTCGACGTTTTCGGCCGCGTCGCCCACGCCCGATTTGCTGTGCCGGTCGACCTGGGTCAGCAGATCGATCGCGCGGGCGAGCCCGGCGGCGCCGAGCGATTCGGTGGTTCGCACAAACGCGTCGAGCGCGTTGCGGTCGCGGATCCACAGCGCCTGCCCGATCGCCGGCAGGGGCGTGTTCTTGCGGCGCATCGCCAGCGCCTTGCGGGCATTTTCGAGCCAGATGCCCAGCCAGGTCACCGCGCGAAACTCTGCCGACGCGTCGGTCGCCACGATCTGCCGCCAGCGGCGCAGCGCCTCGTCGGCGCGGCCTTCGCCCAGCGCGCTGGTCATGTCCTTGAGTTCCTGTTCACGCTGAAACGCGACGGTGTCGACGATCGCGCCCGCCTCGACCCGGCCGCCGTCGTTCATCACCGCCAGCTTGGCGAGCTCGGTGTCGATCCGCCCGAGGTCGCCGCCGATCCGGTCGGCCAGGGCGTTGCCCGCGTCGAGGTTGAGCGCCAGCCCGTGCGCGGATTTGGCATGCTTCATGATCCAGCCCACCAAATCGCGCGGGGGGTCGCACTTGCGCACCTCCCCGACCCTGGCGATCGCCTTGGCGATGCGCTGGGTGCCCGGCAGCGATTCGAGCCGCAGGACCAGCGTGCCGCTGTCGGAGGGGCTGTCGCAATAGTCTTCGAGCGGCCCGCGGAACCGCGTGACCAAATCGTCGCCGTTGCGGACGACCACCAGCTTGGAGCCTCCGAACATCGCAAAGCTCCGCAATTCGTCGAGCACGTCGGTCAGTTCACAGCGTTCCCCGTCCACATCGACGCGCTGCGCATCGCCGCCAACCGCTGCGACAATCGAGCGCAATTCCTGCAGTTGCAGAAACGCGTCGCCGCCCACGAGCGCATAGACCGGTTTGACCGCTGTTCGCGTCATCAACACCACGTTAAGCCGTCGACTTGTCGCGTCAACCGGGCAGGCCAAAGCGCATAACGCGCCCGGGACGAACCGACGGGCTTTCACTTCCGTCTAACGCTCGAATCGCTACACTCGCATGGTCTGTTCCGCCGATCAGCGATCACAGAAGGATCACGGATGATCCGGACCAGCGATCTCAATGCCCCGACCCGGCGACAGCGCCGATGACGGGTTGTCCCAGCGGCGGACCAGCCAGCGGAAAGGGCTTGGGAGAGGTATGACCGACCCATATGGCGCGTTTTGTGACGATTTTTATGTGAATGTGCGACTCGGTTCGCAGATGAATCTGCCCAACAGCCGGGATACGCTGCTTCACTTTTTCGAGCGGGTGCAGAAGGACTTCCCCGCGATGACGCGCTTCCGCAAGTCTGACAACGGCGACGTCAATCTCGAAGAAGACCGCGCCTCGGGCGCCTACCGCTGGTGCTCGGTCGAGTCGCGCCGGCTGGCCGGCGGACACGTCAACCCCTCCTCGATCCAGGAGGCGCTGCGCCTCCACAAGCTGATGCTGCAACTCGCGCCTTACGAGCTGGGCATCAGCAACGTCGAGATCGACTACCTCGATGTGCTCTTCGGCTTCGACCTGGCGTTTACCGGAAACCACGACGAGGTGATCGCCGAGAGCCTTTTCCCCAACTGCCCGTTGGCATGCCTGACCGACGAGCACGGCGCCAAGGCGATCGATTTTCAGCCCAGCGTGACGGTGGCACTGTCGGATGATTGCCGGCTCCAGGGCCGGATCGACATCGTCACGCGGACCAACAGCTACCAGGTCCGCACGGGGGAATACTCCGAAGACGTCATCAGCGTTTACCTGATCCTGCGGCGGTACTGGGGCGATCGTCCCCGGCAGCCCATGGAGGAACTGGTCGAGTCGATGGCCGAGCGGGCCGACGAGCTGGCGACGCGGTATGTCGTGCCGCGCGTGCTTCGGCCGATCCATTCGGTGATCGCCTCGCGCTCGTGAGCGCCAGTCGTAAACCGTCTTTGCAGAAGCGCTTAAGCCGATCCGACGGGGCGGGTCGCGCCCGGTGATCGTCCCGGTTTGCGGGGTCCGCCTGCTCGACCTGCCAGCGCAGGCGGTTTAGAATCAGTCCCGTGGCGGAAGAGGCCGGTCATGTCGATGCGCTGCTGGCCTTGGCGAGATGCGGGCTGGGTCGTCAAATCGACCAGTGTCGATCTGATGCCGCTGCCTTTGCGGCGCACCCCGATCGTCCGACCTTCCAGCCGCTGGAGGACGAGAGCCGGGCTTTGCTCGCGGCTCTGGAAAAGTTGGGAGCCGCTCTGGACGATTTGGACCCCAGCGCCGGACTGGACGATACCTTGGACGACGCCGGCGCTGAATCACCCGGCCGGAGCATGAAACGAGGCGACGACGATGACCACCCAAGCCCCGACTGATCTGACGCCGCCCGACGACTCGGCGACCGAGCCGGCCTTCTCGGCGGCGCCGTTGCCGGACGAGGTGACCGCGGGCCCGGGGCGCTACTACCGCAATGCGCGGTACATCATGACGGTCGTGCTGCTCGCGATGGGGGCGTGGTTCGCCTATGACGGGTATGTGAAGTACCCGGCCGAGAATGCCAAGCTCGACGGGCTGCAGGCCGAGCAGACGGCCTTGCAGGCGCAGAAGGTCGAGCTGGAAAACAACATCACGCTGCTCAAGAGCGACGGCTCGCCTCAGGAGAAGATCGACGCCGCGGAGAAGGCGCTGGCCGACAAGAACATCGAGATCACCGCGAAGGGTGAAGAGATCGGCAAGATCTCGCGGCATTCCGACACCGACCTGCTGATTCAGCGGGCGCTGGGGTGGTCGCTGCCGCCGCTGGGGATCGCGCTGTTGATCTGGACGTTCTACAACTCGCGCGGCACGCTGCGCTACAAGGACGGCACGCTTTACATTCCGGGCCACCCACCCGTGCCGCTGAGCGCCATCGACGCGGTCGATCGTCGGCTCTGGGACCGCAAGGGCATCGCCTATCTCAACTACACCCTGCCCGACGGCAAGAGCGGCGTGCTGCGGCTCGATGACTTTGTCTACGACCGCAAGCCGACGGACGAGATCTTCCGCGTCGTCGAAGAGACGATCACCACCACGCCGCCGGCCGGGGTGGACCCCGACGGAACGACCGCCTCTTGATCGCAAACGCCGCTTGACCGCCGCCGCATCTTCAGCGCCCCCGCGTCTTAATCCCGCTGGCCCCTCAATCGCGCTGGTCTCTCAAACGTCACCGTGTTCCGAACGGCCGGCCGGTGCGCCGCGGATCGAGTGCGGATCGAGTGCCGATCAAGTGGATAACGCGCCACATGCGGGAGGCGCTTTGGCGTGCTTTCGCTCAGGCTTTGCTCAGCCCCAGATCGGTGTAGACGGCGTCCAGGAATTGGTTGAGGCGTTTGTCGTGGGCGGCTTCGCCGGGCATGGCGTTCCATGAACTGGCGATGACCAGCCCGTGCTCGGGGTCGGCCATGCCGACGCACGACTGGTTGCCCCCGTGTCCGAAGGCGCGGGGTGAGGCATGGGGTCCGAAGCCGTAGGGGTGGGGCGGCTGGTCATAGTGCCGGCTGTTGCAGATCACGCCGAGGCCCCAGTCCATCTTGAGCTTAAAGGTGAGATCGGGCGTGCCGACGCGGTGTCGCGCCGTCATCGCGGCGCGGGCAGCCCGGGAGAGCACGTCGCTGCGATGATCCGGCGCACCGCTGTGCCGATCCGACAGGAGAAACTCGTAGAAGCGGCCGAGCTCGCGGATCGGTCCGCGGGCATTGGCGCCGGGGCGCGGCATGACGAAGCCGGCCGGGTTGTCCCAGGTGACGCGGCGGGTCTCGGGCGGCGCGCCAGGTCCGCCCGACTCGGCCCGGGCCGTTTCGTGCATGGGCGCGATCAGGTTGTCGTGCTCTGACTTGTCCCAAATCTCCGGGGGCATGCCCACCCAGGTGTTGGACATCGCCAGCGGCAGCAGGAGTTCTTCGCGCAGGTAGAGGTTGATCGGCTTGCCGCTGACCCGGGCGATGACCTCGCCCAGGATGAACCACGTGCTGGCGACGTGATAGCCGGCGGTCTGCCCGACCACCCATGACGGCTCGGGCTTTGCGGCGCTGATCTGGCTGATGATCTGGTCATAGCTCAGTCGGCTCCACGAGCCGGCCGCGGCGCGGATGCCCGCGGTGTGGGTGAGGCAGTGCCGCAGCGTGATGGCGTCTTTGCCGTGCGCCGAAAACTCGGGGATGTATCGGGCGACAGGGTCATCCAGCCCGAGCAGCCCGCGTTCCCAGAGCTGGATGACCGCGGCGGCGGTCAGCGGCTTGCCGGCCGACAGCCAGGCGGTCCACTGGTCGCAACGCATGGGCTTTGCGGGTGTGGCGTCGCCGAAGCCGTCGTCGAGCAGCACGTCGCCGCGGCGTGAGATGTAGACCTGCTGCCCAAGATGGGTGCCCTGGGTGAGTTGCTGCTCGATGGTCTCGAGGGTGCGCGTGAGCATGATGGGTGGTTACAGCATAACCGCCCGGCGGGGCAACCCGCGGATTGCCGCGGGCGGCCTGCGCTTGGCCCTGCCGACCGATGGGCTGGCGCCCATGCGTGTGACGGGCGCGACATGCCGGGGATTGTTCGGCAGCGCAATCGGGCGGGGCGCTTATGATACCCCCGATGGACCTCGACCCCTACCTCGTTGACGCCCACCTCGATCTCGCCTGGCTGGCTGCGCTGGGCCGCGATCTGACCGCCGCCGCGGCGGACCTGCCGATCGACGCGATGGGCGCGGCGACGATCAGCCTCCCTGACCTTCGCCAGGCGCGGTGCGCGATGGTGGGCGCGACGCTGTTCGCGCAGCCGACCAGCACGCTGGGCCCGGGCTATACCGACGCGCAGGGCGCCCATGACCAGGCGATCGCCCAGCTCGGGGTCTATCGCGAGTGGCGTGAGAAGGGCATGGTGAGCGTGATCCGCACGAAGGCGGATGTGCCGCTCGAAGCGCCGTCCGACCCCGGCTCGCCGCTGCGGCTGCTGCTGTTGATGGAGGGGGCCGATCCGATCCGGTCGCCCGACGATGTCGCGCGGTTTGTCGAGGCGGGTGTGCGGGCGGTCAGACTGGCATGGAAGCGCACGCGCTACTCCGGCGGCACCTCCGCCCCGGGGCCGCTGACGCAGGAGGGCGTCGAGCTGTTGCCCCACCTCGACGCCGCGGGGCTGATCCATGACCTTTCGCATCTGTCGGAGGAGGGTTTCTGGGGTCTGCTCGAACGGGCGGCCGGGCCGGTGATGGCGAGCCACTCGAATTGCCGGGTGCTTGTGCCGACCGACCGGCAACTCTCGGACGACATGATCCGCGCCATCGCCCGGCGGGCGGGCATGATCGGCATCAATCTCTACGACCGGTTCCTGCTGCCGCCCGACCAGCACAAGACGCGGCGCGCGACGCTGGCCGACGTGGTTGACCACATCGACCACATATGCCAGTTGCTCGGCACGGCGCGGCATGTCGGGCTCGGGACCGACATGGACGGCGGGCTCGGGCGAGAGGATCTGCCGTCGGAAATCGCGGGCCCGGGCGATCTGCGCAAGCTGGGGTATGCGCTGCGGGCGCGGGGATACGGCCGCGACGATGTGGCGGGCATCCTGGGTCGGAACTGGCAGCGGTTCTTCGCGGCGAGCCTGCCGGGCTGAGGCGGCGCGGGTGAGCGTGCACGCCCCGGGCGGGCGGCTACACTGCGATCATGCGACTGGTAATGACCTTTCTGTGGGCGGGTTTGGCGCTGGGGGCGTTGTGGCTGGGGGCGTTGTTGCTGGCAGGCTGCAGCCGCAACGAGACGCCGGCGTCGGTGGTGTTGTATACGTCGGTCGATGAGCCGTATGCGCGGGCGATCGTTGAAGAGTTCACGCGGCAGACGGGCATCGCGGTGAGGCTGGTGACCGACACCGAGGCGACCAAGAGCGTGGGGCTGGCCGAGCGGCTGCGCGCCGAGAAAGATCGGCCGAAGGCGGATGTGTTCTGGAGCAACGAGCCGTTTCACACGATCGCGCTGGCCGACGAGGGCGTGCTCGAGCGGTTTACGTCGCCCCGGCTGGCGGAACTGGCGGATCAGTTCAAAGACCCGCAGGGCCGCTGGGCGGCAAGCGGGTATCGGCTTCGGGTGATTGCGGTGTCGCCCGAGGCGGCATCGACGGTCACCTCGATCGAAGACCTGACCGACCCGCGGCTGTCGGGCAAGGTGGCGATCGCCAGGCCCGTGGCCGGCACGACGGCCGGCCATGTCGCGGCGCTGTATGTGCTATGGGGAAGTGAGAAGGCCGACGCGTACTTCAAGGCGCTCCGCGACAACGGCATCAAGGTGGTCGGCGGCAACGGCCCTGCGGCGCTGGCGGTGGGGCAGGGCGATGTCGTGGCGTCGCTGACCGACAACGACGACGTCTCGGCCGTGGCATCGGAGGGGGGCAAGCTCAGCATGGTCGTGCCCGATCAGGACGGCATGGGCACGCTCGCGGTGCCGACGACCGTCGGCCTGGTCAGGGGCGCCGCCAACCCCGCGTCCGCCGCGCGACTGATCGATCACCTGCTGTCGGCGCAGACGCAGAACATGCTGGTCGAGCGGGGCTTCCTGCAGGGGGCGCTGGGCGGGCAGGACGCCGTGGCGCTGATGAACGTCGACTACACCGATGTGGCGCGGGCGATGCCGGGAGCGTCGCGGCGTGCGCTGATGATTCTCGAAGGCCGAAGCGGGGAGCTTCCCGAAGTGGTGCTGCCGGGCGGCCCGGGTGAGGCCGACGCGTCGGGGCGGTGACCACCAGCCGTAGCGCCGCTGGTCGATCCTTGGGCGGCCGCTGTTTGCGGCGTATATTCCCGGGGCATGTCCACCGTCATCGTGATCGATCATCCGGTCGTGCAGACCAAGCTCACCGAGCTGCGGGATTTCTCGGCAGACCACCAGAAGTTTCGGACGCTGCTCAACCAGGTGGCGGGGCTGATGGTTTATGAGGTCACGCGTGACTGGCCGACAATGCCCCGGCCTGTGCAGACGCCGCTCGAGCAGACGATCGGGCGGGTGTTGGCGCGCCGGGTGACGCTGGTGCCGATCCTGCGGGCGGGGCTGGGGATGTCTGACGGCGTCCTGCGGATGCTGCCCGACGCCCGACTCGGACACCTGGGCGTCTATCGCAACGAAGAGACGCTCGAGCCGGTGAGCTATTACCAGAAGCTGCCGCCCGACATCGCCGAGACGCAGGTGCTGCTGATCGATCCGATGCTGGCGACCGGAGGCAGCGCGATCGGTGCGGTCACGTTTCTCAAGCGGGCGGGCGTCAAGGGGATGAAATTCGTGTGCCTGGTGGCGGCCCCCGAAGGCATCAGCAACCTCCACCGCGAACACCCCGACGTGCCCATCTATTGCGCCGCGATCGACCGGCAACTCAACGAAAAGGGGTATATCCTTCCGGGCCTGGGTGACGCGGGCGACCGAACCTTTGGCACCTGAGCGGCATGCGTCGGGGCGTTGCCGCCGCGCAGGCGACCGGAAGGCCGCGGCCGAAGGGTTTGCGGTCGACAACCGGGCGGCGCGCTGTTAGTCTTCGCGGCTCGATTTTGCCCGAAAAGTTGGAGTGGTCGATGTCCTTGCGCCTGACCGAGATCATCAAGCCAGCCAATATCGTTGTGCCGCTTCAGGCGACCACCAAAGCCCAGGCGATCGAGGCGCTGGTCGACCTGCTGGCCGCCAACGGCGAGGTCACCGACCCCAAGAAGGTGCTGGCCGCCGTGCTCGAGCGCGAGGCGACGCGCACCACCGGCATCGGCAACGGGCTGGCGATCCCCCACGGCAAGTGCGACGGCACCGACCACCTCGTGATGGCGATCGGCAAACCCGCGACGCCCATCGACTTTCAAGCCATCGACGGACGCCCCGTCTCGCTGATCTGGCTGTTGAGCTCGCCGCGCGACAAGACGGGCCCGCACATTCACGCGCTGGCCCGCATCAGCCGACTGATGACCACCGACAAGTTTCGCCAGACGCTCGCCGTCGCCACCACGCCTCAGCAGATCTATGACGCGATCGTGGCTCAGGAAGCGACCATGTGAGCCCATGCGGCCGCCCAAACGGCTGCGGAGAGGGCCGCGGGGAAGGTTTGCCGCGGCATGCATCACAGCGGGCCGTGCGCCCGTGCCGCGACACCGGCGCTCGGATGCGATTGGATGCCAGCGGGCATGACTGGGTGTGCTGGCGAGGGGACAGGGCCCGGGCAGGTCCGGGGGGCGGGCGAAGGATCACCGGCGGGGTGATCACATCATCGCGACCATCTTGATGTAGGCATCCATATCGAACTTGCGTTCGAGGCCGGCGGCGTTCATGTAGCGGACGAGCCCGAAGATCGGCCGCTCGGGGCCCCAGGGCCGGTCGTGAAGGCCGTACACCCAGGCGACATTGGCATAGCTGTTGGGGTCGCGGCCGCAGAGGAAATACTTGTTGTTGAGATACAGCGTGGTCGCGAAGGCCTCGGCGGGGTCGGCGGTCCATTCGAGGATCTTCTTGCCCCAGTACATCCGCATGTAGTTGTGCATGAACCCGGTCCGGGTCATCTCGAGCTGGGCGGCGTTCCAGTAGGGGTCGTGTGTGTCGGCGGCTTCGAGCTGCTCACGCGTGTAGACGTGCGCCCGCTTGTCTTTGGCGTGTTCGCCCAGCGTCTTGCGCGCCCACTCGGGCAGGCAGGCATACTGATCGTAACGCGGGTTGAAGTTGCAGAAGTTCATCGACAGCTCGCGGCGAACGATGAGCTCTTCGAGGTAGGTGTCGCGGTCGTCGGCGGGCGTGCCGCGGGCATCGCGCACGCGCAGCGCCAACTCGACGGGCGAGATCATGCCGAAATGCAGATAGGCGGCCATCAGGCTCGTGCCCTTGGCCGAGGGTTCGTTGCGCCGCTCGCCGTAGCCGTCGAGGAGGCGCTCGACGAAATGGTCGATGAGCTGGTGTGCCTGGGTCTGGCCGCCGCGGAGGCGGGTCACCGGGCCGACGCTGGTGTCGAGCTTGAGTCGGGCGAGCGCCTTGAAGGGGTCGGCGACGTCGATGTCACCCTTGACGGGCAGGTCGAGCGAGGGGTGTTTGACTCGCGTCGGCGGGAGATCGACGAGGTAGCTTTCCCAGTGGCGGTGGATCTTGGGGCGGATCGTGCGGGCGGCGAACTCGTGCTTGTTTGACGCCACATCCACCGGCACGACCACATCGCCCTCGACCTCGATCACGCAGCGCTCGGCATGGCTTGCGACGTGCTCGCGCCAGGCCTTCTGGTGTCGCAGGTAAGCCCGATCGGCCACCACCAGCGCGGCCGACTTTGCATAGTGCACCGCGACATCCTGCGGGTGGCCGTGCTTGACGACGAAGCGGATGCCGCGTCTTTCCAGCCGGGCGGCGACATCGGAAAGGCCTTCGAGCATGAAGGCGTAGTGGCGGGCGTTGGCTTCGGGGTAGTCGTCCATCAGCCCGAAGCAGACGACGACACCCAGCCCCAGCCGGTTGGCCTGCTCGATGGCGTATTCGAGGGCGGGATTGAACGATTCACGCTGCGAAGCCTGCATCCAATAGAGCACATATCTGCCGCCGCGGTCGATGTCGCGATCGTTGAGCGGGCGAATGCGGGTGGATTGAACCGGGCCGTCGGTGTGCGAGCCGGCCTGCTCGGGCGGGGTGATCTTGCTGATGCCGCGCGACGACTTTCTCTCTGACATAACCTTCCTTCGTCAACCGTGCGCGGCGAACCATGCCGCCGCGCACGGTTGACGATAGGCGCGGTCGCGCCCGCTTACTGCGCCGCGGGCAGCGCATCTTCGCGGGCGCCCTCGGGCTTGGCGAAAGCGCCCCGGGCGGGCGTGACGAAACGCGGGTTGGACACCACCGCCCGGCCGAGCTGTTTCGTCGGGCCGTCGGTCTCCGTCCAGTCGTGGAAGGTCATCTCGGTGGGAATGGCGACACCGTCGACCGTGGTGTAGCTGCGATAGACCACCGCATGGGGCTCGGCTTTGGCGGAGTCGCCGCCGCCGTAGGTGACGATGTAGGCCATCGCGTCGAGCCGCCCGTTGGCGGGGTTGGGATACAGGATGTACCAGTCATCGGGCGCGTCGCCCGTGCCGGCGGCGAAGGTCATCTTGAACGTGGGATAAACGACGCCGTTGAGCGGCAGCGGCTTGTGGGGCACGATGGTCACGCCGGGGTCGTCGAGCTTGAACGGCGCGGCGATGAAGTAGGGCCAGGTGAGCAGGTGAAAGCGCGCCTGCGGCGACTCGGCCGACGCGGGCGACACCCATGCCGATGAGCCGTCGAAGATCAGCGTCGCGCCGCTTTTCTGTTCGATGCGCGACTTGCCCACCGGCGTGTCGAAGAGCAGCGTGCCGTCGATGGGCGTGCCGCCGCCGAAGCTGACGGTGATGTCGGTTTGCAGCGCCGCCTTCGAATCCCAGGCGGCTTCGCCGTGCGTCCGCTCGATGACACGGACGATGGCCGACGAAGCGGCCGCCTGCGTGGTGGGCTGGGTGGTGGGTTGGGTGGTCGGCCCGTCGGCGGTGCAGCCGGCGAAAAGGATCGACACGCCCAGCAGTCCGGCGGTGGCGGTTGGGTTCATGACAGCCTTTCGAGAAGGGTTGGAATGTGGCCGCGCCCCTGCGCGCGGCAGCCCCGGCACGATAAAGCCATGGCGACGCCATTGCCCGCTAATTTCGCCCGAACTTGTCGCCCCGGTGACACACCACCCGGCCGCGTGCCGCTTGGCCAATGCGCACCGAGCACCCAGCGCCGCGAATGGCGCACGCACGGATAACGCGCCACGGCTCGCGCTGCGCGGATTTCGCACCCCGCGCATGTAACGACGTCGCGCCGCGCACGCACGGATAACGCGCCGCGCGCATGACGCACGCCGCGCCGCGCGCATTCCGCACGCCGCGCCGCGCGCATTCCGCGTCAAGCGCCGCACGCATCATGCATGGCTCGCGGCGCGTCGCGCGTCACTTCTCTCCGGGCAGGCGATAGAGGTGGCCGAATTCGTTGAACCACGCCACGAACCGCCTGAGCCCCTCGGCCAGCGGGATCTTCGGGCTGTAGCCCAGCTCGGCCCTGGAGCGGGTCAGGTCGGCGAACGTCCGCTCGACATCGCCCGGCTGCGCGGGCCTGCGGTCGAGGTTGGCCGACTTGCCGATGGCTTTTTCCAGCCCCGACACGAGGTCGCTCAGCGTCACCGGGTCTGAGCCGCCCAGGTTGTAGACGCGGTAGCGGTCGCACCTGTCGAGGGCGGCCATGATGCCCGCGACGGTGTCTTCGACGAACGTGTAATCGCGGCTGGTCGAGCCGTCGCCGAAGAAGGGGACTTTCTGCCCGCTGCTGATCAGGCGTGTGAACTTGTGGATCGCCAGGTCGGGCCGCTGGCGCGGGCCATAGACGGTGAAAAACCGCAGGCAGAAGCAGGGCAGTTTATAGAGATGCCAGTAGGTGTAGCAGATGAGCTCGCCCGCCCGCTTGGTGGCGGCATAGGGGCTGATCGGCTCGGAGACCGGGTCTTCTTCGCTGAAGGGCACCTTGCTCATGTTGCCGTAGACGCTCGACGACGACGCGAAGACGAACTTGCCCACCTTGTGCTTCACCGCGGCCTGGAGCAGGTGGGTTGTGCCTTCGACGTTGACGCGGGCGTAGTAGGCCGGCTGCTCGATGCTCGGGCGGACGCCCGCCATGGCGGCCAGGTGAAGAATCGCCGACGGCTTGGCGGCCGCGACGATCTTGTCGATGCGGTCGCCGTCGATGATGTCGACCTCTTCGACGTCGATCTTCTGCCCCGGCGCGATCGAGCGCAGGTTCATCTCCTTCCACGACCGGTCGTAGAAATCGCAGAAGTTATCGACGCCGATGATCCGCGCCCCGCGCTTCATCAGCGCCTCGCACGCGTGCGACCCGATGAAACCGGCGGCGCCGGTGACCAACACGGTTTGGTTCTCCATAGACGCGCTAGTTTCGCACGGACCGGGCGGTCGGACAAGCAGACCGCCGCGGAGACGCCGCCCTCCCGCACCGGCACGCGAACCGCGACCCCGCGCACGCGCTTTTTGTCTTGCACACTATGTCACGCATGGTACTATGTGTGTCGAGGTGTTTTTATGAAGATCGAACGCGAACTGATGCGCGGGGCGGGTCCGGTGGCGGTCATGCGGCTGCTGGTCAGCGGCGAGAAATACGGCTATGAGCTGGTGCGCCTGCTCGAGCGCCAGAGCGGGGGCGTGCTCAAGATGGGCCAAAGCACGCTCTATCCGCTGCTCTACAACCTCGAGGCAAAGGGGCTCATCGCCTCCCGCATCAGGGAGAGCGAGCAGGGCCGGTCACGCAAATACTACCGCCTCACCGACCGCGGCAAGGCCCAGTTGGCCAAAGAGGTCGAGCAGTGGAACGCGCTGGCCGAGGCGATGGGCAAGCTCGGCGTGCTGGGAAGCTGAGCGGGCGGTTGCGCGGCAGTGCATTGCCCGCCCTGTGGCCCGGCATTGGCCGCGCATCAGCCCGGCATTGGCCGGGAAGGGCGGTCGGTGGTGTGGCCGGCTCGCTCATGCCTGATTGCTCGAAACTGTTGTCGTCAAATGCAGACCGTCCGCCGGTGGAGGCGACCATGACGCTTGTCAGAATCATCACGATGCCGATCAGCCAGTTGATCTGGGGTGCCCAGCCGACCTGGCGAGACGAGATTGCGGCGGCGTCGTTGTCGGGCCCGCTCAAGATGCTGATCGAGCGGGTGGTCAGTCACACCCGGCTCAAGCCGGCAGAGCGGCTCGACGTCGCTCGCGAGCTGATTGCCCATTTCGCCGACGGCATCGCGGCCGGCGAAACCGAGGCCGACCTGATTGCCGCTTTCGGCGACGAGCGCACCGCTTCGCGGCTGATCCGAAAAGCCAAGATCCGCTGTCGTTCGGCGCTGTGGCACACGATGCGCTTTATGGGCCGCGTGTTCGCGGTGCTGCTGGTGATCTATGTGGGCATGATCGTGCGGTTTATGACGCTCTCGCCGGAGGTGAAGGTTGATTACACCGCGCTGATCAACGAGCAGGTCGAGGCGGTGCCGATGGATGACCGGGCGTGGCCGCTGTATCGCCAGCCGATCCTGGCGCTGCGCGATGTGCCCACGGTGGAAGGGGTTACGGGATACCGCCTGACCGACCTCCGCCCTGAGGATGAGGCTTGGCCGAAGGCGGTCGCGTGGCTGGAGACAAAGCGCACTGCCATCGAGCAAATCCATCAAGCTGCGGCCAAGCCTTCGCTCGGGTTTGTGTATGGCCCGCAGGGTTCAGTCGACGACCCGGAGCTTTACCCCAACCTCGTGTCGCAAATGGCGGGCAATCCCCAGAGCGTGGTGGGATTCATTAGCGTTCTGTTGCCCAACCTGAGCGACATGCGGCTGCTCGCGAATGTTCTCGCAGTCGATGCGTTGCGCGCCGCCGAGGTCGGCGACGCCGCTCGATTCGAAGCCGACGTGACCGCCCTGCTCGGTATGGGCGACCAACTGGCGACCGCCGCGGACAGGGTGCTGGTGACACAGTTAGTAGCAGTAGGTATCAGAGCGCTTGCGCTCGATCAGCTCATTCAGACGATGCAGCGCCACCCTGAGCTGCTCGACGACAGCGCCCTCGGGCGGCTTGCCCATCGCCTGGCCCTGCTCCCCGAGGCGGGCGAGGGGATCGACCTGACCGGCGAGCAATACTTCTTCAGAGATGTATTGCAGCGCGTCTATAGCGACGACGGCAAAGGCGACGGAACAATCACCCGCGAGGGAATCAAGTACCTTCAATCGCTGGGCGCCGTGATGGCGTCGCGACCTGTGCCAAGCTTGTTCGAGGAAACTACGACGATTGTCGGCTCACCGGTCGCCATGATGGCGATGCCCAGCCGCCGCGAGCTGACCGAGTTTCACGACAAAGCCTTCGAGCTCACACGCCAGTGGAACAGTCGGCCAGCCCATCAGGCGACCGGCGAATCACCGGTCAATCAGTGGGTCGCACGGGTGCAGATGTCCACGATCGACCGTGCGCGCTACAGCCTCATCCTGACATTCATGCCCAGCCTGAGCCACGTAAGAACGGCCTTCGACCGCGTGCAGGGCGAGCGCGATGGCGCGCTGATCGGCATCGCCCTCGAGCTCTACCGGCGCCAGCATGGCGACTATCCCGCTTCGCTTGATGCACTCTCGCCGCGCTATCTGCCGGCGGCTCCGCTCGACCGAATCACGGGCCATCCGCTGCACTACCGCATGGTCAACGGCGCGCCGCTGGTCTACAGCGCCGGCGCCGACCGCGACGACGATGGCGGGCGGCTGGCAGCTTATCGAGGTCAAACGCTGTCGCCCGATGCCGCGGCCCGGTGGGGTCTCGCCAGCGCCAGCAGTCTCGATGGTGACTGGGTCATCTACGGCTGGCGTCGCCCGATGCGTGGGATCGAGCCCGAGGAAAGTGAGCCCGATGCCGGGCAACTGAATCCCGCTCAACCCGATGCGACGGAACCGGATTCTGCTCACCCGGAATCCATCCAACCGGAGTCGGCGCCGCCTGTGTCGGCGGAAGCCGGGTCGGCTCAACCAGGGTCGGCTCAACCTGTGTCGGCTCAAGCCGGGTCGACTCAAGCCGGGTCGGATCAATCTGGGTCCGCCGCGCCCGATGCTCAGTGACCGCGCGGTCACACCGAGCGGGTGACGACCAGGCCCGCCAGCGCCCGCAGCCCGTCGAACGACGGCACCGCGGGCAGCGCCGCCAGCGCC
>CAZBOE010000045.1:5093-24964 GCA_964493365.1 uncultured Tepidisphaeraceae bacterium | reverse complement strand
TGCCGGTCAGTGCGTACAAAAACGCCGCATGCAGCGGATACGGGGCCTCGACCTCTCCACGCCCGCGCACGTGGGCACACTGGATAAACCGCTCGAGCCGGCGCTGCCAGATTCCGGTGAAGCACTGCAGTTTTTCCCATACCGCCAGTGGGTCCTCGATCAAAAACACGGGCTCGGGAGAGCGACCTTGGTCGGGGGCGGCAGGCGGCGACGTCGACAAGGCTGTCGATGTTGACAAAGCTGACATTCGAATGACCTTCCGCAAGCTGATTACGTGCAAACGGTTGCGTTACGTTGGCCGGACAGGTCAGGTGACCGGACGCAGCAACCCGACGAAATCGTGTTGACACCCAAACGAAATTGGGCTATTTGTCTATGCAGTCATTTCGCTCCGAAGACAAATGCCAGTCTAACCCATGTCGGTCAACGTATTCAACTCGATTGCGGAACGAGTGGGCGTCTCCCCGCGGACGGTTCAGCGGGTGCTCAACGGGACGACACGAGACCGCCGACCGACGATCGTCCAGCGGGCGGAGCAGATTCGCGCCATGGCCCGCGAGCTCAACTATGTCCCCAACGCGGCCGCCAAGGCGACCGCCACCGGGCGATTTCACAATATTGCTCTGGTCTTGGGGACCGACTCACACCGCAGCAGCCTGCCCGAACGGTTGCTGCGTGGTCTGAGCGAGCGGCTCAACACGATGGACATGAGCATGAGCCTGCTCCAGTTGACCGACGACCAGCTGTGCGACCCCGACCGAATGCCCCGGCTGCTCCGAGAGGTGGCGGCCGACGGGATGCTGATCGACTACACGCACGGCGCGCCGGCCGGCATGGAGGCGGTGATCCGGCGGAACCGCATCGCCGCCGTCTGGATCAACGTCAAGCGCGACACCGACTGTGTTCGCCCCAATGACTTTGCAGCGGCCTACGACCTGACACGTCGACTTCTGTCGGGTGGACATCGACGCATTGCGTTTCTCGACGTGTCGTACGGACCGGCGATGCCCAACCCGCATTACAGCGTCGCCGACCGCGCCGACGGATACCGCAGCGCGATGGACGACGCCGGGCTCTCTCCGGTCACGTTTCTGCCGCCCGACGGCGAGAAGGTGGACGGACCCGACCGCGTGCGGTTCTGCCGGGCGATTCTGGAGCGCCCCGACCGCCCCACCGCCGTCGTCTGCTACGGCGAGTCCGGTCTGATCGCCATGACGGTGGCGGCAGCGCACCTCGGGCTCGTCGTGCCACGGGAACTGTCCCTGACGACGTTCTTCGAGCACCAGCCCTACATCGACGGGGCACTGGTCGCCGGCATGTTGATGCCGTCGGAGGACGTCGGCCGCGTGGGTCTGGAAACACTTCTGGAAAAGATGTCGCACCCGTCGGCGGAGCTCGAAGCCCGCCTGGTGCGCGCCCTCTATCTCGAAGGCGGAAGCATCGTGCCGCCGCCTCGGGCTTAGTCGGGCGAGCAGTTTGGCATTTCAGTTCGTTACACACTTCACTTCTCGGAGGAAGAGCATGAAGGTCCGCGTTCTTATCGTTGCCGCCGCGGCGGCATGGGTACCGTCGGTCGCCTCGGCCGCGCTGGTGGTTCACTGGAAACTTGACGAGACGTCGGGTACCGACGTCGCCGACAGCGCCGGGACCGCCCAGAACGGCGTGCTGCAGAACCCAGCCGGCGGTGTTCCCAACTGGGTGCCGGGGTTTCTCGGCAACGGATATCAGTTCACCGGGGGCGACAGCAACGAAGTCATCCGATCGTTCCTCGGTGCGGCCAACAACAACTCCGGCCCCAACGGAAGCTGGGGCGCGTGGGTCAACAAGAGCAACACCGGCGGCGGCGTGGTTATTGGAATGGCCGACCAGAACGTCAGCCAGTTCCAGCTCTACGCTGAATTCGGGCTGACCGGCGTCACCGTCGATGGCGTCTCGCAGTCGCGGGCGCGAATTTCCAAGCGCAATGCCGGGCTGACCGTTAACGGCCCGGTCGGCACGACGATGATCAATGACGGCGCTTGGCACCACATCATCTGGTCGATCGACTGGATCGACGGCGCCAACGGCGCGCCGCTGAACAACCTGGTTGAGGCGGCCGAACAGACCCGGCGCGTGTATGTCGACGGCAAGCTGGAAGGCGAGTTTGCCGAAACCATGAGCCGCATCAACCTGTCTCGGTTCAGCGTCGGGGCGATCCACCGGGGCAACAGCGACACGGTGCCGAGCTCGACGTTTGGTGAGTTCAGCGGCATCGTCGATGACGTCGGCTACTGGAACTCGGCGATCGATGCCGTGGACATCGCGCTGATTCACGGCCTCGGGCGGTTCAGCAGCATCGACCTGAGCGACCCGGGCATCGCGGCCGTTCGCGACGCATGGACGCTGGGCACGGGCGGATCAGCCACCGCCGGCAGCCAGACGTGGTACTTCACCGAGGGCCTCACCGGCGTGACCGGCCAGATCGGCGGCACCGTCGAAGACAACACCGCGTTCATCGTGCTCGATGGCACGACGGGCACGGGCGTCTCGCTGGTCGCCCCGATGACCTCGATCGACGGCGACGCCGACGGCGACGGTGACGTCGACTTCGACGACCTGGGCATCCTGCTGGGCAACTACGACCTGCAGGTCGAGATGGGCACCGGCGGCGACAGCGACGGCGACGGCGACGTCGACTTCGACGACCTGGGCATCCTGCTGGGCAATTACGGCTTCGGTGTCGACCCGGGCAGCGTTGACCTCGCGGCCGCCCAGACCGCAGCAGCGAGCGTCGTGCCCGAGCCCTCGAGTCTCACCGCCCTGCTCCCGACCGCCCTGCTGCTGCGGCGTCGCCGGGCGTGAGCATGGTCTGCGGCAACAGCGTCTCTTTGAGAGGAGAAGAACGCCGGCCTCGAGTCCGTTCAGCGGACTCGAGGCCGTGCCGTTTTATGCGGACGCATGAGCATCCACGCGGCATTCCGGCAAGCTCGGCCGGCTGAGCCATCAGAATCGGCATGGAGCAATGGCGTACCGGCGATCGGGGTGTCCGTTCCGCGGGCTCCGCGGGCCGCACGCGTCGCCACGGATTTCGCGGCCGACGCCGGGCAGGTGGGCGAGATGGTGCCGGGCGGCCGGTGTTTGACCCGGATGGCGCGCAAAAGCCGGCCCGCACAGACGGGCGGACACCGGTTAACTCGGCTGATTGGATTGATGAGCGGTCGAGCGCGTGGCCAGCGCGAGGGTAGCGCGATCAAGCGGCGCGCGGGTTGGGTCAGTTAAGGAGACCGGCAGCAATCGGCTGGTCGGAGAAGACGTCGGGTGACCATCCCTCTGACACGCCGTCTTCATCTTCAACCTCGGCCCATGGCCAGGTCGGCGCGGGCGACCAGTCTGAAGCGTCATAGAGGCCGATCGACGGCAGCGGGCCGACGAATCCGGTGTAAGCCTGCCTGATCGTCTGTGCCGGACCGACGACCGTCAGCCGCCGCGGCGCAGGGGGTGTGGGAAGGATCTCGCCGGCATCGGTGTCGATGGGCGCTCCGGCTACCGGAGCGGTGTCGAGTGGGCCATCGGCCGACGTGTAGCTGCCCAGCAGTGTGCCCAGGTCATCGAAATCAACTATGCCGTCAGCATCGAAGTCGGCGGTCGGGTGTGGGCCGCCGTAGGCGCCAAGGAGGATGCCCAGGTCATCGAAATCGACTGCACCGTCGCCGTTGACGTCGCCGGCGACGGGGGGCGGGGTGACCTTGGCGACCTCAATCCAGTTGAGGTTCATGCTGCCGCCGACGAAGGTGAGCCGAAGGACGGCGGGGCCGGTCAAGTTGATGTCGACGCCGGGCAAAGCAAAGGTGGCCCACGTCTGCCAGTCGCCTGTGCCGGGCACGGCGATGCTGCCGAGCGATTGGCCGTTCAGCGACAGCTCGACCGAACGTCCGGCCAGCGACGCCGCAGCCGCGGCGCGAAGGCTGATGTCATATTGCCCCGGTGTCACGTCGATCGTGTATTCGAGCCATTCGCTGTCGGCGACCCAGCCGACGTTGTATCCGCCCCCGGTGTCCGTCGTCGCCTGGATATCGACATCGTCGGTGCGATAGACGCTGCCGCTGTTGCCCGCGGAGGTGTCGTAATAGGCGACGCCTGCGCCGCCGAGGTCATAGTCTTCGGCCTCGATTCGCGACGACCGGGGATCGCGTGAGGGATGGGGCTCCTGCACCGGATCGGCCACGTAGCCGATGTAAAGACCCATCACGCCGTAGGAGGTGGTTGTGAAATTGACCGTCGTATCGCCGCGGATCTCGCGTACCTCGATCGGATAGCGGTTCGAGCCGTTTTCACGGTAGGTGAACGAGCCCTTGGCGTTGTCGATGATGTGCGACGGCACATTCGGGTCGACGACATGGCTGGCCGGATAGAAAAGCCCGCCAAGCACCTCGGTCGATCCGCCCGCGAGTGTGTGGGTGTTGGTCTCTCCGTACTCCGTTTTGAGGCCCATGATCCAGAGCGTGGCGCCGGTGTTGGTGACGTTGGTTCGGGCGCTTGATTCGGGGTTGAGCTGCCTCGCCCAGACTTTCTCACCCGGGCTGAAGAACCAGTGGGAGGAGACGATGTCTTCGATAAACAGCTTGCCCTTGACGGCGGCCGTATTGCGATAGACGTCGGTGCCGGAGACGCCGTTGAATGTGAGGCTCTTGAGCACCACGGTTTTGTCGGTGCTGTTTTCGATCCAGACCCAGCCGGTCGAGCCGCTCTCGGAATACTGGCTCTGCATGCGTTCGAAGATGAGCTGGTCTGAGGTGAGGTTGGCGATTCTGAAGACGGGTTTGCCGGGCGTCGCCTTGAGCGTGCCGCTGATTTGCATGGAGGCTTCCATGCCGATGATGCGCTTGATGTTGCCGCTGATGGTGATGGTGTCGGTGATGCGGTAGATGTGGGGCGCCGGGAAGTAGACCACCCCGCTGCCCGCAGAGGCGGCCGCCAGGGCATTTCGGATCGCCTGCGTGTCGTCTGAGCCCGATGGATCAACGCGGACCCATGTCGACGGATCGACGTAATCGGCGTCGGGCGTCTCCTCGATGGCGAGGTTTAGCCCTGTGGCAGCGCGGTCAGCATAGCCGCCGGTCTTGGGGATGCTCAGGTATTCGCCCTGCAGCACCAACGGATCGGTGAGATCGCTCAGGCCGCTCTGAAGGTTATCGACGACCTTCGTGTAGCCCGATCCGGCGACCGTGTTGCGGATCAGCGCTTCGCCGCGGAGTTCGACGGCGGTGCCCGTGCCCGAGGCGATCACCGAGTCGATCATCACCAGCAGCGCTTCGCCGCCCTGGTCGACATAGGTGGGCACGGTCGGGTTACGGCTGTCGAGATCGCGGAACATGAAAATGTTCTGCCAGTTGCGCACGCCGATGAGCAGTTGGTTGGCGATGGTGATGTGCTCGAAGGTCATCGAATACTGATAGTGCCCTGCCTCAATCCCGTAGTTGAAGCCGTCGATGAACACGTTGCGCACGATGCCCGGGCCGGGCCAGGAGCCAGTCAGGTCGAGCCCGCGCTTGCCGACACGCTGTCCGTCGGCCGACGGACGCGAGATGATGTTGACATCGCGAATGCCGCCCTGGTTGTTGTTGAGGAAGCGAAGGCCTGTCGCGTTGGGGTTGTCCTTGCCGACGTCGAGCGTGAGGTCGTAGACCGCGTTGCGGAACGCCTGACCGGTGTTGCCGCCATCCCAGAAACTGATCAGCGGCTTGGGGCTCGACCCGGTCTGGAAGTTGGGGTTGGCGTCGTCGAGCTTGATCACCGCGTTGTCGCGGTTCTGGCCCTGAAGGATCGTGCGCTTGGCGGTGCTGATGTTGCTTCCGAGCGAAAAGCCGTTGGTGACACGGTAAGTGCCGTTGGGGAAGTAAAGGAAGCTGAACTTGGACTGCGCCGCCGCCAGTGCGGCGGTGATCGCAGCGGTGTCGTCGGCGATGCCGTCGCCCACGGCGCCGTAGTCTTTGACGTTGTAGTAGCCCCCGTCCACAGCCGATGGAAAATCCCGCTGACCGGAATAGAGGTATTGGGTCGGGATGACCTGACGGTCGATGCCGGGTGCCGACCACTCGAGTTTTACATTGGCGTTGCCGATGCTCTCGAAATATTCGAGAACCAGGTGATATCGCTGCCCGGCCTTGAGGGTGATCGATGCGGTGTCGGTGTAGTTGAGCGCGGTCGACCAGCGGCTTGTGAGCTGCCGGTCATCGACCCAGAGACGGGTGCCGTTGTCGCCGGTGACGTAGAAGGTGTATTCGCCGTCCACCGGGGCTTCGAGCTGGCCCGCAAAGCGCGCCGAGAATGTGTCTGGCGCGATCGAGGCGTGGGGCGACGCCGCGCCCCAGTCGAACTCCAGAACCGGCTCGACGCGGGTGACGTTGACGCCCGTGAAGTCTTTCTGGCCGCCGCCGCCGATGGCGGCGTTGTTGAAGTAGATGGCCGACAACCCGTCGCCCGCGAGCAGCCGACGAGGTTCGAGGCATTCGATGACGGCCGCGCCGACGATGGCCGCACCGGCAGCGCGGCGGATGGCTTTCTTGTTTACCACGTGTCCTCCAGGAGCGGCTTCTTGCGGGCCGGCTGTCGCCGACGGGTCGATCTCCGCCTCACCCATGCCGCATGGGTGAACTGAGCTCGTCGCCCGGCCTTGTCGAGCCAGGCAGTCGTTCGAGGTGGCAACCGGTCAGGGTCGATCAGGGTCGCTCGAGATCGACTGTGAACACCGGCAGATCGGCCGGAATGACCAGGCGGCCGTCGTCGTCGATCGTGCCTGTCGCGATCTCGCGCAGGGTCCAATCCTTGAACGAATACTTCATCCCGCTGAGCGCCTCGCCCGAGATGGTGGCGCCGACCCGCGTGAAGAGCACGGGTTTTGTCCCGGCGACCGAGAGGGTCTTGGCCCCCTGTCGCAGCTCAAAGCCCGTGTTGAAGCTGGTGCTCACCAGCGACAGGCCGGCCCGGCGGGTCTTATCCAGCGGCAGCCCGTCCCGGCTGAACAGCGAGAACGTGATGTAACGCTCGTCTTCGCCCACGGGATCGTGCATGCCCGGATCATTGCGAATGACAACGTCGCTCATGGTGATCGAGGCGTTGTCGAACTCGACTTTGTCGCCGTAGCGTGCCAGGAGACCGGTCCAGGCGACGCCGCCGGGGGCGTCGAGCTCCACAAAGCCTTTCCGCCAGTCGAAGGTGATCTGCTCGGTGGGCGTGTAGGGGTTGTGCTGGTTTCGCTGGGCGAAGGTGACCACGGGGCCCTCGACACGGTCGCCCTGCTGCGTCGGATCGACCCTGATCCGCATGCCGTACTGATAGGCGGTCTGCAGCATGTCGAGGCCGACCATGCCGTAGCTGCCGCCGTAGTCCATGCTCAGCGGGTCATAGAGGCTGTCGCGACCGTAGGTGAAGACGGTGGGTGATGCCGCCGGCTTGAGCGCACCGGTGCGGAAGAGATAGGCCGCCGCCCGCATCGTGGCCGACTGGGTGGGGTCGTAGGTGTAGTGGTAGCCCTGCGGATGGCTGCCGGTGGTGATGTCCAGCGGCTGATCGAATGCGGTATGGCTGCCCATCGTCGAGCGCAGACGCCCGTGCATCCCGGCATCGCCGAAATAGTGCCAGTTGATCCAGTCCCAGTCCTGGATCGCGGCCAGCGCGGCAAGGCGAATGGGATAATCGGCCCGGTATTTCGCGGGCTGTGCGATCTGCGTCTCGTACACCAGGAATGGCTTGCCCTCGATGCGATTATGTTCGAGCCACGGCACTCCCTGGCTGATGCCCGGCGGCTTGAGCAACCAGTTGACCCAGCCCATTCCCCCTTCGATCGGATCTGCCACGTTTGCGCTGATCCGCTCGGCCTCCTGTAGAACACGCGCCCGCTGTTGCTCGTTGGGCTGCTTGTCGACATTCGGAAGCCACTCTTCGAGGGCGGGTCCCCAGCCGTTGACATAGGCGGCCATCGCGACGGCAGCGGCGTTCTGATGGAGGTAGAGGCTCTGGATCTCGTAGCCGATTCCGGTGTCGTAGACCATGGGCGACAGCTTCGTGCTGCGCCCCAGCGCCTTGATCGCCTGCGCCTCGCGCTGCTTGCGGGCCAGGTGCAGGTCCATGAAGAACTCGATTACATCCGCGCCGCGCTGCCGCGAGAAGCTGTCGCGCGTGTATTCCTGCTCCAGCCCCTGCATCGCCGAGATCGCCGCCGGATTGGAGTCATTGAGCGCGGTGCTCACGCGCGATTTGCCGGCCATGGGGGCCAGCAGCACGGTGCCTGCGGCCAGGCTCTCGCCTGGCAGCAGGCCCGCCCATGCGTCGGCAAGGGCAGCATCGTCCTTGTACTTTCGGCGCAGGTGATCGTTCCACTTGGCGACCAGCGAATTCCGGAAGAAGGCCGGGAGGCGCTGCCAGCTGCCGTTGACCATCTTGCGCATCCACCACTCTTCATTGGACAGTTCCCAGACGCCAAAGGTCGGGTCATCCGCCCAGCGCAAGCCGGTGTGGCGGTTGAAGTGTGTCGCAACGGCGGCCATCCGCTCTGTGGCGAGCTTCTCGATGCGCGGGTCCCATGAGCGGGCGAGCGAACTGCGGAGATCCGCGCGCCCGTTGGGCAGCGATGCGATCGCTTCACGCCATGCGGCCTCGGTGGTCGGATCGTCAATGACCGTCGCGTCGTCGGCGGTGATCTCGCCCAGGCGGTTCATCCCGGCGGTCCAGATTCGGAAACCGCGTTCGCCGGCACGCTTGATGAAGTAATCGGCGGAGTCGGCGCTCGACCCATCGTCGACCGTGTATTCGCGTGGCTGATAGAAGCCATCCCACAGCCGAATCGCGTTGAATCCCAGTGCCTCAAATCGGTCGAGCAACGCCTCGGTGCCCGCCCGCGCGGCAGCCACTTTCGCCGCCCGTTGCTCGGGCGTATCTCCGGGCTTGATGTCGGCGCCGGTGTAGGGTTGACCGATCACACCCCAGAACCGCTGTCGCTGCCCATCGACGGTGAGTCGGCCGTCACGCACCACCACATAACGCGACTCGGGAATGGCCTGCGGGTCGGCCGCAGCCTGTGCCCATGCCATAGACGACACGGCCACCGCCGCGGTTGCCCCAAGACAGATCATCAGCATCGCCCGGATCGACATCGTGCCTCCAATAACTCAAGTAGTCACTTCGCGAAGGGTCGGACAAAACGGGCCGCCGATGTTGCGCGACATTCGCAAGCGATCGGCGGCCCGGGCGTGAGGAACGGATTACTTCGAATACTGCCAACCGAGGTTCCTGCTCTTCCAGTCAAAGTTCTTGAATGCGCCCTCGTCCGTGTTGTCGGCAAACTTGACGGTGGCAAGGTGCCCCGCGACCGTCACGAAGTTGGCCGCCTGGTAGCGCATGTGCCGGCGGTCAACACCGCGGCGCTCGGTGTTCGAGCCGGTGGGCACCAGCGACCAGGATCCGCCCAGAAGAACCGTCCAGGGGTGTGAACCGGGCCGGCCAGTGTTGCCGTCGAAGTAGAGGACCATGCGGTCCATCTGTTCCTTGGTCTTGTTGTTGAGCGACGCGACGCCGCCGGCCAACCCTGAGCCCTTGCGGCCGTTCATCGTGTAGCCGTTGTAGACAAGGCCCGACGAATTGGTGCCGACTTCGCCCAGCGAATAGTTGTAGTGGAAGCTCGAATCGCCGCTGCTCATGGTCGAACAGGCGAACACGTTGGCGCCACTCTTGAAGCCAGCTCCCTTGTACAGATAGGGGGCGAGCAGGTTTCGCCACAACAATTCTGCCTTCCAGACGTAGACGGGGCTTGAATTGGTCGAGCTGGTCCCCTGGAGAGGGAACCGCTTGAAATCATTGTAATACATCATCGTCGCCACGTGGAGCTGGCGCAGGTTGGTGCTGCATGCCAGCGTTGTGGCAGAGTCGCGGGCCCTGTTCATGGCGGGCAGCAGCAGCGAGATAAGGACGGCGATGATTCCGATAACGACGAGCAATTCGACCAGCGTGAAGCCGGCGCGGCGGGAGGTGGGTTGCATGGAACAACTCCTACGAAAAGACGTGACACGACCAACCAGACGCAAACTCGACGAACTGGCGCCTTGCGCGCCGGGGCCCTCCATGTCACATGTCTGCCATGGCGCGAGGTGAAAGAACGCCATGGCGGACACGCGTAGTTCTCAAACCACCCTCGGCATCGGCCGCACGGGCGGAAGAATCAATCGAGCGCTCAAACCCGACGCGGCTATCGCGTCCGAGGGCCGAACGTCCAGTTCCGTTCAAACACGCACGGCAGCATGCGCGTGCTGCCGTTCGCAGGCTTTCCGTCGAGCCGGGCAAGCAACGTCTCGACCGCCGCCTGCCCGATCTCACGCGACGGCAGCAGCATGCACGATTCCCGCCGCGACCGCTGCTCGCCGAAGACAATCAGCGACAGGTCGCGCGGAAGATGGAGCCCCTCGCGGGCCGCGGCCTCATAGACCAGCGACTCTTCGCTGCCATAGATGATGGCGGCGGTGACAGGCTCGGGCTGACGCAGCAGCACGCGCAGCCGATCGACCACATCGGCGAAGATCGGCCCATAGGCATTCAGCGGCAGGGTCGGGTCGTCGAACAGCTCTATCTGCGGCAGCCCCGCCGCCCCGACGCCGATGCGGTAACCCGCCAGGCGGTCGTGGTGGCTTGCGTGCACTTCGCACTTACGCGTGTGCTGGTGAATCAGCGTGTCAATATAGACGATGCGACGATGTCCCGCCTCCACCAGCCGCTCGACGGCCTCCCGCGCGGCGCCGACGTCGTCGGGGCACACCGAGTTTTCCGTTTCGCTGTTGTTGATCCACACGGCGGGGGTGCGGGCGCCCTGAATCAGCTTGCCCAGGGCCTCGGGCATCCCCACGTTGTAGTTGACCAGAAATCCGTCACAGGTCACTTCGCGCAGGATGCGGGGCATGTCGCCGTTGGCGATCTCTTCGTCATCGATCCGAGCCACCACAAGATGCTGCTCGGCTTCCATCAGGGCGTCTTCGATCCCCGAGAGCAGAGAGGACGGGAGATTGCTCCGATAACTCACCCGGCTCATTAACAGCCCGATCATGCCGCTGCGGCCAGTGACGACCGCCTTGGCCGCAGCATGCGGACGGAAACCCAGCCGTTCGGCCGCCTCCAACACCCGCCTACGGGTCTCGGCGGAGATTGTCCCCTTGTTGCTCAGCGCCATGCTCACGGTCGGCCGGGACAAACCGGCCGCCTTGGCGACTTCGCTCATCGTGACTCGTGGGGTTGCGACACTCATAACGCGTGTTATACTGAACCATAACTCGTGTTACTCGACTTTGCAAGCGATTGTTTCCGAATCGCAGCAATTCGGGCGAAAACGTTTGACGCCTCCACCTCCGGCGACCCCAGCTTCACCTGCCGCTTCGACGGGCCGCCTCCACCCCATGGGAGCGATATGAACAGCCGCGCGTTGCTATTGGGCCTTGTCGTCACCGCCTCGGCCAGCCTCTGTGTTGCCCAGCCGACCGGCCAGCCCGTCAATGTCCTGCGAAACGGGAGCTTCGAGGGCACGCTTCACTACTGGTATGACACGCGGAACATCACCTTGGCCGCGGGCGACGCCCCCAGTGGGTCACGATACATTGTGTTCGGGGACAAGGCCCGAATCCGCAGCACTTCACTTCCCATCAAAACCGGTCAGAGCGTCCGGATCGGCTTCTGGGCCCGTGCGGACACAGGGACCGACGAAGTCCGCCTCGGCTTTCACGCGAGCCAGCGGGAGATCGTCCAGCGCGTCGGTGGCCCGACGTGGGGCGACGTCGATCGGAAGAAGGTGGGGACCTCGTGGGAATGGGTGGAATTTAACGTTCAGGCCAAGGGCGAGGTCTGGCCGGCCTGGTGGCAGGGGCAGAGCTACACGCTTCGAATCGGCGCCGACCCCGGCACCATGGTCGACGGGGTCTCGGTCTGGATCGGTGAGCCGCGGGATGCCTCAGGCCCCGCAATACTTCGCAAGCCGGTCGAGGCGGCGTTGGCCCCGGTCGAGCCGCGGCCATACGTGCCCGCCGGAGGTCTTTACCAGCCCGGCGAGACTGTGGCGATGTCGGTGACGGCTTTCAACGGAACCGATGCCGCACAGGCGGTGACACTTCGACTCGAGTTGCTCGACTACGAAGGCCGGTCGCGGCATGGCCCGGTGCGATGGGAGAAACGCGTGACGATCGACCCGGGAGCGAGCGTGGTCGAGACCACGCCGCTGACGCTCGACGCACGCGGGTTGATGCTTGCGCGGCTCACTGTTCTCGACAGTGCCGGCAATGTTATCGATTCGTCGGACGCGCCGCTGACCGTGCTGGCGTTTCCCAAGGCGGCGACCGAGCCCGACCCGCGCGAGCGATTCGGCGCGTCGATGCGCGGCGAGCACGTCAGCCGGCTCGGCCAGCTCATCGGGTTTCGCTACTCCCGGTGGTCTCACGGCGGCGACGGGTGGGGCAACACCGAGAAAACCAAAGGCACCCTCACATGGAAAGATGATCGACTCGCGCAACTGGCAGAGCAGGGCTTCACCAATCACCTCGTGCTTTGGGGAGCGCCGGAGTGGGCAACCGGGAAGAAGGGGCATCATCATCTCGCCCAGGACATGGATTGGCCGGTGGATGACCCGCGCTGGGACGACTTGTCGATCCAGACCGACTTCGACCGATACGTGCGCGCCGCGGTGGAACGCTTCCACGGCAAGGGCGTTGTGTTCGAACTGTCCAATGAACCTGACCTTGTCTTCCGAAACGACCCGGCACTTGCGGCCAAGATTCACGTGAGGATGGCCAGGGTCGTCCGCGAGGCGGCTCCGGATGCGGTGATCATCTACAACTGCACATGGCCTACCGTGTCGGCGCACGGGCTGGCGTTTTTCGAGGCAGGCGGTGCGAACCTGATCGATGTCTATTCATATCACAACTACAGCCCGGTTTACGCCGCCACACCGCAGGCGATAGCGAGCATGAAGGGGACACTGGAAAACTACGCCCCGGGGCGCGACATCGCGATATGGTTCAACGAGGGCTGGTGCCACATCAATTCGAGCCGCGACGACGCGCAGCGTGTGCCCATCGGGACGCTGACCGCCGAGCAGGCGGCGCACGCGGCGGTGCGCAATTCCGCCGACGTCCTGGCGGCGGGCCAGGACAAGATCATCCTCTTTCACATCGGATACCCGCAGCACGGGCGCAGCTTCTGGGATGCCGTCGGCAGCGGCACCGAACTGTGGGAGGACGACGGCACGCCGACCGTCATGGTTGCCGGCTGGAACACGGCGGCCGACAGCCTGGGTCTGTCGGAGTTCGTCCGCACAATCCGCCCTGCGGGAGCAAGGATGCATGTGTTTGACGACCAGCGAAACGGGCGCGGCGTGATCGTGGCCTGGGCGACCGCGGAGAAAGATGTCACGATCGAACTGCCCCTTACGGAGGTGATCGAGCGCGACGTGGTGGGCGTTGACCGCAGCGTGCCGTCACAGCAGGGCCGCACGCAGATCACCCTGCGGCGCGACGGCAGACCGGTCTACCTGTTCACCGCGGGCAACCTGCCGGCGAGCTCGCTGGTCGAGGCGGTTGCGCCGCTCGATGAAGAGAAGGCGCTTGCCGACGCGGGTGTGATCCTCTACCGCACGCCCTTCCCCTGGACGGGCCCGACGCTGAACGGCACGGACAACAACCCGGCGCGGGGCGACGGCGTGATGCCGGTCTGGCGATTCGATCAGATCCACCCTGCGGACACGACCAAGTCGTCGAACGTTCGTCCGATGGTCTGGGGCGGCAAGAACTGGATCGGGGCTGAAAACAGCCACGGCGGACAGCCCTCAGGTGATGCCGGCGCAGCGAGCGTGACCCTTTCGGCGCGCGGCGCTGGATCGGGTCGGCCGGGGAAGAAAATTCCGGCGCTCACGTTCCTTGTGCCGACGGCGACCGACTACGTCGTTTCGGGAGCGATCACCACCCGTCGATGGGAAGGCAGCGGCAATGCAGAGCTTCAGGTGCTTGTCCGCCGACCCGATCAGCCCAATGCGCGGCTGGTGCGGAAGATCCCGCTGACCCACGGGATGAAAGGCGTGGAGCTTCCGGATGTGAGGCTGTTCATCCGCCCGCCCGAGGAGTTGATCTTCGCGGTTGTCGCCGACGACGGATCGGCGTGGTCGGTCACATTGGACGAGCTTCGCCTGCTCGAGCAGCCGCCGGCGAGGCGCTGACCGCCGGGAGAACGCGGTGCGATTTGAGGCTGGTGTGCGGGGTCGAGGCGGTCATTCCGCCTCGACAAGCGGCCGATCCGAAAGCGGGTCGACCCGCACGACCCAGCGCCTGTCGGGCCAATCCCATTCGATCTGCCAGGCCGCTTCTTCGGGCCGCCTATGCTGGTCGCCCGCCGGAAGCTTGCGGATGTGAGGCGGGCTGGTCACCAGCCCGCGCGGGCTGAAACCCCAGAGCGTGGCGATCATCGTCAACCCGCGGAGGGCGGGCTGGTCGAGTGTGATGCCCCAGTCGAGCCGGCCCTCAACCGGTCGCGCCAGTTCGCACTTGCCGACGGGTTCACACAGCGGCACGCACTGGATCCCGATCTCCCGCTCACCCGCCTGGATGTGGAGCTGCGACCACCGCGGAAGCCCGGCAGAATCGTGCGGCGAAGGCGCGCCAGGCGATCCGGCTGGCGACGACTTTTCCTCGGCCTTTCCGCGGTGATTGATCATCCGCAGTCGATCGGTGAGCGATTGCCATGTGCCCGGTACGACCGGCATGATGCGCAGCGCCAGCACGTCGCCACCGCGCTGGAGGCAATGTGTGTATCCCACGACCGGCGGGCGAACCGCGCGCGAAAGCGCGTTGCCCAGATACCCTCCCCCGAAGCTCTCCGCCGGATGACACCGGCTTCGATCCTCTTCAACCGCCTGCCACTGGAGGTAAGCCCAGCCCTTGTCTTTCGTGAGAAATGCCACGGGCATGCTCTGCCACGAGAGGCCCCACGTGAGGTCTTCGGCGCGGGGCATCAGCGGAAAGCGCGACAAGCTGCCGATGCGAAAATCGGGCTCACAGTGCGCGATCGCGACGACGCCGCCGAAGCACGGCACGCGCAGCTCGGTCGCCGGTGACTCGGCGGGCGGGGCAATGGCATGCCAGCCGAGCCGGTGGAACAGCGCGCACTTCAACGTCGACATGTCAGGCTCGGCCGTCGTCGGCAGCTCGCTCAGCGGGCGGATCGTGTCGCGATAGCACCTGCTCCTGCCCGGGGGCTCGAGGAACGCATACGAGCGCACCGCCGGCACGGTCGGTCCGCCGCCCAGACGCTCGTCGATCGCCAGCAGCGACCCCATCAGTGCTCGGTATCGGCTTGCGACGGGCTCGGGCAGTTCACGCGAAAGGCAAAGCAGCATCGACAGGCCTTCGAGCGAAACGTCGCGATAGATGTCGCTGAGGTGTTCGCCCCAGCCCCAGCCGCTTTTGGTGAGCGCATCCGCAGCGGCGACCATGGCGTCAATCAGCGGGCCGCGACGGTCGGCCGGCTCCTGCGAGATTTCGCTGAGCAGCCATGCCGCGGCGATATCGCCGATGCAGGCGTTGGGATAGTGAAACGGGTTGTGAGCGAGGCGCGAGGCGAAAGCCGGCCGCATGTCGATCAGGATGTCGCGCAGCACGCGGCTCGCGTCGGCGGGCAGGTCGCGAGCAAAGCACCGCTCGAGCGGAATCAGGTTGGCCGCGGTGAAGAAAGTGGCGTTGTGGTCATACGGCCGATCTTCCTCCCAATACCAGCGCATCACGCCATGATTGCCGCTGCCGTCGAGCACCTGCATGGCACGCAGCGCCAAGAGCACGCGAAAAGCATCCACCTGATGGATCTGACCCAGGGTCGCGGCCGCCAGCAGACGCGCTGCGCTTTCGCGCCCCGGATGAACACTCTCGAGCGACGCGACCGCTCTGGTGTGACCTGCGCCCTGCCGACGCCACAGCCCGACCTCGGGTGTGAAATTGCGCAGCCAATCGACCTTGAAGTCGCGCGGTCCCGTAGGCGTATCGGCGATGGTGGTCACAGTCATTCTCTCCACACGTCAGCCCCCGGCACGATCAGCATCAGTCTCAAGCTCGGTGACACCTCACATGCTATACCCGGTGGCAACGAACGCGAGCGCGCCCGTCAATGACAAGGATTGCCGGGCTTCTTGCGCGGGCGAGGCTTAACGCCAGATTGCACGCGCAGCCCTGCCGCTCACGGAGAAGCCGGCTCGGGCGAGGTCGTTTGGCGCGAAGCAGACGAATTCGCCGACGCGTCTGCGGGCGGCCTCGGCGCGGCGGGCGGTGTCCATTCCTGCTGTCGCGTCAGCACGAAGCAGTCCATCTCGAAGCCGTCTTCCCGCATCGAGAAGCTGATGACATGCACACCGGGCGTCGGGATGTCGAGCCAGATCTGCCCGGGCACGCCGGTGTGGACCTTGTCGGTCCGCTGCTTGCTGTCCCAGTGCCACTTGTCGCGTGAAGTCCACTGGAGCCGGCGGCCGCTTTCGGGCCACGTGCCGTTGAGCCCGACGTGAACGCCGTTGTCTTCCGTCCCCGTGCAATAGGCCCTGACCCACACGTAGTAGCGACCGGGCGTGGTAAACTCGATCGGATAATCAACGATCGCCATCCGCCCCGGATCGTTCGAAAAATTTTCGCCCTGCCTGAGCGGGTCACCGTGCGTACGGCGGGTGTCGGGCAGGATCTCGATGTAGGCGTCGCCGCTGGCGCCTTCGAGGTGAGCGGGGTCGCCGTCGGGTTCGACTTCGATCGAGGCGACGCCGGCCCGATGGATGTGCCACTTGCGGACGCCGTCGGCACGCTGCATTACAAAAGACTCGGCTTCCACCGACACCTCGCCGTTCAACTCACGGGCTACGGGCGTCATCGCGGCTGCAGCCAGTGGAGCATCTGGCGCCGATTCCGACCCGGGAGCCGATGAACCCGGCGGCGATGCCGCCTCTGCCGCCTCGACCGGCAGCGCGGTGTCATCGACGCGGCGGACCACCAGCGCCCAGTCTTCACCGGCATCATGCGGGGGTGTGCCCAGCACGATCCTGCCGGACCCGCGAACCGCGCGCGTCGACAGCAGGCCGCCGCCTTGGCGGGGGTCATACCACGACACCTCGTACAGCCCCTCTGATGCCCCGATATCCAGCACCGCCTCTCCCCCCGATGGAAGGTAGATCGCGTAGACGACACCCGGCTTCGCGAGGCAGAACGCCTGCGCGTCGCCCCTGGCGAGTTCGTGGGCGGGCGTCATCTCGTGGAAGGGGAGATATCGTCGAAAAAACTCGAGTGCGAAGCGGGTGTAGTCCCACACGCGGTCGCGGCTGCGCCAGTCCTGGGCGTCGAGATCGTTTTGCGGATTGCGATAGCCGAAGTACCACTCGGGTCCGGCGCGCCGCTCATGAGCGGCGCCCACAGCACATAGCGGCGCGTCTCGGGCTGGTTGCCGTCTGCGGTGCGCGAGTCGGGATCGACGCCGCGGTCTGCGGGGCCCAGTTCGTCGATGCTGACGACCCACTGCCGCCCCGCGTCTGCGGAGCGCTCGATCCACCGCTGCGTCTGTGCGGCGATCGGCCGATACTTCCCGTCAAACTGAAGCGACAGCCCGTCGAGGGTGCCGCCCAGCAGCGGCGCATAGCGCTTCTCGTGCTCTCCAGGATACGTATGAAGCACGATCGGGTTGTCGTACGGGTCGAGCGCTCGGATGTACTGGGCGAATGCTTTGAGCTGCGCGGTCGTGTGGGTGGTCTCTTCGCCCAGATTCCACACCACCGCCTGATGGTGGCTGAAGCGCGCCACCAGTTCGCGGTAATACAGCTTCCGCTCGCGGCCAAGCTCGCCGTCGTTGAGGAGTTGGTCGTTCTCGGTTTCCTGTGTCACCACATGCAGCGCCAGGCCCCGGGTGTCCATGTGGTCGAAGACGATGTTCCACTGGTCGAGCTTCGAGCAGTCGAAGCGGTCGCGCACGTCGGGCGACGTCCATGGCCAGACGTCTTTACCGTCGCCGTTGACGTTCATGGTGAGAAAGTAAACGCTGTTCATCCCCTTGGACGCGAGGTAGTTGAGCGCGCCGATCAGGCCTTTGCCGCGCCCGCCGCGCCAGGTGGGGTCGCCCGGTTGCCAGTCGCGCACGTGCGCCTCATAGCGCTTGAGCGGCCTAACGTTTTCGCCGCCCCGGCCCATATTGGCGACGGTGCCGTCGAAGTCGGCATAACCCAGCAGATTTTCCGGGCTGTCGGCGCCGCCCTTGAGGAAGTATTCGCCCGACCCCGCGAACCGGAAATATCGCTGACCGACCGGTTGAAGTTTGCCCCGCCGCCATGGGCTCGCGTCGGCCGGATCAACGGGCGCGACATCGACGACGCCGGTGACTCCGTCCGGCGCGACAGCCTGCCCGGCGGTCGGATCATCTGAAACGGCCACATCACGCCCGGCGAGGAAGCGAATGGTGTAGGTCCACCTGCCAGGCTGACTCGGGACAAAGTGCACTCGCCAGCAGTCGCCCGCCGCAGCGCCGCTCTCACCGGCCAGCCCGTCGGCGGCGAAATATCCCGGCACCTCAAACCGCGACTCGCCGTCGGTGAAGACGGCTGTGAGGCGGTAATCGGCAAAGGGGTTGACCTCCCCCGCCTCGTCGGCCGACGGCCCCCTCAGCGTCAGTGTCAGAGGACGCCCCGCGATCAGCGGACCCTCCACCTGAACCACTTGCCGGCCTTCTGCGCCGGGCGGCGGCTGATGGCCTTCAGGCACTTGCGCGGTCAATGGCGCGTGTGCTGCCAGAAAGACACCGACTGCGACGAAAAAAAAGCCCCGACTGCTCGCGAAAGGGCGTGACATGGAGTTCTTTCTGCGGGGTCGAATCGCCCGCGATAGATCTGTATAACACGTGTTATACAGGCGTTTATGGGCAGTCGCAAGATCGTCCCGTCTGCGGGCATGGGATGGCTCCTCGATGGCGGCAAGCATTGCCGGGCGGACAGCGAGAGACGGGTTGTGAGGATCATGACGCTTGCGCCGGGTCAAGGGCGGCGGGGTTTCCCGCGCGATCATTGAGTCGCGGGAACGATGCGCCGATATCGGATTGTGGAGGTATCTGTGATGTCGAGCCAGGATGTGCAGGTTACGCCGGGTGTGGACAGTGATGAGTCGGAAGCGCCGGCGGCGGCCGAAGGCGCTCCGCGTGGGCCCGATCGTCGTCAGAGCGTGGTCGACCGGCGCAGCGGTGTCGACCGCCGACAGATGTCACGCGAGGAGTCGGGATACACCGGACCGGAACGTCGAGTCGCCTCCGAGCGCCGCGCCGGAGCCAGCGAAGAAAACCCGACCGGCCTCGAACGCCGCCGCGGCCCGGGTCGTCGACGCAGCGATGACCGTCGCTGTGCCGAAGAGGGCGAGATGACCGCCGAGCAGTACGAATTCATCATGGCCATCGAGACCTATAAGAAAGTCAACAAGCGGATGTATCCGACGTGGACCGAGGTCCTCGAGGTGATCAACCAGCTCGGCTACCGCAAGGTCGAGCGGCGGACCATTCAGCTCAATGCTGTGCCCGAGCCCGACCTGATGAAAGTGGCTTGACCACGCCCCGGTGCGATTCAGGCGCGGGCGTGTCGCGTCGCTAAGGCGCGGCCGAACCCGGGTGAGCCGGTCGCGCCCCCTTCGGCCGCGGCGCACGCTGTCGAACCATCCGCGTGATCCAATCGAGCGAACCGCCGCCGGCGGGGTGTGTGATCGGCTCGGGCGGCGCGTCGGGCATTGGCAGGCGCTGCTCTTCGGCGCGCCGGCTCAGCGGCAGTCGCTGCTTCCAGTGAGAAATCGACGGCTTTCCGGTCATCACCACCGTTCCCGGTCGAT
>CAZBOE010000045.1:0-5083 GCA_964493365.1 uncultured Tepidisphaeraceae bacterium | reverse complement strand
GCGGCTGGCGAGCGCCAGCGCATCACTCATTGCGCACAGCGACTTATCGAGCTGGTCAACGATGCCGCGGCGGCCCGGGGCCGTCGTCCGGAGCTGGCCCATCATCCCGGGCTGGCCCAACATCCGGGGGTCACCCATCGTGCGGGGCTCACCCAATGTCCGGGGCTCACCAAGACAGACGAGCGCTTCGGGTCGCTGCTCGATCCAGAAGTCGTAGCGGAAGGCGACGGGCACAACCTGCGCCGCGGGCTGTCGCTCGATCAGGTGCGCCACCCCGCGTCGAAGCGCGAGTGGCCGCGCGTCAGGATGAACGATCCGCCCCTGGGGAAAGAGCAACACCGCGCTGCCCTCGGCCAGTTGCTGCGCCGCGTAATCAATCGCCAGGGCGCCGTCGCGCGGGCACGTCTGGTCGACCGAAAACCCGCCCACCCGGCGGAAAAACGGATGCTCGTCAACCTGCCGCTGGTCGATCATGCAGAAAAGCGGCTGGGGCATGAACCGACGCACGAGCCGATACATCAGGATCCCATCCCAAAACCCCGCATGGTTGGCCACATACACCCGTCCGACGCCCTGCTCGGCCGACCACCGCGACCAGCCCCCAAGCGGTTCGCCCGCGCTGTCATACACATGCACACGGTTGAAGCCGTTGTGGATCGCGCCGTCGCACCAGCGATCAAACCACCACATCGTGAGCGGACAATGGCCGGCTGGCTTCATGGCTTACGTTAGGCGGGTAACCGACGGTGATCGAGCCAGCAACCGCGATCGACTGACCGACCGAAACTGGCCAACAGCAAAAAGACCCGTTGCGGCCCGACCACCCACATCTGAACCCAATTCAACCCAATCCGACGCCGCCTGAACCCAACTCTGCCGAACTGACTCTGACGTCCTGGCCGTATCGAACTGGCTGTGACGAATTGGCTGTGACGAAGCGGGCGACCCCGAAATGTTCGGCCAGCGGAGATCGATCCTCCCGTTAATCGATTGCTCTGCGGTGGTCGATCGGCGGTGATGGCCGCCGGTGATCAGGCAGCCGCCCGCTGCATGCACCCGCCGGGCAAAGGTGTTGCTCGCCGTTGCTAGCCGGTGGCCGAATGTCGCACCGCGCCCGTCGCTTTCGGCACACGGCGAATCGGGTAAGCTTTCGGGCCTATGTCTCGATTTCGAGTTCTCGTAACGGGTGGCAGCGGCCAAGTGGGGCAGTTCGTCGTGCGCGAGTGTCTGAAGCGTGGGTGGGACACCACCAACCTCGATCTCAAGGCCCCGCGCGACGGCATCGAACCAGGTTCGCGCTTCGTCTTTGGCGATGTCAGCCACCGTGAGCTGTTGCAGCCGCTGATGGAGGGATGCGACGCGGTCTTTCACCTGGGTGAGATCCCGACGGCCAACGTGCCGCTGACCCGCGAGCAGATCTTCTCGACCAACACCCGCGCCGGGTCGACGGTGATGCAGACCGCCGCCGACCTGCGCATCAGGCACCTCATCTACACCAGCACGTGCCAGGTGTATGGATCGTGGGGTGAGCCCAATGTGCCGCCACTCAAGCTGCCGGTGGACGAGACTCACCCGGTTCAGCCGACCAACGTCTATTCGCTCAGCAAGGTTTGCAACGAGCAATATGCCGCCCTGACCGCCCGCGGCGGGAAGCTGAACATCTCGATCTTTCGCCTGCCGGCGGTCTACACCGTGAGCGAGATCAGCGCCCGGTGGCTCAGCTGGCTCGACAGCGAAGACACGGAAGATCGCGACGGGGTTCTCAGCTACGTCCACGCGACCGACGCGGCCGCCGCGCTGTGCCAGGCGGCCGAGGTGGCGCCGGCAGGTTGCGAAACCTACAACGTCTCCGCCCGCGACGCCCAGCGCGGCCCGGTCAGGCAGGTGCTCAAGGCCGCCTTCCCCCACCTGCCGGAATTGCCTGCCGACTGGGGCACCTATCAGTCGCCGCTGATCGCCGAGAAGGCCCGCCGGACGTTCAACTGGGAGCCGAAATGGAGCATCATCGAACAGTTTGAGCGTCAGACCGGCCGACTGCCCAAGCTGGCCAAACGCCCTGCATCGACCTAGTCGGAAGCAAGCTGATCGACGAAGCTGGCGCCGGGCATCGCACAGCGCCTGCAACGACCCCCTCGTGATCAGAGCCGGTTGCCGCCCGGCAGCCCGGCGGATACGCTCGATCTTTGCCGGGCGATTAGCTCAGTCGGCTAGAGCAGCTGCTTTACACGCAGCGGGTCGGGGGTTCGAGTCCCTCATCGCCCATCCGGTGTTTGTCAGGGCCTGCACAAACACCCCCCTGCCATCACAGTCGAAACGCTGCCAGCGGCTTGGGCGCCCCCCGCCTCGTAGCCACCCCGTCTTTCAGGCACCCCCGTCTCTCAGCCGCCTCCGTCGGAGATCGACTCCCACGCGTCAGGGGCGTGCTCGGCCCCACCGCGGTAGAACACCGTAAGCCCCTTCCAGGACACGTTAACCCCAGACATCGGGCCCCGTCGGTGACAGGCATGGCTCGGGGCACCAAAGCGGCCGGCCTTTTCATTTGACGCGTCGGCCATACGGCTTATTGTATCGAGCGTAAAACGTTTGCCCGGGTGACTTTGCGTGGGGTTGTTTTGCCGGGCTGGCGGACAGACAACGCTTTGCGGCCGGGCGCTCCGGCGTGTCATCATGCCTGTCACTTCGATCTCGCCTGTCGATTCTTTACCAGTGAGTCCCGCTGTCGTTTGGGATGCCGCCGACCCGTCTCAGCCGCTGAGGTCGCAGGTCTCGCGATATCAGGTCGAAGGGCGGGTGGGCCTGCGTGTCGGGCGTATTCGTGATTCCCTGGCGCTCGATGCGCGTGGGCTCCACGGCTCACCTTCGGGCACGGTGGCGATCTGGGTGGCGTTTGTCGAAGGCGTCCATTGCGCGCCCAGGGCCCCCGCCTTCGGCAAGCACCTGCCCACCTATGACCAGCACACGATCCTCTCCGATGCATCGCCGATCGAGGGCATCGCGGCCGCGTCGTTCGGGGTGTTCTTCGAGGCCAGTTGGCATCCCGGTCTCATCGGCAAGCTCTGCGCCGGGTCGATCTATCGCGATGCGTTTGTGCCGGTTCAGAAGGCTTGCGCGCTGAGCAACCACTTCGGCTTCGAGGCCGGGCGGTGGTATCACCTCGCGATGACCTGGGACGCCGCGGCGCGGAGCGTTCGGCTCTTTGCCAACGGTGTGCTCGTCGGGGCTTTCGACACCACCGCCGACGCGTTTGTCAGAGACGATCCGCGCGGAGATCAGCTGTATTTTGGCAGGCCCAACCAGATTGTCGGGCGTGTCGAGCTTTACGAGACGGCGCTGAGCGATGCCGAGATCGAAGCCGTCTATCGCTCGCAGGCGACGTCTCGCGACGACGCGCTGGATGACCACCTGCGTCACACACACCGCGCCACCAAAGCGCCGCCTTTTGTCTTCGAGCCCGGCCCCGAATGGCGGACCGAACTGGCCCTTCCACTCAACCGCGCCGGCGACCTCGCGCGGTTCTATGTGCAGGGCATGACCAGCGCGACCCGGATCACCGATGAGGGTCTGTGTGTCCAGACCGATCCGCGCCCGCCGGGGCATACCACCGACGGCGAAGAGAAAAACAAGCACGTCTATCTGTGGACGGATCGCCCGTTTGAGGGGGATCTGTATGTGAGGTACGAGTTCAACCCGCTGGCCGACGGGGGTTTGGGCCTGCTGATGTTCAAGGCTTCGGGCATGCAGGGCGAAGACTTCATGGCCGAGTATCCGCTCCGCACCGACGGCAGCATGAAGATGGTCTGTTGGGAGGATGTGCGCAACTATCATTGGGAATTCCACCGGCGGATGAACGACGTGCGGAATGATGGCGAGTCACACGCACTTCTTAAAAACCCGACGATGTTTCCGCTGGCCTATCGCTGCTTTATCGAGCCGCAGGCGCTTGGCACTTGGCACCGTCTTGAACTCGTGATGGAGGGCGGCAGAATCAGGGGCGCTATCGACGGCCGGCAAGTGCTCGAGGCGACCGATCATTCCGACGTGAACAGCGGCCCCGTTTACTTCGGCGGGCGCATCGCCATCCGTTGCATGACGCGCACGAAGATGCTGTTTCGCAACCTGACCGTCATGACCCGCCCGCCGTCATGGCTGAAGCCGCACGAGGCACCCCGATGAAAGTTGCCGCGATGAACCCGATGGCGGACGGCGCGACCCAGCGCCGGGGCTGGGTGAGCCTGCTCAAGGCGATTGCCGAGCCGGTTCTCAGTGCAGCCGCGGCGGGCGAACTGCGCCAGCGGGCCCGCTTTGCCGGCCGTTCCGACGGCGCGGCCGACCGCTATGTGCTGCTCGAAGCGGGCGGGCGGCTTCTGTCGGGCATCGCACCCTGGCTCGGGGGCGATGTGCCGGATGATGAGCTCGACGACCAGTCTCGGCTGCGCCGGCTTGCGCTCGCCATGCTCGATCACGCCACGCGGCCCGCTTCGCCCGACCGGTGGAACTTTGACCAGGGCGACCAGCCGCTGGTCGATGCCGCGATACTCGCACACGGCCTGCTGCGCGCGCCGGGCGTGCTCGTCGACCCGCTCGAACCGGAGATCCGCAGACGCCTGATCGACGCACTCCGCTCGACCCGCGTCATCACGCCCTACTTCAACAACTGGCTGCTGTTCAGCGCGATGGTGGAAGTGGGGCTTGCCGTTCTGGGTGACCGCCCTGACCTGACCCGCATCGACTACGCCATCCGCCAGCACGACCAGTGGTATGTCGGCGACGGCCACTACAGCGACGGCCCGCGCTTTCACGCGGATTACTACAACGCGTTTGTCATCCACCCGATGCTCGTCGATGTGACCGCGTTCGTGGCAGAACGATTCGGCCGCCACGTGGAACTGCTCGAACGCATCCGCGAGCGCGCCACGCGATATGCGGCGGTGCAGGAGCGCAGCATCGCCCCCGACGGCACTTTTCCCGCCACCGGGCGATCGATCACCTACCGTTTTGGGGCGATGTATGGGCTGGCGTTCGCCGCCGCCAGCGGGCTGCTGCCCCGCGAGGTCGCGCCCGGCGCGGCGCGGGCGGCGCTGTC
>CAZBOE010000044.1:0-25040 GCA_964493365.1 uncultured Tepidisphaeraceae bacterium | reverse complement strand
CAAAAGCCCGGCACCACAAACAACAGCGATGGGCGATTTATTCATGACGGGACAGCGACGATACCCGCACGCTGCGGCGGCACAAGCGCCAGACACCCACTGCGCGACGCGGAAGCCGTCGCGACGCCACATCGGCAAGTGGGTGACAAACCTCGATCAGTCAGCCGACAAATGACCGGCATTTGTCGGGCGACCGCTCGAGACCGGCCGCTAGTCTTGTTCGAGGCCGGCGGCCCAGCGGAAAAGCGTCTGGGCGTATTTGCGGTTGTCGACCTCGGACAGCCGGGTGCCTTCGCCGGCGTTCCAGAAGGTGTTGCGGTCGAACGTGCCGACGACGCGGCCCTTGCCGACGATGGCCACCGCGACGGCGGCGTCATTGGGCTGGATCGGGCCGTCTTCGTTGTTGAGCCGCACGGTGCCCTTGGTGCCGCCGGCCTGCAGCCGGGCGAGCATGACCGCGGGCTCGGTCACGCGGATAAGCGAGACGCCTTCGCCGCGAAAGACGATGCCCTCGTTCTTGTTGTTGGCGTTGAGCGGGTGATCGGCTTCCCACTGGCGGATGGTGAAGACGCCCGCGCCGTTGTCGCGCAGGAACTGGAGGCCGAACTGCGAGAGCAGGTCGTTGTCGGAATCGAGGCCGGCGGTGTTGCCGAGTTGTTTGGGCGTGCCGCCGAACGCGGAGTCGGAAAACGCGACGACGCCGCCGCCGGCCTCGACCCAGACACGCAAGGCGTCGGCCTCGTCTTTCGTGAATCGCCGGTTGTTCGACGAGAGCACGAGCAGGCGATAGGGCGCGAGCGTCTCTGCGTCGATGGTGACATCGGTGTCGCGCTGCTCTTCGAGCTCGACACCGGCCTCGCGCAGCGTCTGGTCAAACTGGGAGAACCCGCGGTTCTCGGTGTCGGCAAGCTGGAGCAGGTGGATGGCCGGCGGCATCGACCCGATCAGGTAGAGGCCGCGAGCGCGGGCGGCGGCTTCGGCCGGCCGGGTGGTCGGCGTTTCCGCTTCGCCCTGCGACGCGGGCTGACCCTGGGCGGCCGAGCCCAGCGCGATGGCGATGAGACACACCACACACGAGCCTGTTGAGCGAATCGACATGGACGGCTTCTCCTTTACTGTGAATCGTCGGCGTCATGTTGCGCCGGCGTAGACGGCGGGTGTCGAGCCCCTCACGGCGTGTCGGGCCGGCGACGCTCATGGCCGACCGGCGTGGTTTGACGACGCCGCACACCCCAGCCATACTCTCGACAGCATAGCCAGAGCGGCGGCTCAGGCAGACCCCCCAACGGCCGGTTGGCGGAATTGGCAGACGCAGTGGATTCAAAATCCACCGCCCGCGAGGGCGTATCGGTTCGACTCCGATACCGGCCATCGACATCCCCGCCGGCTTTCGTCGACGCGACAAGCGACCCGTGTCTTTCCGGGCCATGGGAAATTTTTCTGCGGCCGAGGCCGGACGTGTGCTAATGTCTCCGGCGAATTCAGCGACCGGCCGGCCGACTCCAAACAACCTTACGCATCGACATCAGACGATACGAACACGATCGCCTTACCGGGAGAATTGCACCATGGCATGGCCTGCTTCAGCCAAGACAGTGCGCACCTCAGAGACGGGATCGACCCCGCACGCGGCCCTTGCCCTCGCGGCGGCGGTGGTGGTGTCGGGGCTGAGCAGCCTGACGCTGCCCTCGTCGGCGATGGGCGAGGTGGTTTTTCCTTTTGACGCCAATGTGATCGATCTTACAACTTGGAATCCCAACCCTTTGCTGCGCGCGATCCCCGACGACGGGTTGGACGACTCGGCCGCCATTCAGGCGGCGCTCGACGCGTTTCCCTCAGGCAACACGATCTTCTACTTCCCCAACGGGCAATACGACCTGAGCGCGCAGCTCACGCCCGCGGTGGACGACGGCGTGCGCAAGCGCAACATCTTTCAGGGCCAGAGCCGGGCGGGCGTGGTCTTGAAGCTGGGCGACAACCTCGGCTTCACGGGGGCGGTGATCGGATACACTGCCAACGGGGCGGCACAATACTTCCGCAATGCCGTGCGCGATCTCACGATCGACACCGGCGTGGGCAACCCGTCGGCCACGGGGCTGCAGTTCAATGCGAGCAACCAGGGGACGGTCAAGAACGTCACCATCCGCTCGGGCGACGGACTGGGCGCGGTCGGCCTGCAACTGGCGGCCAATGAGCCCGGGCCGATGATGATCGAAGATGTCGAGATCATCGGCTTTGACACGGGCATCAACACCGGCAACCCGACCGCGAGCCAGACACTGGAAAACATCACGCTGCGCGACCAGCGGGTGGTCGGCTGGGTCAACGGCACGACGCAGACGGTCTTTGCCCGCAGGATCAACAGCATTCAATCGCTGCCCGAGGTGACATCGGTGCAGAACACCAGTGAGGGCCGGATGGTGCTGCTCGACAGCACGCTGACCAACACCGCGACCGGGGTCACGGTCAACGCGGTGCGCAACCAGAAATCGATCTATGTCGCCGGCGTGAGCATCGACGGCTATCCCGGCGCGATCTCCAACGAGCTCGGGGCGTTCAGGGGCAATCACGCGCTGTCGGGCGCGGCGATCGAGGAATACTGGGCCAACGGGTCGAGCGTGAACCGCAGGGGCGGGCCCTATCAGCTTTTCGATTCGCCCGACACGTCGCTCTCGCTGTCGGTGAGAGAGACGCCCGACATTCCGCTGCCGGCCCTGTCGAACTGGGCCAGCCCGCTGGCCTTCGGCGGCAACGGCGACGACAGCGGCGACGACACCGCGGCCGTCCAGGCCGCGATCGATTCGGGCGCGTCGGTCATCTACTTCCCCCGGGGCACGTGGACGGTCAACGGCACGGTGCAGCTTCGCGGGCAGGTGGTTCGTTTCATCGGCACCGAAGCCCGCCTCGAGGGCAGCGGCAAAGTGGTCATCAACGACGGCAACGGCGAGCCGGTGGTGATCGAGCGGCTCGAAGGCGGACTGACCTACGAACACGCATCGTCGCGCGAGCTGATCATGCAGAATGTGCTGGGGCCGAAGTATGTGCCGACCGCCGCCGCCCCGGGCGACGTGTTCCTGGCCGACGCCGCGATCCAGCCGGTGACGTTCCGCAATCAGAACGTCTGGGCGCGTCAGCTCAACATCGAGGGCGACATCGAAGGGTCGTCGATCGAGGCCAAGGTGCTCAACGACAACGCGCGGGTGTGGATCCTGGGCATGAAGACCGAAGACGACGGCACGCACATCAAGACCATCAACGGCGGGATGACCGAGCTTTACGGGGCGCTGCACGTGGCGGGGTTTGGGATCGATCCTCGGTTTGTGACCATCGACTCGAGCCTGTTTGCCGTCAACGTGCAGGGCGGCCCCAACGCCGTCCGCGAGACCCGCAACGGCGTGACGCTCGACGGGACGCTCAACAACGTTGACGTCTACACCGCCTTCAGCCACGAGACGCTGTGGGACCAGCGCCGGCAGATCATCCTCGACAACGCCGGGCCCCGCGCGACGCTGGCCGGCACATGGAGCACGACGACCAGCTTCGCCGGGGGCTGGATCGAAGACAACGCCGCCTTCAGCAACGACCCCAACGCGTCGGCCACGTTTACGCCGGTCATTCCGGAAAAGGGCCTCTTCGACATCGCCATCCGCTGGTTCGACGATCGTTCCGGGCAGGACCATTCGGGTCACGCGGCGGCGGTCAACGTGTTTGTCACCCATGCCGCAGGCGTCTCGATGTTCACCGTCGACATGCGCAGCGGCGGCGGCAAGTGGGTGTCGCTGGGGCAGTTCGCGCTGCTGCCGGGCGAGGTGTCGAGCGTGATGATCGACGTGCCCGGCTCGGGCAAGGCGATCGCCGACGGCGTGCGCTTCTGGCAGGTGGGCGACCTGATCGACGGCGACGCCGACCGCGACGGCGATGTCGATTTCGATGACCTGGGGATTCTCCTGGGCAACTACGATCTGCCCGTCGCCGCACTCACCGGAGGCGACAGCGACGGCGACGGCGACGTTGATTTCGACGACCTGGGCCTGCTCCTGGGCAATTACGGCTTCGGGCTCTCGCCGGCCGCCCTCGACGAGGCAACGGCGCTGCTCGAGTCGGCCGGCATCGTGCCAGAGCCCGGTGCGATGGCGCTGGTGGCGACGCCCGCCGCACTGCTGGGCCGACGTCGACGGGCATAGCTGTGCTCTGGCGGCGGCGCTGACCAACGCCCTCCGACCGGCGGCGGATCACGCCACCGCAGGCGAGCCGTCGGCCGGCGATGGGCGACGGCATGGCGCGCAGGCGATGGGCGACTGGCCACCGCGGGGGTCGATTGACGAGCGATGCGCGGTTGTTTGGCGCGATGGTCGAATGGCAAGCGTTCAACGATTGATTGTCGCACGACGATCGGCTGCCGCGCGACGATCGCTCGGCGCACGACGACCACTGATTGGCAAGCGACCGGCGAGCGAATCGCGGGCATCCGCCTCGCCATACCGGGTTGGCGTGCCAATCCGGCGGCGGTTTGCCTATGATCGCGGCCTATGGACATCAACCTGCTTGTGATCAACCTGGGTAACAGCCGCATCGCGCTGGGGGCCTTTGTGGCGGGCGAGTTGACGCACACGGCTCACCTTGCCGTCGATACGCCCAAGGAGTGGGCCGGTGCCATCGCCGATGTCTGGGCGCGTCTCGCCGATGGCGAGCAGCCCGCGGTGGCGGGTGTGAGCGTCAACCCCTCGGTGGCCGAGCAGCTCGAAGCCGCGGTGAAGGATGCGACCGGGCAGGACATCGCCTGGGTCGGCCGGCAGATCGACCTGCCGATCACCGTCAAGACCGAACAGCCGGACCAGACCGGCGCCGACCGCGTGGTGAACATTGCCGCCGCTTATGAGCAGATGGGAAAGGCCTGCGTGGT
This sequence comes from uncultured Tepidisphaeraceae bacterium, assembly GCA_964493365.1. Classification (GTDB taxonomy): domain Bacteria; phylum Planctomycetota; class Phycisphaerae; order Tepidisphaerales; family Tepidisphaeraceae; genus CAZBOE01. The sequence continues at coordinate 20,137 of CAZBOE010000044.1, read as the reverse complement.
GGTCGACGCCGGCACGGCCATCACCATCGACGTGTGCGACGACCAGGGCGGTTTCCTCGGCGGCGCGATCGCGCCGGGCGTGGGGATGATGCTCCGCTCGCTGCACACCGGCACCGCACGGATTCCCCAGATCGCCTTCGACCGCCCCGCCGCCGCCATCGGGCAGAACACCGAGCAGGCGGTGCGTCATGGTGTTTTTCACGGCGTCCGCGGCATGGTCAAGGAACTGGTGGAAAACTACGCCACCCACCTCGGCTTCTGGCCCGACATCATCGCCACCGGCGGCGACGCCGAGCGGCTCTTTGAAGACTGGGAACTCATCCATGCCGTGTCGCCCCACCTCACGCTCTATGGCGTGGCGCTGGCGTATACGGAGCACCACATCAAGCATGGCACGTGACGGCGCCGCGCCGCCGTCAATGCGATTAAAGCATTAGCCACAACCGGGCTCGCTCATCCGAACGCCCGGTCGATCGCCGCGGCCGAGCCGGTGCGCGATAGCCGCCACGCCGCGGGAATGCGGGCGAGCTTCTGCGACGCGCTGAGCCGGGCGCGGGCGGTGTAGACGTCGTAGCGCTGTCGCTCGATCGCGCCGAGAATGCCGCCGTAGATCACGCCCATGGCCGAGGCGGTGAGCCGCGATCCGTCGTTGGCGAGGTGTCGCAGCCCCGCGGCGCCGTTGCGGTAGAGCCCGCGGGCCCGCTCGATCTCGAACCGCATGAGCGCGGTGAAGCGGTCGTCGACCACGCCGGCCGCGATGTCGGCTTCGGTGTAGCCGAAGCGGGCGAGGTCTTCGCCTGGCAAATAGACGCGGCCTCGATCCCAGTCTTCCTTCACGTCGCGCAGGATGTTGGTGAGCTGCATCGCGTTGCCAAAGGCCACCGCCTGCCGTTTCGCCTCGGGGTCGGCGGGTTCGAACACGCTGCACATGATCAGCCCGACAACCCCCGCCACGCGGTAGCAGTAAACTTCGAGGTCGGCCCACGTGGCATAGCGGTTGATCGTCAGATCCATGCGGCATCCCTCGGCCAGCTCGAGGAAATGCTGCTTCTCGATGCCATAGCGACGCACGGTGAGGGCAAAGGCGTGGAGGGCGTGCTGGGCGGCCGTGCGCTGCGGGAGCGGGGGCAGGCGGAGCCGGTCGTCGTAGATTTCGTCGAGCTTGGCGGCAAAGGCCGCGAGCCGCGCGTCGAGCGATGTGCCGGTGGCCAGCGCGTCGCCCGCGTCGCCCTCCTGGTCTACGGCGTCGTCGATCATGCGGCAGAAGGCATAGACCGCGAAGGCTGCCTGGCGCTTGCGACGGGGGAGGAAATGCGACGCGAAATGGAACGACCGGGCGTGGCGGGCGCAGATCGCCTGCGCCGCTGCAAACGCCTCGCGCTCTTCGGGCGCGATCGCGGCGCGCCGGGCTCTACGGCTTTGGCGACCAGATGCATGGCTCAATTGAATGCCTGGCTCACTGGTGAAGCTGCGACTCGATGTGGTTGACCTGGTTTGCGATTTCGCGGTCGGCCTTCATGTCGGCATCGACCGTCCGGACCGCATGCAGCACCGTGGTGTGGTCGCGGCCGCCGAAATAGCCGCCGATCTCTTCGAGACTGTATCGCGTGTGACGCCGCGCCAGGAACATGCAGACCTGCCGCGGAAACGCGATGCTCTTGTGGCGTTTCTTGCTCTGAAGGTCGCTCAGGCGGACGTTGTAATACTTGGTGACGGCATCGAAGATCTGCTGGATCGTCACGCGGCGCTGCTCGGGGGTGGCGGTGTCGCCCAGCGCCGACTTGGCCAGGTCGAGGTCGATACGGCCCTGCTGCAGCATCGACATGCCCTGCAATTTGGTGATGGCGCCCTCGAGTTCGCGGGTGTTGTTTTCGACCTTGCCCGCAACGTAGCAGACCACGTCATCGGCAAGCTGGAGGCCGCGCATGCGGGCTTTCTTCTGCAGGATCGCCACGCGCGTTTCGTAGCACGGCTTTTCGATCCGCGCCACCAGGCCCCAGTTGAAGCGGCTCACCAGCCGCTCCTCGAGCTCGGGGATCTCGCTGGGCGGGCAGTCGGCGCTCAGGATGATCTGCTTCTGCTGCTGATAGAGCGTGTTGAAGGTGTGGAAGAATTCCTCCTGCGTGCGGTCTCGGCCGGCCAGGAAGTGGATGTCGTCGATCACCAGCATATCGACCTGGCGGTAGCGATAGCGGAACTGGTGCATGTCGCCCGTTTCGACCGCGAGGATGAACTGGTTGATGAACGAATCGCACGAGAGATAGAGGATGCGCGCCTCGTGGTCGCGCTCCATCACCTTCTGGCACACCGCCTGGAGCAGGTGTGTCTTGCCGAGCCCGACGCCGCCATGGATGAACAGCGGGTTGTATGCCTTGCCGGGCTGCTCGGCCACCGCGACCGCGGCCGCGTGGGGCAGGCGGTTGCACGGGCCGGTAACAAACTGCTCGAACGTGTAATCGGGGTTGAGCGGCAGCGGCTGATCGCCTTCGTTGAAGACGCCGCCGCGCTGGATGGTCTCGCAGTGAAAGCTGACCGCGATGAGCCGGTTGGTCACCTGCTGCGCCGCGGCGGTGAAGGGCTGCTGGCACTGGCTCTGACAGAAATTGAGCTGGGCCGGCGTCTGCACCGTCACCTGAATGACGCCGTTGGTGAGCTGCCGCGGGATCATCTGGTCAAACCAGACACGATTCAGTGCAGGATGATTGGCCCGAACAGCCTGGAGAATGTGCTGCCATGTCGAAGGGTCGAGACCCGGCTCGGCGACGCGGCGCGTCGCGGCTTCGCGGGGCATAGACGTTGAGGTGGTGACCATGTCGTTACTGGTGAGAGTTGGCCCTGATTTTTCTAACCGCGGCAAGCTGCACCGCGGCGTTGATCGACGCCGCCTGCGCGCCCGCGAGAGGCCCGTTTTGCGGCCTCGCGAGCGGTGCGCGCTTCCAAAGCGCCGATTCCGGCGAGTTTACCAACCTGACGCCATCTAGACAAAGGCAATCCGCCGGCGCGACATCTTTTCACCGCCGATTCACCGCGCGCCGGTCCACTTTATTTCGCGCGCTGCATTGCGCGATTCCGCACTGGCGCGGTCTGGCGGCACGACATCGGCGCAGCGCTGGACTGCCCGCGCGAGTGAAGCGCCCCAACTGATTGCGTCGGCACAGCCGACGCGCTACGACGGCTAGCGACGAGTCGCTGCCGTGTCGAGACGCCGCGCTGACTGCGTGCAACGCCAAGTCGGCTTTGCACGAACCGCCGGCAGACGCGCCAACGCCGCCCTCTTCGGCGTGCATCGCTTCTGACAGGTTATCCACCGAGTGCTGGCGCAGAGCCACCTGGGCCCGCGGTTGCGCGATAGGCGTTCACCCGATAGGGCGCAATCGATGCGCGGCCTATCGCTTGATCGGAAGCCCCAGCTCCGCCATCACCTGCTGAAGGTCTTGCCACACCGTGCGACGAACCTCTTCGGTGTAATTGCGCAGGAGATAGGCCGGGTGATATGTCGGCATGAGCTTGATGCCGCGCCAGTTGTGCCATCGCCCGCGGAGCTTGTTCATCGCCAGCTTCGACGACAGCATATACTGCGTCGACGGCAGGCCCAGCGTCACGATCACCTTCGGGCGGATGATCTCGATCTGCCTCAGCAGGTAGGGCGTGCACGCGCTGACCTCTTCGGCGGCCGGCACACGATTGCCCGGCGGGCGACACTTGACGATGTTGGCGATGAACACCTGCTCGCGCGTCAGCCCCATCGCGACGATCTGCCTGCCCAGCAACTCGCCCGCCCTGCCAACGAACGGGCGACCCTGGAGGTCTTCATTTTCGCCGGGGCCTTCGCCGATGAACATCAGCCCCGCGTCGGGGTCGCCTTCGCCGAAAACGGTGTGGGTGCGGGTCTGGCAGAGCACGCAACGCGTGCAGCCCTTGACCTCGTTGTCGTCCATCTGCGCGAGGCGAACGATTTTCTGCTGTCGCGGCAACACCGGCGCCGACAGGTCTACATCGAGGTTGAGCATCGGGGCAGGCTGATCCTCGCCGAAGAGCCGCGATTTCTGCGGAGACACCGCCGGCCGGTCGGGCGCTGCAGATGACGCGGGCCTGACGGGCGTGGCCTCTCTGGCCGCGGGCGCTGTCACAGCCTTCAGCGCTTCGGACCGGTCACGCGTCGCAGACACTGACGACGCCCCAGCGCCAGACGGTGCAGCGGCAGACGTTGCCGCGGAAGAAGATGACACGGCACCACGTCGCGCACCTGCCGGCGGTTTGCCTTTCGCAAGCCGCACCGGCAGCGACGCCAGCCCCATCGCCTTGTCGCTGCGCAGCGCGAGCCGAAGTCGGGCGCGGGTGACGTTGTCGCCGGGGTCGGTGGGCATGCGGGTAGGTTAGCCCGAGCGCGGCCGGTGACAAACAACGCTACTGACTTTTTCATTGACCCGTGACCAGCTTTGTCGTCATGCTCCGCCACGACGCTCCTCAGCTCGCTGCGGGCAAGGTTGGTCTGAAAAGAGTCGGTTACCATGGGGTGGGATTTATCTGGTCTAGCTTCGCCAATTTCGATTCTCGGTGGGATTGGATGGAGAGAGAGGTCTGGGCAGATTGGATTCGCTATTCGCAAGAAGAACGGAATTCACTCGTGGCGCTTACGTTGGATCAGATCATGGCTCGGGAGTTTGAGTGACCTTCGGTTCCCCTAAAGTGAGGCGTCAGATCGCGGTGTCCGTGTTGGTGGCTACGGTCACCCTGGCCGTGATCGGAGCCGTCTGGTTCAATGGGTATTCTTCGCGCGTGCACTGGGTGGTCACCCCTCAGACGACCCTGAACGATCTGCGTGTCATGCCGCCGCTGAATCTCCCGGCCGGACGGCCCGGTGCAGGGTTCGTTGACATCCGATCGATTCGGCACCTGGTCGTCGAGTTCCCGGGCCATGGTCGGTATGAGTTTGACGACGTCCGGGACGTCATGATCGCCGAAGACGTCGATGGAACCGTCTTGTCCATCAAGGTCGGGCTGCGTGACGAGACGGCCGCAGGAGTGGCAAACAGGCTGGCGGATTTCGCCGAACAGCACGGGATCGACCCCGGGCCGTTCGCGGCGCGTCGTGAGATCCCGGGCATTCTCAAGTCAGGCACCCGGTCAAACCCTTACGTGGCTCCGTATGTCTGGTTGACCGTGAGATCGTCTTACGTTGACGATAAGCCCTTCCAGCCGATGGTGGGATTAACGGCGGTGGCCCCGCTGACGACAACCACCACTCAGCCGGCGCCGTCCGCGCAGACGCCCACACGATGACCGCTGCCTGAGCAAACGCCGGCCCGCAACCGGTAAACACGGCTCAACGGAGGATCGCCGCCCCCACGCGCATGCGGCCGAACTTCCCCCTTGACCGCTCGTATCAGTAATGCCAATATCACTGACGTAAAGCCACCCCGGCCCGCAATGGCGGGTGAGCCGCCTGGCGCGGCCACTCCGTAGCGGGCCGAGGTGGCTTTTTTGTTTTTGTGCCCCGTTGTTCGATCCCGGTGGTTTATCACGCCGGGTAGCCCGATGACCCGGATCGCGCGGCAGAGCGCCGCAACGCCCTTTTGCCTCAAGGAGACCCGACATGAACGACTTCAACGCCAAGCCCCTCAAGGCCAACTACGACGCCGCCGAGAAGAAGCAGTTTCTGGGCGACACCATCGACCACATCGACATCACGAAGATGCCCGGCATCGTCCCGCTGGTCGAGTCGATGGGCAAGCTGGCCTTCAGCTCGCGCGACCTTTACCGCGCCTCGGACATCTACGACCGCATGCTCCGCGACCGCGACTGCGCCGTGATTCTCACGCTGGCCGGCTCGATGGTGTCGGCGGGCATGAAGAAGGTCTTCGTCGACATGGTCCGCAACAACATGGTCGACGCGATCGTCTCGACCGGGGCCAACATCGTCGACCAGGACTTCTTCGAGGCGCTGGGCTTCAAGCACTACATCGCCTCGGAAGAGCTCAAGAGCGGCATGTATGACGGCAAGCTCCGCGAGCACGCGATCGACCGCATCTATGACACGCTGATCGACGAGGAAGAGCTCCGCGCCTGCGACGAGACGACCAAGCTGATCGCCGACGAGCTCGAGCCGCGGCCTTATTCGTCGCGCGAGTTCATCCGCGAGATGGGCGCCTGGCTCGAGAAGAACGGCGGGCCCAAGTGCGCCGACAGCCTGGTCTACGAGTGCTACAGGAAAGACGTGCCGATCTTCGTGCCCGCGTTTTCCGACTGCTCGGCCGGCTTCGGCATGGTTTCGCACCAGGTCGCCCGGCTTGAGAACGGCCAGGGCTCGATGTCGCACGACTCGGCCAAGGATTTCCGCGAACTCACGCAGATCAAGATGAAGAACCCCGAGACCGGCATCTTCATGATCGGCGGCGGCGTGCCCAAGAACTTCACCCAGGACATTGTCGTGTGCGCCGAGGTGCTCGGGATGGATGCGCCGATGCACAAGTATGCCGTGCAGGTGACGGTGGCCGACGTGCGCGACGGCGCGCTGTCGAGCTCGACGCTCAAGGAAGCCTCGAGCTGGGGCAAGGTTGACACCGTGTATGAGCAGATGGTCTACAGCGAAGCGACGATCGCGGTGCCGCTGATCGTGGGCTATGCCTATCACAAGCAGGGCTGGAAGAACCGCCGGGAAAACCGCTTCTCGCGCATGCTCGACCAGATGCAGCCGGCCACGGTGGCGTAAGCCGCCCGCCTTGGAAGTCAGATCGATCGACCGCACGGCACGGGCCTCTGGCTCGTGCCGTGCTTTTTTATGCAGTGCGCTTCGAGGACGACCGGCACAACCGCCCCGATCGAGGCTCGGGGTGACAGCTCGACCCATCTGCGCTGCGCTGGTCGATCAGCCCTTCGTCGATCGATCAGCCCTGCGTCGGTTGCTACGCCGACCCGAACGTGCCGGCGGGTGGGCGGAGGCCGGGTTGGTCGTCGAAGGCGGTGGCCGCGAGTTGGGCGGGATCGAGGCCGGGCAGCGGGCGGAGGCCGGCAGGCGGGGCGGGCTGCGCGGGTTGAGACATCGCGCGGTCATACAGCGCCAGCATCTGGGGCAACACCGCCTCCATGCTGTAGCGGCCGACGATGATCTGCTCGGCCGTCCGGCCCAGCACGCGGTGGCCGGGCACATCGCGCAGCGCTTCGACCGTGCGGGCCGCGATTGCATCGGCATCGAAAAAGTCGGCCAGCAGGCCGTTCTCGCCGTGGCGGATCATCTCGCGCACCGGCGCGGTGTCCGACCCGACCACCACGGCGCCGCAGCTCAGGGCGTCCATCATGCTCCAGCTCAGCACGAACGGCACAGTGAGATAGATGTGCACATCGGTCGATGCCAGCAGCTGGCCCAGCTCACTGGGGGGCAGCCTGCCGGTGAAGACGAACTTCGAGAGGTCATGGCTCTCCTGCTGGAGCACCCATTCGCGGAAGCTCCGCGCCTTGCCGATGTGGCGCTCGTCGCCGCCGTAGCAGACGCGGTCGGAGCCGACGACGAAAAACAGCGTGTCGGGCTCGTGAGACAGAATCCGCCTGGCGGCCTTCATGAAGATGTCGAAGCCGCGCATCGACTCGAACCCGCGGCTGACATAGCTGACAACCTTCGTCCCCGGCGGCACCTGCCGGCCGGCGATCGTCCGCACGCCTCGCTGGCTTGGCAGCGGGCGGAGCGACTCGCCGTGGCCGTGGTAAAAGCTTCGGTCGACGCCGTCGAAGATGACCGACATGCGCTGACGCCACTGCGTCGGAAACACCGACCGCTGATACTCGGTGGGGGTGTAGGCGGCCGACGCCTCCTGCAGGTCGAGCAGGATCATCGCATTGCGGCACCGCGCGCGGTGGAAGTTCGCCACGGGCGTTTCCCACCCCAGGTCGTGGCGGAAGTTCATGTCCGACTCGGGGTCTTCGGGGCGGTAGTAGTATTCGAAGAGGTTGACGACCGGCACACCGGGGTAAAGGTCTTTGAGAAACAGCGTCGAACCGAAGCCGCTGTGACCGACGATGAGGTCGGGGCGCACGTCCGGCCGCTCGCGCAGGGCCCGATAAACGGCGTCGCAGTGCCAGACCGCGTTTTCAAAAGTCCGCGAGCAGTAGTGGGTTTGCGCCGTCGCCCCGCCGGCGGGTTTGTATTGAATTCGCTCGAGGGCCCCGCTCACGCCCGGCGAGAGCATCGATACGAACGTGCACCGATAACCCTTCCGGCCCGCCAGCGCCCGCGCGATATGACCGAACTGCGCCGGGTAGTTTTGATGGATATATAGGACGTGCATGCCGTGCACTCCTGCAGGCCATCCTGCCGCGGTAACCACATTGAGCCCGCGCTTTACGCGGGGCGGCGAACTCCACCGGCCCATGTTGTACATGGCAGAGCGGCGCAAACAACCGCCCGGCCACGAGATTCTGCCGCGCCGTGCCGCGGTCACAACCGGCCTCATCCGCCCGCGGGGGCCCGACTATGACAGACCCGACACATGGCAAATCCTGCGCATTGCTCCTAAAGCCGCGACGTGGGCAGTCGATATCAGAAGTGTGAGCGCAAGCGACCCAGAACAGGCTGACGGCCGGACCAACCCGGATGCCGAAGAGGCCGCCCCTGGGCGGGGCCAAACGCCCTCCGACGCCGGACTCAACCCGGCGCAGGATGCGGGTTCGACAGGTCGTCGACCCCCCAAGCCGCCCGGGTCGGGCGCCGCCAGCGACAGGAGATCCCCCATGAGTGCGACGAAACTGAAAGATGTTCTCACGACCGGCGAAGTTGCCAAGATCTGCAACGTCGCGCCGCGCACCGTGAGCAAGTGGTTTGATTCGGGCGCGCTCTCGGGCTATCGCATTCCCGGGTCGAAAGACCGCCGCATTCCGCTCAACCAGCTCATCCGCTTCATGAAGCAGCACGGCATGCCGCTCAACGGCCTGATGACCGGCTGCACCCGTGTGCTGATCGTCGACGAAGAACAGGACATCGTCGAGGTGCTCGAGAAGATCCTCGAAGACGAAGCCAAGTATGAGGTCGAAGTGGCGCGCGGCGGGTTCGCCGCGGGCATCACCGCGGAAAAGTTCCGCCCGCACGTGATCCTGCTCGACATGCACCTGCGCGACGTCGACGGCCGAGAGGTCGCCAAGCAGGTGCGAGCCAACCCCGACCTTCAACTCACCAAGGTCATCGCCATGAGCGGCAAGCTCACCGAAGACGAGCTTCGCTCGCTGACGACGACCGGGTTCGACGGGTTCCTCCGCAAGCCCTTCCATGTCCGCCAGGTGATGGAGGCGGTCGAAGACGCCATGTCGGTCGTGTATTGACCGACGACAACGACCGTTGTGATACAGGCGCTCACCGCGCCGCCAGGATCGCCTCGGAGGGGGCGATCCTTGGTTTGTTGCGCCCCCTCACAAAACGAGCACGATACGCCGCGCCGCGGCTTCACAGACAGGATTGAACGCAACAGGCCCGCCCGCAACAGGCGCCACCGCCACGCCCGACACCACCGTGTCGATACCTCAACCTAGACCCCGCCACGTCAGCATCGTCACGCCGGCGGTCGGCCGTCGTCAGCGCCGCTGCAACGCGCGCCGGACCTCTTCCTCGTTGGTCAGGTGAAGCTCGCGGGGCACGATCAGGATCACCCGCTCCATCCGCTCGGCCGCCTTGTCTTCCACGAAAAACGCCCGCCCGAGGCTGGTCAGGTGAATCGACTCCGACGACGGCGCCAGCACGAGAAACTGCCCGTAGCGCACATCGCTGATGAGGTTGAGCTGGTAGAGCCGCTCCGGCTTGACGGTGACGACTTCGCGCTCGGTGCCCTGCTGCGTGTATTCGAGTCGGGTGCGGCGTGACTTGACCACCGGACACACCGCCACCCGCACCGCGTCGCCGCGGCGAGGCGCGGGCTGAAACGTGATGGCAAGCTGGTTGTCACACTCGTCGAAGGTCCGCCCGATCGGCGTGTTGGCCGCGTCGAGATGGAAGATGGTCTGCGTCTCGATGTCTTTGGCGACATCGATGGTCATGGTCATTTCATCGCGAATGGTGGCACCGCCCTGCTTGCTGATGGCCGGGTGCCTGCTGAGCAGATCGCGGAAATAGCCCCACTCGCTCACCGGCGCGGTGCCGACGCGCACGCCGTTCTTGAACAGCAGGTCGTAGGTCGCCACATCGACCGCGGTTTCGTCGATTCGCTTCCAAAACGCCTCGTCGCGGCTGACGGTGCCCTGGGGCACGCTGATGAGCCACACTTCAACGTGTGACGCGGTGCGCGCGATCGACACGGGGTCGAGCTGGCCGGAGGCTGCGCCGCCCGGGGCGGCGTCCGCCGGCGTCGGCTCGGGCGACGACAACGCCGTCGACTCGAACATCCCGGCCTTCACATCCGCGCCCGGGGGAAGCTCCTGCCCGACCACCCACGCCTCGGGGGCGCGCGTCGCCTCGACGGGCCTGGCCGCTTGCGGCTTGGCAAACGGGTTGACGCAACCGCCCGCCACGGTCGCCAGCATCGTCAGCAGCAGCGTGATTCGAGTCATGGTCGCCCCAGCATAGTCAGTGCCGGCTCGTCGAGCCGCTCATTTCAGTGCAGCGCCGCGGTCGCGGCGACGAAACGGTCGATCCCGCTGTCCATATCCTCGCGGCTGATGTTGATCGGCGGCGCGATCCGCACCACCGTCTTCTGGGTCACGTTGATCACAACCCCCTGCCGCAGCCCCGCCTCGACCAGCCCTTCCGGCGGCGACACGAACTCGACACCGATGAAGAGCCCCTTGCCCCTCACGCCGACGATCTTGCCCGAAAGCTTCTTCTCGTTTTTGAGCCGCGCCATCGCATACTCGCCCAGCGCCGCCGCGTGGTCGGTCATCCGATCGCGCTCGATCACGTCGAAGATCGTCTTCGAGACCGCCATGCAGATCGGGTTGCCGCCCAGGGTGCAGCCGTGACGCCCGGGGACGAGATGCTGCGCGATCTCCGGCCGGGCCCACATGATCCCCACGGGCAGCCCGCCGCCCACCGCCTTGCCCAGCGTCATGATGTCGGGCGTCACCGCGTTGCCCGAGGCGTCGGCGAAATGCTGGTGGCCAAACCACCGCCCCGTCCGCCCGCAGCCGGTCCAGACTTCGTCGAAGATCAGCGCGATGCCCTGCTGGTCGCACAGTTCACGCACCTGTGCCGCGAACATTGGCGGATAAAGGTTGATCCCGCCTTCGCCCTGGATCGGCTCGAACATGATCGCGGCGGTCTGGTCATCGACCGCGGCGCGCAGCGCGTCGATGTCGCCCGGCGCGACCTGTGAAAACCCCGGCACCGCCGGGTCAAAGCCGGCCTTCACCGCGGGGTTGCCGGTCGCCGAGATCATCGCCAGCGAGCGCCCGTGGAAACTCTTGTCAAAGGTGATGACCTTCCACCGCTTGGGCGATTTCTCCGCCCCGGCCAGTCGCGCCAGCTTGACCGCAGCCTCATTGGCTTCGAGGCCCGAGTGGCAGAAGAACGCCCTGCCGTCAAACGCATGTCGCTGGAGCCGCTCGGCCAGCTCGACCTGCGGCGTGGTATAAAACGTGTTGCCCACATGCCACAGCGCGCCCGCCTGCCGCACGACCGCCTCCACCAGCTCGGGATGGCTATGACCCAGAATGGCGCCGCCGAAGCCGGCAAACAGGTCGATGTATTCGCGCCCGTCGGTGTCCCAGACGCGGCTGCCCGCGCCGCGCGCCATCACCACGGGGAGACGCGCGTAGTTGCCGATAAGAACCGACTTGGCGTGATCGACGATGGCGGCGGTATCCTGTTGCATCGAGAGAAGTCTAACCTCCTGGGCTGCTGATCCGGGAAAAGCGTGGAAGCATAACACATCTGCACGCAATGCAATGGGTGACGCCCCCGCGTCCGCATGCCCGGCGCAAGAGAAGGCCCCCGGGGTGATCCGGGGGCCGCGGGGGTATCGGTTTTTCCTGGTCCGGCCTGTCCTAAGCCGAGTGACGCGTCGTGCTGGGTGGACGTCCGGCCAAGCCGGGCGAAACTTCGACATCCAGTCGGATGTCTAGCCCGCCTTGGCCGGGTAAAAAGGGACCTTGTTCTGCTCCGCGACCTGTGTCGCCGGATGAGGAATCGGCTGCGCCGCGACGCCGGCTCGCGGATGGGCGGCATCATACACCTGCTTCATGCGGCTGGTCGTCAGGTGGGTGTAGACCTGCGTCGTGCTCAGGCTCTGGTGGCCCAGAAGCTCCTGCACGCTCCGGAGGTCGGCGCCGTTGTTGAGCAGGTGAGTGGCAAAGCTGTGCCGCAGCGTGTGCGGGCTGATGCCCGCGTCGAGACCCGCCGCCCGGAGATACTTATCGAGCTTGCGGCGGACCGACCGCGTCGACAGCGGCTGGGCATGCTTGTTGAGAAACACCCGACCGGGCAAAGGCCGGCCGCCCGCGTCGGCGGCCCGCATCTCGAGATAGCGGTGCAGCGCACGAATCGCCTGGCTGCCGATCGGCGTCAGGCGATCCTTCCGACCCTTGCCGCGCACCCGCAGCACGCCTTCCTGAAGGTCGAGATCGGCCAGTTCAAGCTCGACCAGTTCGCTCACGCGAATGCCCGAGCTGTAGAGCACTTCGAGCATCGCCTTATCCCGCACGCTCAGCAGGTCAGGCCCGCGCGGCGCGTCGAGCAGCCGCTGCACCTGGTCGAGGTCGAGACACTTGGGCAGGCGCTTCTCCTGCTTGGGCGTGCGGATCGTGCTCAGCGGGTTGACGCTCAGATGCCCGCGTCGGATCAGATACTTGTAAAAGCTCCGCAGCGTCGCGAGTTTCCGCGCCGTCGTGCTCTTGGTGTAGTTCTGGCCGTAGAGATAGGCGAGGAACTCCCTCACCGTCAGCGGCTCGGCCGACAGAAGCCGGGCGTCGATCGCCTCGGGCGCCACATCGCCCACCACGGTCGTGAGGCTCGCCGGGCCGATCCGCCCGACCACGAACAGCCCGAACTGCACCAGGTCGGCGCCGTAGCTCTTGACCGTGTAATCCGAGAAGTGCTTTTCGAGTTTGAGGAAGTCGAGGAACTGCCTGACCATCGGCGTGATCACGCGCTCGTTCTCGGGCGTGGCTTCGAAGGGAGAAGGCGCTTGGCCGGTCGACGATGCCGGGCCCGTGGGCGGCGCATCGCCTGCGGCGGCAGCGTTGCCCGACGGGTTGGACGCGGACGACGCAGAAGGAACGGCGGGGACCGTGAAGGATACGGAATTCATAGACGTGCCAGGATCGGATCAGCCCGAAGCAATCGCCGTGACGGTCTGCCCTGTGGGGATGCCTGTCGCGCGGCGCCTCGTCGGCGCTGCAGCGTTGCCCGGTCTTCCCCTGGGCGGCCGTCGTCGGCCCGATGCGGGGCGGTCCCCGTCCCGCAATGTGGAATCGCTCGAGACACCGGCTTGGGCCGGCCGCGGAGGCGCGATTCCAATAACCTCCGCTACGCAACCTTCTTCGGCAAAAAGCTCTTAAGTTCTTTGCTTAAATGCTGTCCGAGCTGGTGCGAGAGCACCGCCGCGTCAAACCAGTCGAACGGAAGGTCGCGCCGGTGGACCATCTCAACCAGCGTCTGGAGCACCAGCGCCTCTTCTCCCACCTCATAGCGGAAACAGAAGTGCTGCTTGCCTTTGACCAGAGAGAGCGTCTTGGTGCTCATACGTGCCTCAGCCCCGATGTTGAACGGCTCCCGGCGTTGCCCGCGCCATCAAGCCGCCCGTGTTCTCGATGCCGCACGGACTACCGCTGTCGACACCCTCGCGCAATCACGAACTGCGCGCAAATACCTGATCGAGCAGATCCTCGATCAACTTGCGATAAACAAACCCGCTGTAGCGGTCCATGTTGACGAAGTATTCCTTCGACCCCAGCGGGCCCGATGGATCGTGCCGCCCCTGTGCGTAATCGAGCACCGCCTGACGGGTCGACCCGACCGCGGCATCGAACATCCCCACCGCCTGCACAAACTGGGGCGACTGCTCCAGCGGCGTGCCCACCGTCGGCGACGCACGTCGCGCCAGCTCGGCCGGATCGACCGAAGACGCCGCACCCGAGGCGGCGCCGTCTCTGAACAACGCCAGCGACGCCGCCATCTTGGGCGGCGTATAAGGGTCGTATTGCGTCACCGTCGGCACGACCAGCGCGTCGGCGCCGAGCATCCGGCAGATCAGGCTCGCCTGCTCCGATGATTGCACCTGGCCCAGGTTGAGCCCCGCCATCACCTGCACGACCCGGTCGACCGGGATGACCGTCAACCCCTTGATCGATTGAAGCTGCTGATAGACCAGGTCAGCCTGGAGGATCGGGTCGACCGCGCTCTGACCCGAGAGGTTGACCGCCGGAGCGACCGCCCAGACATGGCGGCGCGAGGTGTCGATGCGAATGCCCTGTTCCTGACCGTAAGGCTTCTCCCACCGCTCAGACGCCCCGCCGCAGCCGGCAGCCCACAGGGCGGCCACCGTCAGCACGAGCGATCGGAGTGGAGCGGCTCGATGGGTCATACGATCACAGCTCATCCAGCGAAAGGGGTCATCCAGCAACAGGGGTCACACATTCAAGCGGGGCATCATGCATGCGGCGGTGTCTTCTCCTGCGGGGCCCGGCGTCTCCGCAAGGGCGTTGTTTCGATCGATCCTGCGGACCGACCCGCTCGCCCGTCGCGGCCGATCGGCTCGGGTTTCTGCTCATGCCGGTGGCCCTGTCACACAAAGCTTCAGTGTTCGGCTTCAATTCTCGGCGTCTTGGGTGTCGAGCGTCGCGGTCGTGCCGGGCTGACCCGCCTGCCCGCTCGCATAGCCGCTGACCAGGGCGTCGGCTCGGACCGACCAGATGCACTCGCGGCCGCTGCGGTCGCTGACGAAATACACCCTGTTATCAACGCCCCACCAGGGCCCGAGGTTCGTTCCCGGGCCGCCCGTCAGCCGCTGGCGGTTGGTTCCGTCAACACCGATCACCCAGAGTTCCTGCTGCGGGCCCTCGGCCGAATCGAGCAGCAGCGTGGTAAATGTCAGCTTCGAGCCGTCGGGGCTCCACGCCGGCGAGACGATCGCCGCGTTGGCCGCCGCTGCGATCTCGGTCACACGCCGCGCTTCGCCATCGACCAGATCGAGCGTCCAAAGGGAATAAAGCTGGCTGCCGCGCTGTCGGGCCCGCTGATAGGCGATCCGGTTGACGGTCGTATCGGGCGACCAAACCGGAAACAGCCCGGGCCCGATCAGTCGCCGCTGACCGGTTTCCAGGGAGGTCACCCAGAGTTCCCAGGCCCCGCTGCGCGGGTTCATCGAGCAGTAGGCCAGCCACCGCCCGTCGGGGCTGAAGGTCGGATGGAGGTCCTGACCGTTGCCGCCGGTGACCTGGGTCGTGGTTTTGCCTTCCACGTCCATCACGTAGATCGCCCAGTTGCCCGAGCGGTTGGAAGAGAAGGCGATCCACTTGCCGTCGGGGCTGAAGGTCGGGGTGACGTCGTCGGTGTTGTCGTTGGTGAGTTGGATGACGCTGGCGCCGTTGACGCGCTGGAGATAAATCTCCGCGGTCGGGGCGTGCCGCGTGGACGAATAGACCATCCACTGGCCGGACGGGTCGAGCCCGACATCGGCATCGGCGCCGTCGGCAAGATCGGTGTGCTGTTGCAGATTGGCATCGGTCGCCAGCACGACCGTCCCGCCCGAAGTCAGCGACCCGGGCAGCCCCAGCGCGTTGATCCGCTGGACCGCCGGCTCACTGGGCGTCGCGGGAGGGGCCTCGGGGGCCGAGTAGGCGATCTCCGCCGGCCGAGTCGTGCTCTGGTTGACATACCTCACGGGCACAGCAAGCTGCGAGCACCCCACTGCCGCCAGCGCGAGACAGACCGACGACAAGGGCAGGACCACGGCCCGAACGGCGCGGCCGGCCATCGATGCCACGGCATTCGACCGTCGTACCCGAGCGACCTGGCGTTGAAAGCTCGAATGAGGCATAGGCTCAATCCTGCGCCGGCGGGAGGAGGATGTCGCCGGGAACGGGTCGGCGGACCACCCGGCCGGACCGAACGTCCAACCAGGACCAGCCGCACCGACCGTGCGACAAGTCATAAGCGGTATCGACCAGCCGGCATCCGGTTATGAGGCTTGGCTCCAGTCCGGTTCGTCTGAACGGTTTATCGGACGGTCGGTGGACGGGGCGTGAATGAAGTGGGGACGCAGACCCCGCCGAAAAAACGGTGCGGCCCGCTATACCGATCGCCCCGCGCCCGATGCACCTCCGCGCCAGTGACTCCCGGCGCCAGTGACCCCAGGCGGCAGGCACCCCGCCGGCAGACAGCCACGGCGTCACGGATTTTTGTCAGGTCACCCGTGCGGTGGGTAGCCCGGCGGCGCGGGGGCAGCAGCGCGATGCGCCAGGCACCCAGGCGGCGAGATGGGCAGGATAGACGAGTGGTCGGCCGAAGAGCGGCGCGGCGGGTGGTCCCCTGTCGTGTTTTGGGCAGAGAGCCCGCTCACCCGCAGCCTCAGACCGACATCCGCTGCGCCCTCCCCACGGGGCAGGTCGGTGGTTATGGCTGATCGGTCTGGCTCTGGTTGTCGAACAGGTTGCCCATGTTGATGATCTGCCAGCCGTCTTCGGTCTGCTCGAACGTCGTACCGATCTCCGGCTTTCGCTCGGCCTTCTCAAGCGACAGGATCATCAGTATCTGGGCGTAATCATTGCCCGTCGTCTGGTCTTCGAAGAACTGGGCCCGGCCATTCCACGTCGCGCCGACCAGCCGACCGGTCGCCGTCGTCTCGAGACTCTTGAAGAACGCAACAAACCGCTCCATGGGAACGCGCTCGCGGAAGCGCGGGGCAAAGAGCGGATAGGCCTGCTCGTATTTCCCGCTCGATACCGCCTGGTTGAACTGGTCGATGACCAGCCCCATCGCTTCGCGGCTCTTGCCCTCGGCCACCGCTGCGTTGACCGTGCGGGCGCCGACAACCCCCGCGACCGCGATCGACAGCAGCATGCCCCCGACCGCCAACAGCCGGCCGGTCTGGGTGCCATTGCTCGATCGGATCTGCACCAGCGCGACAATCGCCAGCGCGACCCCAATGGCCGGGATGATCAGCAGCAGGCTGTCGATCAGCGCCAGCAGACTCGCCAGGCCCGCGAGGATGGCACTCACCGCGATCGGGTTGACGGCGACATAGTCGCCGCTGCCCAGTCCGGCG
This sequence comes from uncultured Tepidisphaeraceae bacterium, assembly GCA_964493365.1. Lineage (GTDB taxonomy): Bacteria > Planctomycetota > Phycisphaerae > Tepidisphaerales > Tepidisphaeraceae > CAZBOE01. The sequence continues at coordinate 2,960 of CAZBOE010000044.1, read as the reverse complement.
GTGGTCGACATACGGTGGAGCCCTTCGAAGGGATCGTTCGCAGGGCTCGACGGGTTGGTGGTTGGCGGATTGGCAGTCATGGTTCGATGACACTATAGCCGCATTGCCGACCGACGTGAGGGGCGGTGCGGCCACGATTTATGCACCCCTCGCCCGCGACACCGGCGGCCGCCGACTGTCTATCGTCTGACGATCGGCTGAACACCGTCTGACCATCCACCTGACCACCGATGCGGCAGCGGGGTTTTGTCTCATCCAGTGCATCAGCCGGGCATACCGGCCCGTGCCGCGGCTCGGTCCGGCCGCGCTTGATTCTACCGTCAAGTCTTTCCGCCCCAACCCTCTTTGGCAACGCCCGATAACCAGCGGCCCAGCTGCTCGGATGTGGTCCCGGGTCGGTACGTCCTGCGGCGTCAAAAACCGGGGTCTGACGACCGATAAATCGGGCGCGGCACAACGGGCGAAGGCGGTTCAAGTCCGAGAAGCACACCGTCCGATGGTGAGCCGGACCGGGTCGGGACGGCGACGTTGCGTCATGCGTCGCGCCAGCCCGGCAGGCGGGCGCGACCCCCGCCCTCCTACGGGACGCCTAACTTCGAGCACCCTATGAACAAGCGCGAACTCATCGACGACATCCGCCGGCACAACGCGACCGCTCAACCGCAGTTTCTCGCACAGTTCGATGAAGAAGCCCTGCGGCAGTATCTGGAGCACCTCGAAGGCGCCAAGCGCAAGCGCATCCAGATCGCCTCGTTCGTGAAGCAGCCGCGCCAGCTGAAGCTGGTCTCCTAAACCGGCATCCGGGGATTTTATACCGACACCCAACCGCGGCGGGCGCGCGAGCACCCGGCCGCGGTTCTTTGTTGGCCGGGGAATCGTTGTTTGCCTTAAGGGCGGTGGCGGCCCCCGGGATCGATGCCCGCAAAGAGGCTTGTGCTCGCGATGGGCGCTTAGAACTCGACCAGCGCCACACCCGGGCGCTCGAGGGTGAACGATATGCGCCCTTCGGAGACGGCATAGTCGGCGGTCGGTGACAGCGTGTTGGCAGCCTTGAGCGTTCGCAGAAGCTCGCGGGAGGGATAATCCGGCGCGCCGTGCGAGCGCCACTGGGCCACAATGTTGTTCTCCTGCGCACCGAGCCGGGTGACCCGCAGCCGCGACGGGTCAAACCCCGGCGCCGCGGCAAGATCAACCCGCACCGGGCTTGCCGGCGAATCGTCGGGCCGAAACGTGCTGAGCATGACCGCCCTGCCCGATCCGACGACCGACCACGCCTGCAGCTGCGCCGAGGGCGGGAGGTCGATGCGGTTGATTCGGCCGTCGAGGCGGCACAGCAGCTGGTGGGCGTGGTAGTTGGGCTTGCGGAGCCCGTTGAGGCTGAGCATGCCGTAGTGGCCGCAGAATTCCGCGCCGCTGTAGCCGACCTGGTCGTAGACGTCGCTGAGATTCCAGTAGGCGTAGCGGTCTGCGAGGTGGTGGGCGTCGAGCATGGTGTCGACGATGAAGGCGGCTTCGTTGACCGTCTCGCGCGGGGGGTAATGGGGGAACCAGCTCCGGCCCCACTCATTCCAGTGCACCTCGCCCTTGTAGTTGAGCGAATCGAGCAGCGAGCGAAGGTCGTGCATGACCGAGACCGAGAAGGCCGGCTCGCCACCGCCGCTGAGGGATTGATCGTGGGCGCGGTTGTCGAAGGGTGAAAGGGGCTCGGCGAGCGTGTCGTTGGCGTACAGGTGAGTGGCCAGGACATCGGGCACGCAGTCGTGCCTGCGGCAGTAAGTCAGAAACGCCTCGGCCCAGGCGCCCCGCGCGGTGCTGGGCCCGCAGAGCCGCAGGTGTGAATCGACCTCGCGCACCGCGCGGAAGGTGGCACGGTAGAGGTCGAAATACTGCTCCTGTGTGCCGGCCCAGAAGCCCGAAAGGTTGGGCTCGTTCCAGACCTCGAAGATCCACCCGCGGGCCTCGTCGCGGCCGTAGCGATCGACGATGTGGCGTGTGAGCGCGGTGACCAGGTCCGTCCAGCGGGCCATGTCCTTGGGCGGGGTGACGTTGCCGCGGGTGGTGAAGATGGTCTGGGTGCCGCTGGCCAGCTCGGTGGGGGTGAAGTTGGTGCCGACGATGGGGCGCATGCCCAGATCGACCAGCGAGTCGAAGACGTAGGTCAGCAACTGAAAGTTGGTTCGCTTGGCGCGGTGGTCCGCCTGGTCGAAGCGGGCGGGGTCGATGCCGATGACGCGCATCTCGTCGTCGAGCATGCCGACGGCGCGCACGTCGGCCGCGCCGATCTCGCGGGCGGCCATGGCAAGCTGTTCCTGAACATCCCGGCGCACCAGCCACCGGGCCTGGTCAATGTTGACAACGCCGGCCCAACTGCGAGTCAGCGGCTTGCCCGCCTTATCCCAGGGCGGATCGATTCGAACAGACGGTGACGACAGATCGGACGGGCTCATGTCGGAACTCATAATGAAACACCAGGCTCACTGGACATTGCATCGATACAAGAGCAAACCAAAAGGCCGCGCGTTGTTTTTGACACGGCCTGTGCACGAATCAGGAAGGGCTTTCTCCCGGGCCGACGTGGTGTCGACGCTTGGCACGCGCCCCGAATCGCGGGACAGAAGCGTGGCCTGTATCGCACCGCTGGGTCGCAGCGTCGAGGCAGCTCCGGTTTCAGTACAGAACGTAGTATGGCCGCCGAGCCGATGGAAGCAAACTCGACCTGTGTGACAAACTGTGCCGTCAGATCGCGGGCGGGCGGATCGAATCGCCGGTGATGACCGCAGGCGGCACGACTTCGCTGGGGAATGAATGGTTCCCTTCCATGCACTGGAGGAGCAGTTCGACCGCGCGTTTTCCGAGGGTGTGCCGGTCGGCCATGACGGTTGTGACGTCGATGCCGACGCGCATGCTGGGGATGTCGGCCATGCAGACCAGCGACAGGTGCAGCGACAAGGAAGGCAGCC
>CAZBOE010000043.1:9463-25634 GCA_964493365.1 uncultured Tepidisphaeraceae bacterium | reverse complement strand
AAGCCTTACCGCCAGCTGGTGTGGATCTCGCTGGCGGTCACGCTCGTTCATACGGGCATCAACGTCGCGCCGCCCGTGCTCAACAAGCTGCTGATCGACCGCGCCATTAACCCGGTCGAAGGCCTCGTGCTCACGCCTTCGCAGCGGCTGGGCGAGCTGGTGTTCTGGGGCGTCGCCATCGTGCTCACGATCATCGCCTCGGAGGCGCTGGGCGGCGTGCGGATGCAGATGCTCTCGACCATCGGCACGTCGGTGGCGCGGGACCTGCGCCACCAGGTCTATTCCCATATGCACGCGCTGTCGCTGCGGTTCTTCTCAAAGCGACGCACCGGCAGCCTGATCACCCGCGTCACCAGCGACACCGACCGCCTGTGGGATTTCATCGTCTTCGGCTCGGTCAACTTCCTGCGCGATGTGCTGATGATCCTGGCGATCGCGATCGTCATGTTCTGGATGAGCTGGAAGCTGGCGCTGGTGGCGCTGATGCCGATCCCCGCGGTGGCGACGCTGACCTATATCCGCGGCATGAAGATGCAGAGCATGTTCGGCCGGCTGTGGACCTATTGGAGCCGCATCACCGGCGTGGTGGGCGATGCGCTGCCGGGCGTCCGCGTGGTCAAGGCGTTTGCCAACGAGCCCCGCGAGATCGACCGCTTCGACCGCCGCAACAGCGAATACACCGTCCGCGAGCAGGAGGTCAACAAGGTTTTCTGGACGCTTCAGCCCATGGTCTCCGGGCTGATGCGCCTCGGCGGCATCTCGATCTGGATCGTCGGCGGCGTGCTGATCATCCGCGGCAGCACCGACATCACCTTCGGCACGCTGGTCGCCTTCAGCGGGTTTGTCTGGCAGTTCTACCAGCCGATCATGGAGCTCGCCGGCTCGAGCCGCATGGTCACCCGCGCCGCGACCAGCGCGGCCCGGGTCTTCGAAGTGCTCGACACGCCGCCCGACATCTTCGACCGCAAGGGCGCCCACAAGCCCGAGCACATCAAGGGCAGGGTGGAGTTCAAGCGGGTCAGCTTCAGCTACGAAGGCGCCCAGCCCGCCCTGCGCGAGGTCGATCTGACCATCGAGCCGGGCGAGATGATCGGCCTCTGCGGGCACAGCGGCGCGGGCAAGAGCACGTTCGTCAACCTCATCCCGCGCTTCTACGACGTCACCGACGGGCAACTGCTGATCGACGGCGTCGACGTCCGCGACTATGACCTGGCCACCCTCCGACGCAGCATCGGCATGGTGCTCCAGGAGCCGTATCTCTTCCACGGCACGATCGCCGACAACATCCGCTACGGAAACCCCTCGGCCAGCGACCGCGAGGTCATCGAAGCCGCGCGGGCCGCCAACGCGCATGACTTCATCGTCGGCTTCCCCGACGGTTACGACACCGTGGTGGGCGAGCGCGGACAATCGCTCTCCGGCGGCGAGCGCCAGCGCGTCTCGATCGCCCGGGCGATCCTCCACAACCCGCGCATTCTCATCCTCGTCGAAGCGACAGGCTCGGTCGACACCGAGACCGAAAAGCAGATCCAGCAGGCGCTCGACCGCCTGGTCGAGGGCCGCACGACGATCGCGATCGCCCACCGCCTGAGCACGCTGACCGCGGCCGACCGGCTCGTCGTGCTCGACAAGGGCAGGATCGCCGAGACAGGGTCGCACGATGAACTGATCAGCAAGGAAGGCGGCATCTACGCCAAGCTGCACAAGACCCAGCAGGAGCTGAGCAGCCTCGTCGCTATCGCGGGCTGACGACGAGCCCCGCGCCGCCCCGGGCCAGCCTCTCGCCCGGCAGGCGCAACGACCGGCACGACACCCAACACCAGGCAACGCCCATGTCCGATCTCCAACAGTTCGATCTCCAGCCCGGCCCCCGCGGCACACTGACGCTCAAGCGAGAGGGCCACGACGACATCCCCGAGGTGCGCATCCGACGGGCGATGCCGTGGTCGAAGCCCGATCAATGGATCAGCATTCGCAACAAGGACGGCAAGGAAGTCCACCTGATTGAAGACCTGTCGGCCCTTCCGCGGGAGCTGCGCGTCCGCGTCGAAGGGGCGCTCGAGACGGGCAGCTTCATCCCCACGATCCGCTCGATCGAGCGGGTCGATGTGTCGTTCGGGTTTCAGACGTGGACGGTGGAAACCGATCGCGGCCGGGCGGAGTTCCGCGTCCAGGAACGCGAAGACATCCGCTTCCTCGACGACGGCCGCTTCACCCTCAAGGACGCCGACGGCAACCTCTACCTTCTGCCCCGCCTCGACAAGCTCGATGAGGCGAGCCGCATCGCCGTCCGCGCGATCTTGTAACACGCCTGACACGCCGGCGCGGTTCGCCCAAGCGGAACCAGACTGGTTCTCATCGCCGTGCCCTGGTCATCGGGTTTCTCAGCCGGATGGCCGCGCCGGGATCGCTCTCGGAGCGGATGGTTTTGGGGTGGACCAATCTCGGGATGATCGCTCTGGGGCCGATGATTCAGGACCGATCGTCCCGGGTGGATCGTTCTGGGGGGGATGGCTTCGGAGGGCGGTTTAGGAGTGGAAATGCGCCATGTAGGACTTGAACCTACAACCCGCTGATTAAGAGTCAGCTGCTCTGCCAATTGAGCTAATGGCGCGTCGCGAGCCAAGTAGTGTAGGAGGGTCGCCGGGGCTGTCAAGGGCGGTTCGGGCGACGGCGGACGTCGGCAGCACGTGGCGGCGGCGTGCCCCGAAAGCGGCGAACCAGCGCGGCTCGGTATTTGTCATACGTGGTCCGCTGGAGCGCCGTTATCATCGGGCGTCGTGTTCTCACTCAGTGCCCGTCAATCGTTTCGCTTCCTCGAGACCGGCCCGCTGGTCGATGGTGAGCTGCGCCTCGTCGAGCCCGGCCCGGCTTACCTTGACGATGCCGTCGAGGCCATCGAGCACCCGCTGTCGGCCGCGGAAGTCACCCCCGATGACACGCGCCGCCGACTCGTCGAGTTCGTCGAAAACTTCCCCCGCGGCAGGCAGCCCGCCGAGCCGGGCAAGGGCCTGGTTCCGGTCTACCACTTCTGGATGTACGTCGAGTCGGGTCTGCCGATCCGCATCGCCGGGGGGATCGGGCTCCGCGTCGGCGACAATCCCGAGTTGCGTCTCTACAGCGGCCACATCGGCTACAACGTCTACCCCGCGGCCCGCGGCAACCACTTTGCCGAGCGGGCGGTGCGCCTCATCATGCCCCTGGCGGTGCGCCACCGTCTCAAGCCGGTCTGGATCACCTGCAACCCCGACAACACCCCGAGCCGGCGCACGTGCGAGCGCCTGGGGGCCGAGCTGGTCGAGGTGGTGGACATTCCGCCCGATCACCCTTTCATTGCCCGGGGCGAGACGCAAAAATGCCGGTATCGGCTCGACCCGCGGCGCGTTGTCAATTCTTCGGGCACGGCGTCGCACGGGCGGGTAAGATAGGCGTCGGGGGGACGGGTGGGTTGTGCCGCGGGTTAACCTTTGGATTTTGATCGTGAGGGATGTTGTGCCAGGTCATTGTGGGTTGTCGGATTTGTCTAACCAATGTGTTCTGGGCCCCGGAATCGAGAGGGGCCGCCCGATCTTTCCGAGCCGGCTCGATGGTCGGGCGGGACATGGCAGGGCGTCGATCGGCCTTCGCCCGGCGCAGCCGCATCGGCGATCGTCCGGTCGGGGCGGTTTCAGCCTTGTCGAACTGCTGGTGGTGATCGGAATTATTGCGGTGCTGATCGGCATCCTGCTGCCGGCGCTGCAGCGGGCGAGGATGCACGCGCAGCGCGTGCAGTGCCAGTCCAACCTGCGTCAGATCGGCGTCGCGGTGAACAACTACGCCACCGAAAACCGCGGCTCCATACCGACCTGGTCGGGGTGGCACACCGCCGGCGGCGACGGGACCGGTGAAGACGATCCGGGCCTCGCGTGGACAGAGCAACTCACCGACTATCTCGCGCCCCCGTCGTCTCCGCTCTACAACTGCCCGTCGTTTCCGGAAGACTTCCGGATCAACTACTTCCTCACCGCGCGCTACTCGTTTTCGCAGGGGCGCAACGCGATGAAGTTGTCGGAGATCCGCCTCTCAAGCGAGTTCGTCCTCGGCGGCGACTGCACGCAGCCGGTCCTGTATCCGCCGGGCTTCGGCACGGCGGGCAACCAGAGCGACGACGCGGACAAGGACGACGCCACGCAGGAAGCCGTCGTCTTCCCGACCCACGCCGACGGCACGGCCAACTTCGCCGGACGGGTCATCCACGGAACCGGCAACAACGTGTTGTTCGCCGACAACCACGTCGGGTGGTTCGAGCGGTTTGAGCCGTCATCAATGACGTATCACCCCAGTGAGCGCCGCACCTGGCGTGAGGTCGATCGCACGTCGGTCACTGTTGCGCGGTGAACCATCAATCGACCGCGAAGGCGACGTCGGTCGAACAGTTCAAGAGATAGGAAAATGGCCTACGCTCTTTTTGGGGGCGAGTTGACTTGTCGCGCATTTCAATAGTCGTTTGAAATACGACACCCTCTGGTATGCTCTGTGCGGTCCCGGGCGTGCGCTTGCCGATGCGTTGTGCACCGGCGCTTCGCGGGCGGCCGATTGAATTTCAAGCACGTTTCACGGGTGTCGTCGCTCGGGTGTTGTAGCCCGGTCGGCGGCGGAATCGGGGCCGCCACGGGTCATCACGGAGGAAACCGTCACTTCTATGGTCAATAACCCGCTTTCGGGTTTTGGCCTCCGGCAAATCACCTTTGCCGACCAAAACAGCATCTCGACCTGCCTGAGGTCGGTGTCCGATCCGCTGTCGGACTACACGTTTTCACAGCTCTACACCTGGTCGTCTTCGCTGAGGATTCTCTGGACTCAGCTCGACGGACACCTGTGTGTCTTCGCCAATGGCTGCGGGCCGATCACGATGCTGATTCCCCCGATCGGTGGCGACCCCTCGAAAGCCGATTCGGCGCTTCGCCAGTCGTTCGACCTGATGGACGCCTACAACCGTGCCCACGGCGTGGACGGGGCGGCGCTCAGGGAATCCGCCTGGGTCGAATACGTCAGCAGCGAACTGGTCGGGCAGTTCTCGGCGCAGGGGTATGACATCAAGCCGATGGGGGCCGACTACATTTACGACACCGCGCGCATGATCGATCTGGCCGGCGGCGACCTGGCATCAAAGCGCCAGCTTCGCTCGCGGTTTGTCCGCAACTATCGACACCGGGTCGAGCCTTATTCCACGCAGAAACATCGCGACGATTGCCTTAAACTGATGGACTCATGGCGCGATTCCCAGGACCAGCGCCACGCCCTGGACTCTCACGCGACCGCGGCCGCCCAGAAGCGGCTCAAAGAGACCGTGGCGGTCTCGATGGCGCTCGACCACGCCGACGCGCTGGGGCTCTGCGGGCTGGTCGTCTATGTCGAGCAGGAGGGCGTGGAACGCCTGGCCGCTTTCACACTCGGCGAGCCGCTGGGGTCGGCGGCGAGCATCAGCGTTGAAAAGACCGATCTGTCGGTCAAGGGTCTGGCGCAGTTCATCTTCGCGGAGTTTTGTCGACAGTGCTGGTCTAGTGCCAGCGAGATCAACGTGAGCGACGACTGGGGCCTGCCCTCGCTCGCGTGGACCAAGCAGTCGTATCGCCCGCGACGCCTGCTGAGCAAGTTTGAGATCAGGCGACTCCCCGTCGCGATGTCCGGCTGGACACCGGCCGCCCGACCTGTCGGAAACGGCGCTGACCCCATGTCGGCGCGGAGCCTGACGGTTCCGGCAGACCGCGCCTCGGTGTTTGCCACAGCCACACCGGCAGATCCCGCGGCACCGGCGACGGATTGGCCGGCCTCGATGCAGGCCGCGATGCACGCCGAGATTCCGGCCGAGATGCCAACAGAGATGCCGCCCGTGCCGCCGCTGATTCCGGCGCCGCCTCCTGAGCCGGTCCGTTTGCCCGAACTTCATGCCGACACCGCGGCCGGTGCGGGCGACGCTCTGCCAGCCGAACCAGACCAGTGCCGCGAGACGGCTCAGAGCGCGGAAGACATCAACGGTTCAATACGGGCCCACGAGTCGCGCCCGGCCGTTGACTCGGGCGCGACGGCCTCGAGGCCCGCGGCGTCCGATCCGGCCGGCACCGATGCTGCCGGTGTATCGACCCAGCCACGTCGCGACCCGCTTGTGCCCGGGGGAGCGATCGTCGTTCGCCCGGCCACGCGGTTTGATCTTCAGGGCGCCGAGCAGCTCGAGCAGACCTGTTTCAGGGTGCATCAGCTCAGTCGACGGCAGCTGCGATATCTGCAGAAGCGTCCCGGCGTGGTGTTCCTGGTGGCCGATAACGGGACGGAGATTGTCGGCGACTGCATTGCGCTGGTCCGGCAACATCGTCGGGGCCGGTCGGCTCGGATTTATTCGCTCGCGGTCCGTGAGGCGTTCCGAGGCCGGGGGATCGGTCGAATGCTCCTGGCGGCCATGCTCGATGCGCTCGATGCCCGCGGCGTCCACCGGACGTTTCTGGAGGTCGAGTCGGCCAACCGCAGGGCGATCTCGCTATATCTTGAGCAAGGATTTACCACCATCGGCGACCTTCCCGACTACTACGGCCCCGGGCAACCCGGGTCGCATATGATGCGGGTCGCGCGGGTGGCCCAGGGCTCGCCGTCGTCGCCTGCCCGGCCGGGCTGATCGGTGAGGGGCTGTCCCCCAATCGCCTTTTCTCGGGCACTCCATTGCCCCGCCATCCGAGCCGCGCACCCCTGATGCGCGGAATTTTCCCACTCTGGGGGAACTTCGTGGCACGGTGGTTGTCCGATAGTAAAAACGCGTAGGATAGGGCGGTGGTCATCGCGGCGTCGGCGACCCCGGACAGGCAAACCCGAACTCGGGAGAGCGAACATGAACGCAACGCGAATCGTGGCATTGGCTGTGGCTGGGCTGGTGCTGGTGGCGGCGGAATCCGCCGAGGCGCAGTACCGCATCGAAAACCAGAATCGTGCGCTCGATGCGAACAACCGCATCGGTTCGGGCGGGTTTAACTCCGGACGCCCGGCGTTCTACACCGTCACCCCGGATCAGATCGTGACCGGGAATGTGACGGGTCTGAGCTACTTCCACGGCCCGACCGCGGCGCGGGCGTCGGGGCAGTTTCGCGACGGCAACGTCGGACGCAGGCCGTCGGACGAGCTGATCCGCCGATCGGCTGGCGTTCCGCAGGCCTATGCCGCGCCCGACACCGTTCCCGGTGGCACGCGGCCGTTCTACTCCTATCAGTCGACAGTCACACCGCCGGCCGGCTACACGCTCAACCGCTATACCAACACGTTTCAGCCGATGCAGGGCTATACGCTCGGCCGGGCCGACGTGCAGTACAACGTGCCGCCGGGCACGCGGATCATCCCGCCGGGTGCGTCGCCGGATATTCTCTACGGCACCAACCCGTTCCCCTACGGCCTGGGCACTGGGGCGCCGCGCGATCTACCCGCGGCGGCCTACCAGGACCCGGTGATGGCGGCGCGACTGGGCAATGCCGGCGCCTATCTCGATGACCGCGCGCCGGTCGATGTCGTGGCGGCGCGGCGGCTTCGTGAAGAGATGTTGTCCAACCTCGTCCCCGGTCAGCAAACGGCCGGCGGCGCGGGTCGGGCGGGGCTGGTCGATCCGTCGGCGGCGAGCGATCAGCGAACCGCCAGCCCCGGCGGGGCGATCGATGGGCGGATCATCGCACAACCGATCGGCGGTCAGGCAGGATCGGCCGCGGTCGGGGCGTTGCCGGGCAATGCCGGTCTGGGTGATGCCGGCCTGGGTGTCGCCGGGGTGGGTGCAGCGCCGGGCGCGGTCGCCGGCGCACCGGGCATTTCGCTCGCCGGCACGCTCGAACGGCGCAACAGCCAGTTGGCGCAGCTTCGGCAGTTGCAGTTGAATCAGGTTCAGCCGCAGTCCGCGGGCCCGCGGTTCGGCGTCACGAGCCGCCGGGTCGATGAGCTTCCGGGCGCGGAGACTGAGCCCGCCGAGACGGGTCCGCGGCTCGGGATGAGCAATCGTCGGGTCGACGGAACGCCGATCACGCCCGACAGCCCGCCCGGACTCCCCGGGTTGACGCCGCCCGGTTCAACGGCGCCCGGCTCAACGCCGCCCGGTTCAACGGCGCCCGGCTCAACGGTGCCGGGCTCGACCGCACCCGGTTCGACCGCGCCGGGTTCATCCGCGCCGGGTTCATCGTCCCCTGGCTCGCTGACGCCCGGTTTGGGCGCGTCTGGCATAGGGACGGGCCTGGGGTCGACGGGGAGCTCAACCGGCGCTGGAAGGCCCGTGGGCGCACCGTTCCGCGGATCGGCCGTGCCGACTCCGAGCGGTCAGGGCGAAGCCGGCGTGACATCATCGCCGGCTCGCGCGATCGAGCCGATCGCCATCGACAGCCTCGCGGCCGGTCAGACCGCGTCGGGCCTGCGCAAGCTGCTCGAGTCGGCCGAGGAGTTCACCAAGCGCGGCCGCTATCGGCAGGCGCTCGATCGCTACAACACCGCCCGCGTCGTCGCGCCAGACGACATGACGATTCTGCTCGGGCAGGCCCACACCGAGCTGGCCGGCGGGTATTACGCGCGGGCCGACGGCAGTATTCGCGCGGCGATGTCGACCGACCCGGCGCTGATCGGCGCTCGGTTCGACCTGCGCCAGGTCATCGGCGCCGAGCGCCTGACCGAAGTGGGCAACGACCTCAAGCAGTTGGCGCTGGATCAGAAAGATTCGCCGATGCCGCTGTTCCTGCTGGCCTACATCAACTACCACACGGGCGAGGCAGACCGTGCGGTGCAACTGCTGCAGGCGGCGCAGGAGCGCGGCGCTTCTGACAAGCTGCTGGGCGACCTGATTGCCAACTGGTCCAACGTAACCGGGCGGTCGGCAGCCCCGACGCCCGGCACTAGTGCTGCCGAAGCTCCGGCGGCCGAAACTCCGGCGTCCACCACCACCCCTGACGCCAAACCCGCAGCGCCCGGTTTGGCCGATCCGTCGGCGAAGCCCGTCGATGAATCGAAGTAGTCGGGCCGAAGCGGCGGCCGCGCGAGTCGAATCCTGCCCACCGACCCGCGCGGTCGGCGGCGGTTGGGCATATAACTAAGGTGATGACCGCCGCGACTGACCCTACGTCGAATCCGCCCGCCAGCCTGCTGGATCTTCTGCCCCAGGAGATGGACGGGCTGATGGCGCAATGGGGCTGGCCGAGGTTTCGGTCGAAGCAGGTCCGCGAATGGATCTATTCCAGGGGCGTGGTCGATTTCGGCGCGATGACCAACCTGTCGAAGGCCGACCGCGCCGCGCTGGCGCAGCAGGCTGCGGTCGTCACATCGACACTCCTTGCCGACCAGCTCAGCAGTGATGGCACGCGAAAGCTCCTGCTCGGCTGGGCTGCGCGTGACGGCCGGGCCGAACCCGCCACCGCCGAGACGGTGATGATTCCCGACGCCGATCGGCGGACGGCGTGCGTGAGTTCACAGGTGGGTTGTCCGGTGGGGTGCAAGTTTTGTGCATCGGGCATTGGGGGCGTGAAGGGCAATTTGTCTGCGGGGCAGATCGTCGAGCAGATTGTCCGGCTCAACCAGGCGCTGACGCCGGTCGGCGAGCGGGTGACCAATGTCGTGTTCATGGGCATGGGCGAGCCGCTGAGCAACTATGCCGCGGTGATGAAGGCCATCCACATCATGCACGATCCGACCTGCCTCAACCTCGGCGCCAGGCGGATCACCATCAGCACGGTGGGCGTGCCCCCCAAGATCCGCGATCTGGCCCGCGAAGGCCTGCCGATCAACCTCGCGCTGAGCCTTCACGCGCCGAACGAGCCGCTGCGTCGCGAGCTGATCCCCTGGGCCAATCACTTCGCGCTCGATGAGATTCTCGATGCGTGCCGCTACTACTTCGACCAGACCGGCCGAGAGATCACGCTCGAATACATCCTGCTGGCCGGCGTGAATGACCGCCCCGAACACGCGCGCCAGTTGGCGCAGCTTTGCCACACGATGCGGGCGAACGTCAATCTGATCCGCTACAACGAAGTCTCCACGTTGCCGTTCGGGCGGCCGCTGGCGAAAGATGTGGTGATCTTTCAGGATATCCTGCGTGCCAACGGCGTGAACGCGCACGTCCGCAAGAGCCGCGGCCGCGACATCGATGCCGCCTGCGGACAACTGCGCAAGCGCCAGGACGAGGCGCGGGCCGGCGTGTCGCTCACCGTGGCCGGGCAGGCGGCAGACTGACAACCGCTGGTAGCCGACCGGATAGCGCGGCGGATCGACTCACGAAACAACATCGGGCTCATGGACACCAACGAAAGGACGGGCATGTCGGCATATGCGAAGGCAGCGTTGATCGCGGCACTGGGGCTGATCGCGGTGGGTTGCACGGCCGTGCGGGGCGATAAACAGAAAGTGACCTTCCGCAGCGAGCCAACCGGCGCGCTGGTCAGCATCGCGGGCTCGGCCGATCCGGAGTCTGAGACCGCTGGCCAGTCTGAATCGACCGGTGGGGGCGAAGGCGAGGCCCGGGCTCAAAAGAGCCAGGCGCAGACTCCCCAGGCGCAAGACCAGAAGGCCGACGGGGCCAAAAACGGCACAGCGAAGCCCGACAAGGCCGAGGCGATCGAGGGCGTGGGGTTCATGACGCCTTTTGATGTCGTGCTCAAGCGCAACACCCGATATCACGTGACCTTCGCCGCCCCGGGGTATGACACGATCGTCGCCGAGATTCGCGCGGACATCGACCCGGCCGGCCTGCTGCCGGTGGCGCTGCCCGCCGGCAGTGTGATGATGGCGACCGACACCATGACCGGCGCCAACCGCGCGTTCTCGGGCGTGATCTTTGTCGAGCTGCCCAAGATCGGCACCGCTCCGCGGTCGGCCGACGGTCAGCCGGTCATCTGGCGCGAGTTTGAGGGCCGCGTCTACACGCCAGAGGGATATGAGCTGGCGGTCCAGCAACGCCGCGAGGCGCTCAAGCGTCTGCAGAACGAAAACGCCAAGCGCCCGGGAGTGCGCGGGTCATGAAAGCGCCCCTTGATCGCCCAGCCTCGGTTGCTCCGAAGTCCGCCCGCGCGGTCGGCCCGGGCGGATTCACCCTGGCCGAACTGCTCGTGCTGGTGGCGGTGGTGGCGGTGCTGCTGAGCATCTTCATCCCCTATCTCCAGGCCTTGCGTGAGACCAGCCACCGCGCCGGCTGCGCGAACATGCTGCGCAGCCTGTGGGATGCCGTCAGCCACTATGCCGACGACAACGCCGGCGTGCTGCCCATGGGGCGGTTCGATCCGGCCGCGCCGCAGAAGTATGCGGCGTTCACCGGTGTCGATGAGGCCGAGCCATTCGCGGCCGACTCGGAAGTGGCTGCGAACGACGTCACCGCATCGCTCTGGCTGCTCGTTCGCGGCGGCTACGCCTCGCCTCGCCAGTTTATCTGCCCGGCCACGACAGACCGGTCTGACCTGCTGACCGATGCCCGTGGGCAGCCCGTCGAGCCGGCGCAGCGGGGCAACTTTCGCTATGCCGACAATCTCAGCTACAGCTACGCGTCGCCGTTTTCGATCGCACCGGGCTTTCGCATCGACCGCGAAAAACCGGGCGGCTACGCGCTGCTGGCCGACCGCAACCCGGGAATCGACGGCACGCAGGGCGGGCAGGATGTCACCGCCGTCGACCGCCAGGAAAACTTCGAGCAGCACACGATCGGCAACTCGCTCAATCACCGCCGGGCGGGACAGAATGTGCTTTATGTCGAAGGGTCGGTCGTGTTTCAGATGACGCCACTGTGCGGGGTGCAGTTGGTCCCCGATGTCGCCGGCCAGCCACGCACGAACACCAACGACAACATCTACACCGTCCAGGCGCGTGCGCCGCTCGAGCCGGGGCAGTTGCCCACGGGATCGGGCATGCTCGGCCGGCAGTATGCGCCGGCGTCGGAGACCGACAGCTATCTCGTGCCCACCGCGCAGGACACGCCCGCGACATTCCTGGCGCCACGCAGACCGCGCCCGTCGCCCGACGTTGCCGCGCCCCCGGATTCGCCTCAACCCGCCGAACCCGTGACACCGGCCGAACCCGCAACACCGGCCGAACCTTCGACGCCGGCCGAGCAGCTCGCGCCCGGCATCCCCGACACCGCGGGCGGGGCCGCCGTGCCGGGCGAGACAACGTCGCCTTCATCCACCGCTGTCCAGGGTGAGGCCGCGCGACCCGATGCGTCGCCCGCCGATGCATCACAGCCTCAGGCGGGTCAGCCGCCGATCGATCTCCCCGAGCTTCGTCAGCCCGACCCGAGCGCGGCACCGTCAACGGTCGAGCCGCCAGACCCCCGGCCGGCGGATTGATGGTCGGATGGGAGACGGCGTGGCAGCGATCGATGCCCGCGGGCGGCCGGCCAGCTATTTCCGCATCCCCATCAGCACCATCGTGGCGGTCATCGTCTGCAGCACCAGCGCCAGCAGCAGCAGGGGCATCAGCGCCGCGGCGTCGCCCCGGTTGAGATAAGCGACAAACAGCGAAGCCAGCGCTAGCACCTGCGTGATGCCCGCCATCAGTCGGCTGACCGAAAACTCATGGTGAGGGTGGTCGCGCCGCCGCATCTCGGTGAGCACCTGGTCGAGCAGCGCCTCGAGCCGCGCGGTGGAGACGGGCGGGCTCGCGGGCGTCATCGGCTGCGCGGCAGGGGGTGTTGCCGCGACTGCGGGCGCCGCGGCGGGCACTTCGTGCGCCGAGGACTGAACGGGTTCGACGGTCGGTGCGGGCGGGCGCGAATGTTCGAGCACGTCAATCGCCTCCTTGAGGGACGAAACGATGAAATCCGGCGGATGGGTCGGCGTCAGCTCGGCCGCGGGAGAGGGCGGCAACGCCGCATCACGGAGAAGGATCGTCCGCAACCCCGCGGCCTTGCCGGCGTCGGTGTCTCGCGGGGCGTCGCCGATCAGCCAGCTCGACGACAGATCCAGGCCCAGCGCGGCCGCGGCGCGGGTGATCATGCCCGGAGCGGGCTTGCGGCAGTCGCACGCGATGGCATACGCCGCCACGCTGCCCGACGGGTGGTGGGGGCAATATTCGTGACGGTCGATCACGGCCGACGGATCGCCCGCCGCCAGAAGGGCGTCCATCGCGGCATCGACCGCCTGGATGTCGGCCTCCTGATACAACCCCTTGGCCACGCCCGACTGGTTGGAAACCGTCACCACGGCATAGCCCATCGCGCGGGCACGGGCGACCGCCGCCGCGGCGCCATCGACCAGCCGCACATTGGCAGGATCGGTGAGGTAATCGTCATTGACGATCAGCGTGTTGTCCCGGTCGAAGAAGACGGCCGGGCGGGCGGTGTGGGTCATGGGGAGGGCGATTATGGCAGCGTTCGCCCTTGGGACAAGCGCATGCCCCGCCCGATCGCTTCTGGCTCGCAGCCCACGCGGATATCCTCCTGCCCATATGTCACAGCCGCCCACGCTCGGATATGCCCAGACCGGCCAGTCGTATCAGCCTCGGCCGGGCGACCCGTTTTCGCATTCGCAGTACACGATCCGCCAGAAGGTGTTCAAAATCTTCGGTGAAGCCTTCCATGTTTATGCCCCCGACGGCTCGCTGCTGATGTACAGCAAGCAGAAGGCCTTCCGCCTCAAGGAAGACATGCGCATCTACACCGATGAGTCGATGCAGACGCCCTTGCTGACGATCATGGCGCGGTCGATCATTGATTTCGGCGCCACCTACGACGTCGTCGATGCACGGACCAACCAGCCCGTCGGCGCGCTGCGGCGAAGGGGCCTGCGGTCGATGCTGCGCGACGAGTGGCTGGTGCTCGATGCCGGCGGCGGCGAGGTCGGGCGGGTGATCGAAGACTCGATGATCGCGGCTCTCGCGAGGCGATTCGTCGAGGTCGTGGCGCTGGTGTTTCCGCAGAAGTTCCACGTCGAAATCGCCGGCCGAACCGTCGCCACGTATCAGCAGAACTTCAACCCGTTCGTCCGCAAGCTGCAGGTCAATATCGCCGCTGACGGCTACGGCGTGATCGACCCGCGGCTCGGCGTCGCGATCGGCATCCTGCTCGCCGCGATCGAGGGCAAGGAGCAGGCCTAAGCGTCAGAGGCCCTTACGCACGCGGCGGCAGGAGCAGGGGCGCATCTAAGACCCGGACGGGGCGGGGTGACGGTGAGTCTTGCTCGAGGAGGTTGCGTCATGTCGAGCGGTGACCTTGTGCCGTTGTCTTACGCCACCGTCGGCCCGGCCGAGCCGGGTGAGGTCGGGGATGACCTGCTGAGCCGCCGCGACTATTGCATCTGCGATCGCGCCGTCTCGATCCTGTCGCACATCCTCGACGTTTTCACCCTCTCTTCATCCGTCAGCGGCGACCGCTCCCGCGACCTGCCCGGCGACCGCGTGGCCTGGGCAAAGTTGCGACCGAGGTCCCTGCTTCGGGTCATCGACGTTTTCGAAGATTCGGAGATGACCCGGCCGGTGCTCTGCATTGCTCAGCACAACATGCTCAAGTTGGGCCCCAGCTATGTCGTGACCGACGCGCGACGAAATGAGCCGGTCGGGGCGCTGTCCCTCAACGCGCTGAGGCTGCGCCAGGTCTGGACCATTGCCGACCCGGCCGGCGCCGCGCTCGGCCACGTCACGGAGCCATGGCCCTCCGCGCTGGCATGGCGTTTTGGGCACTTGTTTGGCTCGATGGCCGCCCCAGTGCGCTACCGCATCGACCTCTCCGGCCAACCCGCCGGCGAGGTGAGAACGTTCTATTCAATGATCCGCCGCCGCGTCTGCGTCGATGCCACTGCCGGCGGCTACGCCACACTGGACGGCCGACTGGCGCTGGCGATCGGGCTGGTGCTGTGCGTGCACCGATGGGGATAGCCGAAGCGGGGGACTTGGTGGCTTTGGGATACCTTTCCGACTTTGGGCGTGGGAGTGGGTGAGTTGAATCGCCCTGTTGTGCCAGACACAACCACGGGGCTTGGGGCTGGCTTTGGCAAAACCGGCAGCAGCCTCGGCGACAATCTCATCTGAGCGCGCCGAACGCACGCTCCGCCGTCTACGGAGCAACGACACCCATGCCAGTAGACGTCCGGCTCACCCGACACGAGCAGTTAACCACACACCTATGTCGGTGTGATCGATGCCACGCCCCTCAATCGCGCACAAAGACGACAAGTTGACCTTCGGGGTATGTCGCGCCGTCGGGATAATATCCGCGCCAGCCGCACGGCAACCCGCCGTCGAGGAAGATCGCCAGCACGCGCTCCCAGAATGGAATAGGGTAGTCGGCTATCGCGTAATCTATCAGCCTCATGACGAGATTCTCTATTGTCACCATCGCAGTCTCGCCGAGGTTTTGACCAATTGCCCGTTCAATTCGGTTGCTAACCGTTGTATCCAGAAACGAAGTAACCTCGTCCATGCGTTCTCCCAGCCGCTGGTACATCTGTTGTTGAAAGGCGCGATCACTCTCAGCCAAGTTAAGCACATCATCCCATAGCAACTCCCCCGGACCGGCGTCCCAAGCTCATGCGACTGCACTTGGTGAGCGAAGCTCCCTTAGCGACTATCGCGTGTATTGCCTTCGACTCGACTTCGTAGACCCGCGCCCTGCGGCTGTTCACCGTGGTTGGCAATGTGGGCAGAAGCATGTCGACCGCTGCGCCAGCACGATCCGGGTGATCGGCGTTCGGCAGACCCGGCAGGGCAGGCCGGCGCGGTTGTAGACGCGGTGGAGGGTCTGGAATCGGCCGGGCTCGCCGGCGGGGTCGCGATAGTCGCGGAGGGTTGAGCCGCGGTGGCGCAGCGCCCGGCGAAGGGTCAGCTTGATCGCCCGCGACAGCCTGGCCACATCGTCGGCCGCGAGCCGGCTCGCCGGTGTCAGCGGGTGGATCCGCGCCGCGAAGAGCGACTCGTCCACATAGATGTTGCCCAGTCCGGCGATCAGCGATTGGTCGAGCAGGGCGTTTTTCACCGCCCGATCCGTCCCGGCGAGTCGGCGGGCCAGCGTGGCCGGGCGGAGCGTCAGGGGCTCGGGCCCCAGGTGGGCATCGGCCGGTGCCTTTCCGAGCCAGAAGACACCCCCGAAGCGCCGAGGGTCGGTGAAGCGAAGCTCAAAGCCGTCATCGAGCGTGAGGATCAGATGGGTGTGGGCCGCCAGGTCGGCCTCGGGCGACATGACCGCCAGGTGGCCGGTCATTCCGAGGTGAACGTA
>CAZBOE010000043.1:2414-9453 GCA_964493365.1 uncultured Tepidisphaeraceae bacterium | reverse complement strand
CGCCGGCTGCAGCCGCTGCAGCAGCGTGTCGAAGAAGACGATCCGCTTGGCCCGCCGGCCGACCGCCGCGATCACCCGCTGAGGCACCGCGGCGGCGAAGGCCGCGGGGTCGGGCTCGATCACGCGATGCGGCCCAAGGGTGAGTGCGACAATCCGTCGCCCCGTCAGGCGCGGCGCGAGCAGGTCAACGACGGTCTGAACTTCAGGAAGCTCGGGCATGGCAAAAAGTGCTCAGTGTATGGCGCGGCGCGCTCCCGATGAGTCGCCCAAAGCCAGCGGTAAAAACGGGGCGCTGCACAAAAAACCGCCTAGATGTCCCAGAAAACCGGACAGCGGGGCGGGCGGCGGCTGTCAATGATACGTAACGCGGCGTCGGCTCTGGTGGGCGCTCGGCCTGGCGGCGGTGTGGGCAAGATTTCGAAAAACGTTTTTCGCCTTGCGGTGTCCAAGGGTTGTGATGGGGTTGGGGCGCTGGGCTGCGGGTCGGTGCTGCGGGTGATTGTGATTGAATGGCCGGGTGTGGCAGATTAGTATCCTCGAATTGCCCGGGCTCGACCGCCCGCGGGCGGTGATGTCGAGCGGCTGTACCAACCCCCTCGGTTTTTTCCGCCTTACATCGCAGTCTATCCCCAGCGTGTTGCAGGGCCACCGAATCCTGCTCGGGCTGTCATTCTAACCGGCTTCCGCCCACCCGGCGGGGCCCTTGGGAGCATGTCTTACATGGAATCGTCGAATCCGAAGATGCAGTTGGCCGAGTCGACCCCGACAGACCTGGGCGCCGAGGAGATGGCGGCCGTCGAAAAGCTCCAGCGGGCTTATCACGACATGAAGTCGGAGCTCGGCAAGGTCATCGTCGGTCAGGAAGCGGTAATCGAGGAGTTGCTCATCAGCCTTTTCTGCCGCGGGCATACGCTGCTGGTGGGCGTGCCGGGTCTGGCCAAGACGCTGCTGATTTCGACGCTGGCCAGGACGCTGGGCCTGAGCTTCAACCGCATTCAGTTCACGCCCGACCTCATGCCGTCCGACATCACCGGCACGGAGGTCATCGAAGAAGATAAAGCCAACGGCACGCGTGGGTTGCGATTTGTCCGGGGCCCGATCTTTGCCAACGTGATCCTCGCCGACGAGATCAACCGCACGCCGCCCAAGACGCAGGCGGCGCTGCTCGAGGCGATGCAGGAACACCAGGTGACCGCCGGCGGCAAGCAGCACCGGCTGCCCCAGCCCTTCTTCGTGCTGGCGACGCAGAACCCCATCGAGCAGGAAGGCACCTACCCGCTGCCCGAAGCGCAGCTCGACCGGTTCCTCTTCAACATCCACGTCGGCTACCCGACCGAAGAAGAAGAGTTTCAGATCGTCCGCCTCACGACGGCCAACCGCAAGGTGGAGCTGCGCCATGTGCTGTCGGGTGAAGAGGTGCTGCAGCTGCAGGAGATCGTCCGCAAGGTCCCCGTGGCGGATCACGTCATCCGCTATGCGCTGCAGTTCAGCCGCCTGACCCGCAAGGACGGCAGCGTGCCGGAGATTCCGGAATTTGTGAAGGAATACGTCGGCTGGGGTGCCGGCCCGCGTGCCAGCCAGGCGCTGGTGCTGGCGGGCAAGGCCCGGGCGCTGCTCAAGGGCCGATACCACGTCAGCACCGACGACATCCGCGCGGTGGCGGTGCCGGTGCTGCGGCATCGCATCGTGACCAACTTCAACGCCGAGGCCGAGGGTGTCCGCTCGGAGACGATCGTGCGCAAGCTGATCGACGCCATCCCTCGGCAGCAATACGACGAACTGGACAAGCAGACCGCGCGGATGATGAAGACCGCGTCGGCCTAAGGCGAAGGGTGTTTCGGGCGAGGTCGCCCGCCGCCCAGGGCCGGGGTTCGACCCGGCTATGCCGGAGGTGACGTGGGTCTTGACGAGGCTTCCCCACCCGCGCCACCGCCCGGCAGGCGGCATACCCTGAGTGGCGAACGGTCTGACGCGAGACGCAGCCCGTCCGGAGTCGTGGCCGGGCTCGCAATCAGCCGGTTTCGCGGAACAGCCCGGCTGGCGGAACAGGTCGGCTGGCGGAACAGGTCGGCTGGCGGAACAGGTCGGCTGGCGGAACAGGTCGGCTGGCGGAGTAGCCCGGCCGGCGGAGTCTGGTCAGAGCGCCCCGCAGATGCCGAGCCCTGGTGGCACGACCGGCGTCGGTCCTGGGAAAGGGCTAGTCGGGCGGCGCGGTCGATCGACTTGCCGGTCGACTTGCCGATGGCGTACGCGTCATCATCAGCCCGGCGCGTGGCCGCAGCGGGCGCTGGTGTCTGAAGTTTTATGGATCGTTTGAATTGAGCATGGCCGACAGCACATCCGATTATCGCAAATACCTCGACCCGCGGACGCTGGCGCGCATCGGCGCGCTCGATCTGCGTGCGCGGCTGATCGTCGAAGGCCTCATGACCGGGCAGCACCGCTCGCCCTATCAGGGGATCTCGGTCGAGTTCGCCCAGCACCGGCCCTATGTCCAGGGCGACGACATCCGCCACGTCGATTGGAAGGTGCTGGCGCGGTCGGAGAAGGTCTATCTCAAGCAATACCAGGAAGAGACCAACCTCAACCTGATCTTGGTTGTCGATGCCAGTGAGTCGATGGGCTTCGGCACGATCGAGACCGATTCGGGCGTGTGGACGAAATACGACTGCGCCACCGCCATCGCCGCGAGCCTGGCCTATATGGCGGTGCAGCAGCAGGACTCGGTCGGGCTGGCGATCTTCGACCAGGCGCTGTCGCGGTACTTCAAGGCGAGCAACAGCCCCAGCCAGTGGAAGCTGGTGGTCAACGAGCTGCAGGGCGTTCCGCGGTGGAACAAGACGAGCATGGGCCGGATCCTCGATCAGCTGGCCGAGAAGCTCAACCACCGCAGCGTGATCGTGATTCTGTCGGACTTTTTTGACGACATCGAGTCGATCAAGAAGGGCCTGCGCCACCTGCGATACAAGAAACACGAGCTGATCGCGATGCAGGTGATGGACCCTTCGGAGATCGAGTTTCCGTTCGAAGATGTGACGCTCTTCAAGGGCCTCGAGGAGGCGGGTCAGCTCCTCACCGAGCCCCAGAGCCTGCGTGACGGCTACCTCGAACAGCTCGAGCTCTTCACGACCCAGCTGAAGAAGCAGTGCCGCGGTCTCAATATCGACTTCACGCGGATCAGCAGCGGCGAGCCGCTCGACGTGGCGCTCAGCCAGTTCCTGGCAAACCGGCTGGCGTCGATGAAGTAAGCGGCAGCGGTGCAAGTGAAAGCGGCGGACGTCGCGCGGGTTGGTGTGGCAGCAGATGATGTGATGGTGCAGCGGATGATGTGATGGTGCAGCAGATGATGAGCATCGATAGCTTCAATATCGTGGCGGTGGGCCTGGTGACGCCGGGGTTTCTGGCGGCCGGGGCGGTGCTGGCTGCGATTCCGATCATCATCCACATTCTCAACCGCAGGCGGTTCAAGACCGTCACCTGGGCGGCGATGAACTTCCTGCTGGCCGCCATGAAAAAGAACCAGCGGCGGCTCAAGTTTGAGCAGTGGCTTCTGCTGGCGACACGGTGCCTTCTGCTGGGCCTGCTGGGTTTGGCGCTGGCCAGGCCGCTGGGCTGCGCCGACAGCGGGCTGGCGGGCACGATCGCCGGCACGAGCGGGCTGACTGTCATCGTGATCGACGACAGCTATTCGATGGGCTACCAGTACATGCGGTCGGGCGCCCGCAACCACTTCGAACACGCCCGCAACCTGGCCAAGTCGCTGATCGACCGCGTCGGGTCGGGCGAAGCGGTGGCGATCGTGACGGCCTCGGCGCCGTCCCGCGTGGTATTCGAGCCGGGGTATGACCTCACCGCGGCCATGGCTGCCGTTGACCGGCTGGCGCTGACCGACGCCGCGACCGACCTGGCCGGCGCGCTCGAGCGCGCCAACGACATCGCCCGCGCCACCACGCAGCCCAACCGAAGGCTCGTCCTGCTGACCGACGCCACCCGTGGCGCGCTCGACGGACCATTCTCCGAGGCGCTCAAGCAAAACGCCCGCGAGGCGGCCGACGCCTATCGCATCACCTTCTACAACCTGGGCGCGCCGCGCGGCAGCGGCGCCGATTCGGCGGGTCAGACCAACTTTGCCGTGACGCGGATCGGCTCGGGCAGCCCGCTGCCCACGTCGCGCCAGGCGCAGGAGTTTTCGGCTTCGGTCGCGGGCTTCGGCCAGACGCCCGAGGTGACACTCCGCTGGCGCATCGATGACCAGCCGGCCGGTCCGACGCCTCAGCTTCGACCGTCAACCGACACCCCCGATGCGGTCATGACCACGCCCATCGCGCCCGGATACCGCGTCGTGTCGGCCACCGTCGCGGGCGACAGCCGCCTGCCCCTGGACGACACACGCTCTCACGTGTTCGATGTCGTCGATCAGATCCCGGTGCTGATCGTCGAAGGCAACCGCGGCATGGGCGACGACATGAAGAGCTCGGCGGCGTATCTCGTGCCCGCGCTCGCGCCGCGGCCGACAACCGCAGTGGGCGAAGGCGGAACAGCCCCCGCACCGCTCACGATCGTCTCGCCCACGCGCATCTCCGACCTCGACCTGCCGACCCGCGTGCTCAGCGAGTTCCGGGTCGTCGTGCTCGCCGGGGTCGGCTCGATCGCGCCGGGCGTGGCAGACCAGCTCGAGAAATTCGTCCGCGACGGCGGCACGCTGGTCTTCACCATGAGCGATGCGGTCAGCCTCGACAACTACAACAGCCAGCTGCTGCCCAAGGGCCTGCTCCCCGGGCCGCTGGTCAAGCCGGTGGTGTTCGATCTGGCGACTCAGGAAGGGGCCCGCTTCGCGATCGATTTCCGCACCGCAGACGGGCTGCTTCGACCGTTCCGCGGCGAGGCAACCTCGGGCCTGGATGCGATCCGCGTGTGGCGATATATCCAGGTCGAGCCGCGCGGCGACGAGGTCGAGCGCGTGCTCAGCTACACCTCGGCGCAGGCGGTCGGCGGGGGCGCTGCCGACCCGGCCATCACGCTGCATCGACTGGGGCGGGGCAGCGTCGTGCTGCTGACCACCGCCGTCGGCGATGACGGCGACACCATCTGGAACACGATGCTCTACAACCCGGCCATCGTCACCCTGGCCCGGGCGATCACGGTCAACGCGGTGACCTCGAGCACCGCCTGGCTCAACCTCGAAGTCGGTCAGTGGCTCGAGGTGCCGTCGTCGATCAAGCTGGCCGGCGCGCCGGCGCTCAACGACCCCCAGCGGAAGCCGATCCCGATGACGCTGGTCCAAAACGAAGCGGGCGAATCGGTCTATCGCTCGACCCCGCTGACCCGCGCGGGCCTCTATGAACTGATCAACGGAACCGAGCGCTATCCCGTGTCGGTGTCGCCGCCGGCGGACGAGGCCGATGTGCGGTCGGTTGACGCCGCGGCGGTGGCGTCGTTCCTGGGCGACGTGCCGATGACCGTCGAAGGCGACACCCTTGCCCTGGCAGCGGTCGATGATTCAAGGCTCAGTGATTTCGGCTGGACCGTGATGCTCGCGGTGCTGATGCTTGTCGGGTTTGAGTGTTTCCTGGCCATGCGATTCGGGCATCACCGGGTCGGATGAAGGTCGCCCGGCAGCACGGTCGGTGGTGGTGAGTGGGTTTGGATGTTGTAGACGTGTGACAGGATTGTTTTCATGGATCGACTGATCGAAATGCTGCTCGGGCTCGGACGCGGGTTCCTCTCGCGTGAGGGCGAACTGTCGATCCAGTTCAACCCCCGCTGGCCGCTGCAGGACCAGTTGGGCGCCGTGACCTGGAACGTCGCGCTCTCGGTCGCGGCCGTCCTGGTCATCTGGTACGTCTACCGCCGCGACACCCGCTCGCAGCGGAGGCGGCTGGTGCTCGGCGGGCTGCGGCTGGCGCTGTTCGCGCTGGTGCTCACGCTGCTCAACCTGCCGGTCGTCAAGCTGACCCAGAGCCGGACCGAGCCGTCGGTGCTGGCGGTGCTGGTCGATGACTCGGCGTCGATGCGCATCCGCGACGCCCGCCCCGATGACCCTTCGGCCCCGACCCGCCTCGATGCGGTGGTGTCGCTGCTGGCCGACGGCGAGGCGGCCATGCTTCGCGAACTGGCTAAAACCCACCTCGTCCGCGTCTATCGCTTTGGCGCCGATGCCCAGCCGCTGGGTACGGTGATGCGCGACAGCGAAACCAGGCAGGTTGACCTGACGCAGTCTCCTGTCCCCGCGGCGCTGTCGGCGCTGACGCCGGAAGGGCAATCGACCCAGGTGCTGCGGTCGGTTCGCTCGGTGCTCGATGACCTGGCCGGGCAGCGCGTGGCGGGCGTGGTGGTCGTCACCGACGGGCGGGAAACGCCCACGCGGCCGACCGGTGAAATGCTCGCGGCGCTCCGCGATTACGGCGTCAAGATCGTTCCCGTCGCGGTCGGCTCCGACAACGCCCCGCGCAACCTCGCGGTCGAGGCGGTGGCGCTCCAGGAATCGGCATACAAGGAAGACCTCGTCGCGGTGCGCGTGTCGCTCCGCTCGGGCGGGTTTGAGCCCGGGCACCCGGTCGTGCTCCGGCTCGTCAACAAGGCGACGGGCGAGCCCCTCAAGGCCCCTGACGGCAACCCCGCCGAGAAGCGCGTCATCCTCACCGGCAGCGGCGATCAGGAAGAAGAAGTGCTCTTCAAGCCCGACGAGCCGGGCGATCTGGACATCGTCGTCGAAGTGAGGCCCGAGAACGGCGAACTCGACGTCGATGACAACTCGCGGGTCGCCCAGATCTCCGTGCTCGACTCGCAGATCCGCGTGCTGTTGATCGACGGCTATCCGCGGTGGGAATACCGCTATGTCAAGACGGAACTGATCCGCGATCAGAGCATCCAGGTGTCGACGCTGCTGACCAGTTCGGATTCCAGCTACCCCCAGGAAGCCGACAAGGCCGACGGGGAGTTTCTGGGCCCGCTGATCAGCTTCCCCGAGAGCATCGAGACCCTGATCAAGTATGACGTCGTCCTGCTGGGCGACGTCGATCCCGCGGACGTCGCGCGC
>CAZBOE010000043.1:0-2404 GCA_964493365.1 uncultured Tepidisphaeraceae bacterium | reverse complement strand
TTCAGCGACTCGCAGTTGTCGCTCATCGCCGATTTCGTCGCCAACCGCGGCGGCGGGTTTGGCATGATCGCCGGCGCGCAGTTCTCGCCGCAGGCTTACCGCGGCACCCCGATCGAAAACGTGCTGCCGGTCGACGTGTCGCGCGTCGCGGGCGACGGAACGGGCGACAACTACATCCCCGTCGGGTTCAGGCCCGTGCTGACCCCCGAGGGCAGGAACTCGAACATCTTCCGGTTCTTCGAAGATCGCGAGCGCAACGACCGTCACATTCGGGACCAGCTCAAGGAGCTCTTCTGGTATTGCCGGGGCGTGGTCGCCAAGCCGACCGCGGAGGTGCTCGCCGAGCATCCGACCGATGTGGGGCCCGACAACCGCAAGGCGCCGATCCTCGTCACCGGGCGATACGGCGCCGGCCGGACGCTCTTCTCGGCTATCGACGATTCGTGGCGCTGGCGCTTCTATGACCAGGAAACGGTCTTCGACACCTACTGGATTCAGCAGGTGCGATACCTCGCCCGATCGCGGAAGCTGGGGCAGCGGAAGTTCACATTTGTGTCGGCCCGGCCGGTGTATGAACTGGGCGCCGAGCAGGTGCGTGTGAGGCTCAAGGTGCTCGACCCGGCGATGCTCGAGCAACTGCCCGGGCAGGTTCAGGTCGATGTGGTCGATTCGGCCGGTCGTGTCGTCTCTCGTCAACCGCTGGTCAGGCAGGAAGGCGCCGGCGAAGCCTACACTGGTGCATGGGCCACCGACGGCATCGGCCGATTCGAGGTGCGTCTGCCCTCGCTCACCGTCGGCACCGAGCAGGCGAAGCTGACCTATGAGGTGATCTCGCCGCGGCTTGAGCTGGTTCAGCCCGAGATCGACCGCACGCTGCTGACACGGCTCGCCACCGAAACACTGGGACAGGTGGTGCCGCTTAGTGAGGCCCGGTCGAGGCTGCCGCAACTGCTGCCCAGCGCCGCCCGGATCATCCCCGTCGAGGCGTCTCACCCGCTTTGGGATGCGCCGCTGGCGATGGCGCTGTTTGTCCTCCTGATCACGGCCGAGTGGATCATGCGTAAGCTATGGGGGATGGTGTAGTTAGCGCCAAGCCGCCGGTCGGCCCGGCGTCACATCCGCCCGCAGCGGATGAAGCGTCGAGGCCCCCGAAGGCCCCTCCGGGCAACCACGGAGACGGCGGGCCGAGGTTTCTGTGAAACTTTGGGCACCCCGGCGAGTCAAACCGTGGGGATGATGCGTCGGGGGAGGGTCTGGCGTGTTGGTTTGCCGTGCGACGGCTCGTCGAGCGGCGGTGATGGGCAGTGCGGTTGGCCGCGTGACCGATGCGAACAAGGCAAGGTAAGCGAGAGAAAGAAGGTTGTATGCCCCCGGTGCTGTTTGATGCCCTGCAGGGAGTTCGGCGAAAACTTCGCATGCTCAGCGTGGTCTTCGGGCTGGGCGTGGTGCTGGTCACGCTGGTGGCGGCGCTTCTGGGTGTGGTGCTGCTCGACTACCTGCTCAACCTCCCGTCGGTGCCGCGCACGCTGCTGATCGTCGCGGGCATCGCGGGGATCGGCTACGCGGGTTATCAATACCTTGTCAGGCCGCTCTCGAAGCGGATGTCGCTCTCCGACGTGGCCGGTCGGCTCGAAGGGGCCTTCCCGCAGTTCGATGACCGGCTCCGGTCGGCCGTTGCGTTTGCCGGCGACGCGTCGGCCGTGCCGGGCTCGCCTGCCATGAAGCAGCGCGTCACCGAGCAGGCCAGCGAGATGGCGTCGGCGCTCAACCTGTCGTCGGCGATCAATCCCAAGCCGGCTTATCAGGCGGTCGGCGCAGGCCTGGGTGCCATGGCGCTGGTCGTGTTGCTGGCGCTGTTGGTCGGGCCGCTCTACCTCCAGGTGGCGGCCGCTCGGCTCGTGACCCCCTTCGGCGACAACCCCTGGCCCAAGCGGCAGCAGATCGAAATGGTCGGCCGGACGCCGGTCCGTGTGCCGGCGGGTGAACGCATTCCGGTGCAGATCAAGCTCGCCAAGGGCGATCGAACCAGTCTCAAAGCGACGGTGGTCTATCAGTTCGACGACGGCCCGCTGCAACAGGAACTGATGCAGCGCAACGAAGACGGCACCTACACCGCCTCGATCGACGCGCGCCTGCTGGGCGAGCGGACCGAGTCGTCGCTGACCATCCGGATCAAGGCCGGCGACGACGAGGTCACGGTTGTGCCGGTGACCGTCGTTCCCCGCCTGGCGCTGCGCACCGTGACGGCAACGGTCGAGCCGCCGGCCTATGCGGCCGGTTCGACGTCGTCGAGCCAGTATGACCTGAGCCTGTCACCCGCGTCGGCGGTCGCCGGTTCGACGCTCAAGGTGTCGCTCGGTTTCAATAAGCCGATCTCCTCCCCGCAGGATGTCGAACTCAAGGT
>CAZBOE010000042.1:11970-26222 GCA_964493365.1 uncultured Tepidisphaeraceae bacterium | reverse complement strand
CGGGAGTTCTGGCATGAGGGGATGGTGAATTGACCATGATTGAAAACAGCGACCGGGGGATCACCCTCAACAAGGGCCTGGCGTGGACCATCCTCATGGCGCTCGTGTCGAGCGTCTGGTGGGGAGGCGCGACCATCACGCGGCTGCAGTCGGACGTGCAGGGGCTGACGTCCGCGATTTCCGAGCGGCGGACGGAAAACGGCGGCCTTGAAAGCCGGGTCCGCGCTCTGGAAAGCTCGTCCAGCCGCACCGGGGCGCAGCTCGACGCGCTGGGCGAGGCGCTTGGGGAAATCCGGGCCGAGCAACGGGCCACCAACGACCTGTTGCGCCGGCTGGTGGCGGGGGCGCGTGAATGAACCTCGGCCCCATTCTCGCGCTCATCCGCAAGCTCGAGGCGCGCGGCGACTACAACATTGTCTGGGCCGGGATCGCTGCGAAGGATCGACCGAAGCGGCCCTTGACGCAGATGACGGTCGGCGAGGTCAAGGCGTGGCAGTCCGGCATCCGGCGGAAGGGCTATGCCTCAACCGCAGCGGGAGCCTATCAGTTCATCAGCAAGACGCTGGCCGCTGCGGCGAGGGCAGAGGGCATCCCGGACACGGCCGTCCTTGACGCTGACCTTCAAGATCGGCTTGCCGTCCACCTGATGCGAGGCCGGGGGTTGGACGACTATGTGGCGGGCCGAAAGTCGGTCGAGGCTTTCTGCAACGATTTGGCGAAGGAATGGGCCTCGCTGCCCTTGGTGAGCGGCCCGAACAAGGGGCGCAGCTTCTACGCCGGGGACGGTCTCAATTCGGCGCTGACGCCGGTCGAGCCATTCATGACGGCCGTGGCGGCGATCCGGTGGCCCGAAACCGCCCCGAAAGAACGCCTGCCCCTGCCATCGCCCGCCGTGGGGATCGCCGCCGCGCTGGCCGCACTGGTGGCCGGGATCGCGGCGTGGTTCGGGTCGCTTGAGGCGTGGATGAAGCACCTGTTTGGAGGATGACATGAAGCTGGTGGACGATGCAAAACAGGCGTGGCGCTGGTTCTCGGTCTGGGCGCTTGGCGTTCTGGCCGCCCTGCCACTGGTCTGGGCCGAGCTGCCGCCCGAGACGCACGCGCTGATCCCGGACGCGATCCGCCCCTGGATCATCACGGCCGTCGCGCTGGCCGGGATTGCCGGGCGTCTCGTCAAGCAAAAGGAGCCGGGCGCATGATCGCCACCCTTTTCGCGTGGCTGGCCGGGTCATGGATCGGCAAGGCGCTGGCGGCCGTCGCGGGCGGGGCGGCGATCTGGGCGGCGGGCATCCTGCAAGGGCGGGCGCAGGCGCGCCGCAAGGCCGCCGAGGCCGAGAGCAGGGCCAAGGACATGGCATTGGAGGTGCGCGATGAAGTGGGCAATCTGGGTGACGCTGGCGTGCGTGATCGCCTCGACAAGTGGCTGCGTGACCGCTGATCCGTGCTCATGGACGCGGCCGATCCGGCCAAGCGTCGAGGATCGTCTGACCGATGGCACGGCCCGGCAAATCCTGATCCACAACGAGACCGGCGCGAAGGTCTGCGGGTGGTGAGGGTGCGTCAGTCGTCGTCCCGAACGACAAGGCGCCCAAGACGAAAGGCGTTGAGCACAGCCGCCACGCGAAGCGCGTCCATCTTGGCGTCCTCCGGAAACTCAAGGTCAACCATTGTGGACGCGCGGGTCTGATCTGTCACCACATGCCAGTCGAGTCCGTCATCCGCCGAATTGCCGAAGGAACAAACGAGCCATCCAGCGCCAGGATCGGGCGTTGCCAGAACCGGCGCCATCCACGCGGGATCTGGCAGCAGCGCCAACGCCTCTGCTTCCTGGGCTTTCCGGTCACGATAAGCTCGGCCAGTTCCGAACCCGGGCGTGTCCATGATGGCTTGCAATTCATTGCGCTGCGTCACTCGTTGATCTCCTGATCCGTGACCACGACCTTGCGCCAGTCGCTCGAATACGGACCTCTCTGCGGATTGCGACCCGCGAGGATCGCGCCTTTCTTCCCCACCGGAAGAAGCTCCTTCCAGCCTTCCCGCGTCACCTTCACGACATATCGGTGCTGCGCTGACGGCGCGGTGTAGCCCTTCGGGTGCCACAGGATGATCGTCTTCATCGGCGTGATCCCATGCGCCGCCAATTCAGCGATGGCGACGGCAATGCGGGCCTCCCGCACCTTCCGTTCGGCCTTCCAGAGCTGCGGTAACTGCTTCCTCGTCAGCGCCTCGCGCTCGGCGCGCTGGCGCTCAAAGGCCTTGGAAAGCGCGGCCTCAGCCGCCTTTGCGCGGCGCCGGGCCGCGGCGATGCGGATTTCTGCGCGGGTCATCACACCCCCCTCATAGCCAGAACACCGGCCAGCGCCACCAGTGCCACTACGGCTGCAGCGATGACGCGGAAGCGCACGTGCACGCCCGGCTCGCCATGCCGACGGATCGCATCCAGCCAGGCCAGATCGTGCAGCTTGGTGTCGGTGCTGCGGCCGATCACGTGGCGGGCCTCGGCGGCGGTCGCGTCGTCGTAGGCCCATGGCGCGCGCATCACCTCGGCGGCGGCGTCCAGGGCGGCACGCCGGTCACGACCTCGCAGGGCGGACAGGATGCTGTCGGTCATGCGTCGCCTCCGATCAGATCCATCCTGCCCATGGCGGCCAACGCCTCGGCGCGGGTGTAGCCGCACTTTCTCAAATTGGTGTAGCCGCGCATCTCGGCCTCCGTCAGGGCAACCAGTGGCCCCAGCTTGGCCGCGCGCATCTTCTCGATGGACTCTGGGCTGTGCTTCTTGCCAAGATTGGCCGCGCGGATCTTCTCGATGGTCTCGGGGCTGCGCTTCTTGCCCAGCTTGGCCGCGCGGATCTTCTCGATGGCCTCGGGCGTATGTCCGCCCCATTCTGCAAAGACCAGGCCAAGCCTTCGGGCGGCAAGGCTGACCGCCTGTTTGGTTACACCCATGGCGCGCGCGGTCTCGGCTTGCGTCATCCCGGCGGCGGCGCAGTCGGCGTAGGTCATGGTCATCACTCACCTCCATCCATCCAGAGCGCCACCGCGACCGTGACCGAGGCGGCCGCCAGCTCCGCCACGGCCCACCCGCCAATCATCCACGCCACCCACCAGACGGCGATGCTGGCAGCAAGAAGCGAGGCAACGACAAGCCCGCCAAGCAGGGCCTCGAAGATGCGGATCATGGAATGACCTCCAACAGATACAGGGCAGCGGCGATCAGGAGGACCGCCACACCAAGGGCGACCACGGCGGCCGGACCGACATAGACGGCGAACATCGCGGTCAGTGTGGCCCCGCCGGCCGCGCCAACAAGGCCGACCGAGGCCATCATGCACAGAACAACACGCCTCATCGGTCGATCCCCTCTGGGACGGGCGGCAGGGCGATGCGGGCCGGGGCCGGGCCGCTTATCCGCACCGTGTAGCCGCCGCGCAGGCCATCGCCGCGCAGCACGGACCAGCAGATGCCGGGCAGCGGCTTGCCATCCGGCCCGAGGCCGCCGATCTGTTCCAGAACCTCGATCGCGATGCGCTCGCGGATATCGTCTTCGATCACCGAAGCGGTGACCGAGATTTCCTGTGGGCGGATCAGGTTCATGCCCAGCCTCCTTGGGTCATCCAGCGGGAGTGCGAAGCATTCCTAAGTTCATTGAACCTGCGTGAACCGGCGATCATGTGATTTTCGGGGCCAGCGGCGCGCGTAAAAAGCGTTCCATTGGCACAACGCCAATGGCTTGGCCAATCGTCGCTTCGTTCACATCGAAGATGTCGGGGGTTCGAATCCCTCATCGCCCACCACCTATCCGATTGATATTCCGTCACTTTATCACCTAGAAATCTCATGTTGCGAAGTGGCGTCCGGTTCGGTGAACCTAGGAGCCGGTCGAGCGAAGGCTGGCGAAGTCCAGGACGTTCACGGCGTCCTGCATGTGGCCCGGCAGGAATCGGCCATAGACGCGATAGGTCGTGGCCAGGTTCGAGTGCCCGAGCACCTGCGCGACCTTCTCGATGGCGACACCCTCGCCCAGCATGGTCACGGCCGCCGTGTGCCGGAAGTCGTGGATGCGCACGCGCGGCAGGCCCGCGCGGGCGAGTGCGGCCTTCACGCCCTTGCGGATCGACCGGACCGGCCCGCCCGCCCATTCGATGACGTGGTCGGTCAGCGCGGCGGGCGCGGCGGCGGCCAGCGCCGCGCGGGTCATGGCGTTCATCGGGACGACCGCGCGGCCCTTTCGGGTCACGCTGTCCGACAGCCGCAGGTTGATGATGCCGCGGTCGAAGTCGATCCGGTCCCATGTCAGGTCGAGGATTGCCCCGGCCCGGCCGGCGGTGCCCAGAAGAAGCACCACCGCCAGTCGTATGTGCGGCGCCTCGCAGGCGTCGATGACGCGCCGGGCCTCGGCCGCCGTCAGCACGCGCACGTTGCTGTCGGGCTTGTTCGGGCGCCAGATGCGCGGCGCCTTCGGGCCGAGCGCGAACACCAGCGCGCTGCGCAGGTGACCCAGCTCGGTGTGGACCGTTCCCTGGCTGCGTCCCGCATTCCGCCGGTGGCGGTCGTAGGCGCGGCACAGGTCGCGGGTGATCTGGTCGGGCCGGTAGTGGCCGAAGAAGGGCAGGATCGCCTTGCCGGTGTGCGCCATGGTCACCCCCGCCGGCCGGGCGCCGAGGTCGGCGCGGTAGGCCTGCCAGATGTCGGCCACGGTTCCTCCAGCCGGTCGCCATGTGTGGCGGCGGTAGACATCGAGGGCCTCGGCCTCGGCGGCCTTTCGGTCGCGTGCCGCAAGCTGATGGCGCCGCCGGCGTCCATCGTCGCCGGTCCAGTAGACGCAGAAGCCGCCCCTGAGCCGTCCGATGCTGATCTCTGGCATTCGTAATCCTCCACCGCCTGTGCCGTGATCCGGATCATGCGGCCGACGCGGAAACCCGGCAAGCGCCCGGACTTGACCAGCTGGCGGACGGTCTCGCCCGAGCATCCCCAGCGTTCGGCCAGGCTGTCAGGGGTAAATGGGCGCGGGTGGGTCATCAGTCGCTCCGATAAAGGCTGAATGGCAGGGCGCCGCAGGCGACGCGCCCCGTCCGCTTGCCGCGGCGAAACACGAAGAAGCCGCCACCGATCTTCTCGCCGTCACGCGGTTTCATCGGCTGCCTCCATCTTGTAGAGCGCGGCCACCGCCGCGTTGATGGCGTCGGCGTCGAATTCGATCTTGGATAGCGGCAGGTAATGGGAGCGATCATCCGCGTCGACGAACGTCGCCGACTTTACACCGGCACCGCGGAAGACCATCTCGACATCCACCCAGCGGCCCGACATCAGGCCGCGTCCGCGCTCGACGCCTCGGCGAAGGCGGCCTCGATCTCGTCGAAGAGGTCGGGGGCACCGTCCTTGAGGCGCTGCAGGTTGCCCTGCGTGGTGTGGAAGTCGCGGCAGGCGTCGACCATGCCGGTGTCGTTGAGGTCGTTGATGATCTGGTCGCGCAAGGCTTCGAGCGGCTTGCGGTCGACGTCGGCGGCGGCAGGCTTGTCCGATCTCTCCTCTGCCTTGTGCTTCGCCGCCGCCTTCGTCTCGCGCGCTTTTTCGCTGCCCCTCTCCTCGGGCCGCGCGTCGATGTCGTAGCCAGGCTCAACCTGCTTCGCGCCCGCGTCGACTTCGTCGGCATCACCCTCGATCACCGCGCCGTCCTCGGGGTTCATGGCGTAGGCGGCGTAGTCGACGCGGGTGTCGTCGACCTCCATCGCGGTCATGAACTCGATCGACATCGGCAACTCGCCGCGGTTGGCCAGCGCCCGGACCGCAGTCTTTGCCCACATGCGGTCTTCGTGCGTGACCCACGGACTGTCGTCGGTCTTGTTGAAGCGCTTGGCAGAAATCCAGCCCTGCGAGCGGTCGCGAATGCCGATGATCTCCTCGGCCGGAAGGAAGACGAAAGCCTGACCGTCCTTGAGCGTGACATGGCAGTAGGCGCCGAGCTTGACGCCCTTGCGCGGCCCGGGCTGGTGGCGCAGGTGCATGTTGGAGCCGTACTCGAACGACCAGAGCGCATCGTCGGAGTAGACGACGTCGGCATGCAGCGAGACGACCTGACCGGACCGGCGCGCCAGATCAGCGAAGCCCTTGTAGCCACAGATCAGTTGGACCTCGGTGATGCCCTTCTTGGTGTTGCGGAAAGGGACGAGGTAGGCATGGCCGAGGACGGTATTTGGCTCAAGATTCAAAGCCGCGCATTGCATCAGCGCGCCGAGCATCGACAGAGGTTCGGCCTCCTGCAACTTCGGCGTCGTGCGGATCGCGTTGGCGACGACGCGCATCAGCCTTTCGGGGTTCATGTGGCTTGCGGCCACGCTGGCGAGCTGGTTGCGAGCGTTCTCGTTCACAAGCAGTTCGCGAACATTATTGACCTGGCGCAGGGGGGTCTTGGAAATCATGGCGGTGCTCATCTGGCACGCTCCTCTGTGACGATGTGGGTTCCGGGGATGGGTTTGCCGTCGAAGGCGGCCGCACGGACGTAGCCGTTGGCGAGACGCTGCAGGACGTCCAGAACCTCGGGCCGGTCGCGGAAGAACATGAAGACCTGCACCGGGTTGTCGATGATGGCCAACCTCACAGTGACGAGGCCGACAGTACGGGCGCCGCCGGTGGCGGAGCCGACCGCGCCGGTAACGGGGCGCTGGGCGGCCTTCTCCATCTTCTCGGCTTCGGTCTTCAGGCGCTCCGCCTCGACCTCGCCAGCGATGTCGTTGCGGGCGGCCGCCTGGGCGACGAGCCGGTCGGCCTCCTCGCGCTGGCGGCGCGCTTCTTCCTCGCGCCTGCGGGCCTCTTCCTCGGCCTCGCGCTTCTTGCGCATCTGGTAGGGCGTGAGCAGGTCGAGCGCCTTCTTGATCGAGGCATCAAGGATGCCCTTGGGCCGCGCAGCGGCGGTCTGCACTGCCTTGGCGGCATCGTCGTGCGGGCGCTTCGCATCGACGCGCCACGCCTCGACATCCTTCAGCTTCGCCCGCGCCCCCCCAATGAAATCGACGAGATACTGCGCCTGCTCCTCGGTCTCGATCGTCATGAGATCAAGCCATTCGCCGCCGGCGTCGGCATAGTCCTGGGCAGCGCGCACGAGCGCGGCGAAGGCCTCGGGATCGTAGGGCGGGGGGTTGTTGTGCCCGCGGGGCGGCGGAGCGTCGTCGCGCGCCTTCACGTCGGACGGTTTCACGGGGCTGTTCATCGCGGCTTTCCTATTTCGACATCACCGAAGTCGGCGTCCTCGTCGTCGTGCTCGATCTGCGGGCGCGCGCGGTATTCAAGCGGTCGCATCGGGCGCGGATCGCGGGCGGCGTAGTGATCCCGCGCGACCTCCTCGGAGACCGGGCGTAGGGCGTAGATCGAGGACGCGCCGTAGTATTCGGTGGCGTACCTGTCGCCCTCGGTCGGCACGTCGATCCGCAGCATCAGGCCCCCGGCGATCTCTTCCTCGCGGGCGAGGCCGATGCGTTGCCGGTGGCCCATAAGTTCCAGCAGCACCCAGCCGAAGTCGCGCGGGGTCTTAGTTTCTGTCGTCGTCATGCGGGCCTCCTCGGCGGTCTAGTTGGTGTGCCGGCAAGGTCGACCGGGACCATGGTCGCTGCCATGCGATCATCGGTGCGGGCGCGCTCGACGAGGGCGCGGTATTCGTCGTGGCTGATTGGCTGGACGTAGGTCCATACAGCGGCGGCGTCGCGGCGCCGACCGTCGAAGATGGCGACCAGCCGCTCTGGAGCGGCGAGTTCGCCGGTCTCCTCTTCGATGTCTTGCTCGCAGACGATCTCGACGGCGACCCACGGCCCGCCCTTGACCATCTTCATGCGGTAGTAGCCGGCCTCCGGCAGCCCCTCGTGACGCTCCGGCTCGTAGCCCCTGACCGCGTCGGCCCACCAGGCGTAGAGGCTGGCGAAGGAGGAGGGCTGGCGGATCATTCCGCGCCCTCCCGCTTCGTCAGAACACGATAGGGCTTCTGGAGCGCCGTGTCGCGGCCCTGTTGCCGCCATGCATCGCACACGATGCGATAGTCCCGCGCCACGTCGGCAAGGCACTGATCGGCCTCGTCCGGTGTCAGCCCGCAGTCGGCGAGCGACCTCATGATGACCTCGTGGGCAATGTCACGGTTCGTCTTCATGGCTGTCCTTTCCGAAAAGGCCCCGGCGGCAGGGAGGAAGTGCCGCCGGGGCAGGTGCGCCGCGCCCCCGACAGGGAGACAGGGACCGGGCGCGGCGTGTTACGCACTGAGGCGCTTCTCGTGGCGGTAGATCGCCACCAGCAGCTCCGGCGTCAGCCGGCCGGCCTCCGAAAGGCCGCGCTTGAACCCGTCCAATTCCTCGACCGTGCCGATGGTCGGAATGTGATCGGCGGCGGTGATGTGTTCCCCACGCCGCAGCTTGGCGAGCAGGGCGGCCTCGGCATCAAGGACACCCCCGTCCGTCCGACCAAGCGTGGTTTTCATGGTGCGCGTCACTCGCTGCTCTTCCTCCAGCTCTCCGGACGCGCCGGATCGCTCCCCCAGGTGCGGGCGATCCGGCGGCCTTCGGCGTCGTATTCGTTGCGCCAGCTCTCCGAACGCGCCGGATCGCTCCCCCAGGTGCAGGCGATCCAGCGGCCTTCGGCGTCGTAGTCGTCAGTGAAACCAGTCATGTATCCTGTCCTTCATTGTTGATTGTCGCCACCTTGGCATCCATCTGGCTCACGG
This sequence comes from uncultured Tepidisphaeraceae bacterium, assembly GCA_964493365.1. GTDB lineage: Bacteria > Planctomycetota > Phycisphaerae > Tepidisphaerales > Tepidisphaeraceae > CAZBOE01. Next base: position 17,518 of record CAZBOE010000042.1, on the reverse strand, counting down.
CATCACCACAAAGCAGGCAAGAAACACCGTCGCCAGAAACAGCGCCTCGGCAGCCCTCTCGAACGCCCAGACCCACAGCGGCTCATCATCCGCATTCGGAACGTTCAAGCGGTCCATGTGCGCGTCGTAACGGGCAACGCTCTTGCGCAGCGCGTCATTGTCGCGCTCGTCGGCCTCGCGGATCATCCGGGCCGCGTCCTCGTCGGTGATGCGATGCATCATGCGATTGCCCATTCTCGTCACTCCCTGCCTCCCGATGTGGCGTCACGCGCCTCCATGTCCTCGACCTGCCGCACAAACGCGGCTCCGAACGCGCCAATGGCCTCAGCGCGCGACAGGAACCTGTCGCCGCTGTCGTCCTCGATCCGCACGCCCACAAGGAGGGCCTCGCACTCGATTGCGCGCGAAAAGCCGTATTCACCGGCCCCGGCTGCAACGACATTGCCGACCACCTCGGCGTCCAGGTCGAACAGGCCGAAGGCAAACTCGTTCTCCGCCCCCGTGACTTCCACCCAGGCGTCGGTCAGGTCGGATTCCACATCTGCGATGATCGGCATGACTTCCTGTTCCCGTCTGATGATGCAATGTATGCACGAATGCGCAGTGTGGCGCAAGTGCATAAATGCGCAGGTGCAAAGAAATGCACGCCAGATGGCGAATCGCCAAAAGAAAAAGCCCCGCCGAAGCGGGGCCGATTTCACGACTTAACGCTATACGTTCAGTCGTTCATCCGCGGGATCACTTCACGCAACGGAAGAGGACTTCCTGATTCTGGTTCGCCATGACCGATCCGGTGGTCAGGGCAGTGCCGCTGCCGGTGCCAGAGATCGCCGCGCCGCCAGGTGTCCCGGCCACGTTGGCGTTCATCGTGCCATAGGCACTGGTGTTGGCGATGCCGCCGAAGCCCACGTTGCGCTTGGCAAAGCTGACGATGACCGGCCGGCCGCCGTTTACGGTCTGACAATGGGCCGCCATCGCCCGATCCGCCTCGGCGATCTGATGGGGGAAGTTCGCGCGCCCTTCGTAGCGATAAGCAAGGCCGACGCCAGGTATCTCCACCGGCGTCGCCGATGTGCTGGCATAGGTGCAGCCAGCGACAGTCAGCGCGAAGGCGGCGGTGATTCTCGATCTCATACCCTTCTCCCGTACCAGAGGACTTTCCCAATAACAGACACCTGGTCGGCAACGTGCTCCTGTGGCGGATAGATGTCGCGGTTGTCGGAGATCACGGTGATGTAGCCGAGTCGGGTTGAGCGCATGACGCGCTTGACGAGAAGCGCCTCGCCGGAGCGGATCACGAACATGCCGTCGTAGTCGAGGCTCGTCTTGCTCGTGTCGAGCATCACCACGTCGTCGTCCCGCAACGTCGGCTCCATGCTGTCGCCCTTGACCGAGATGATGGCGAGGTTGCGCGGGTTCGACTTGGTGATCTTGCGCAGATAGTCGCGCGGGAATGCGAGTTGGTCGATGATCGGCTCATATTCGACGTTGCTGCCGCTGCCTGCGCTTGCCGCGACGTCGTAGAGCGGGATCATCTCGGCGCTGATGTCTGCGACCCGATCCGGCAATACGGTCAGGGCGTAATCCTTGTCTCCGGCCGCGTCGGCAAATGGCGCTGGATCAAGGCCCGACGCCTTGGCGATGCCTGCAAGCGTTCTGCGCGACAAGGCGTGCGGCCAGTCCGGGGTGTTCAAGGGGCGATTGATGGTCGAGTGCGACACACCGACACGCCGCGCCAATTCTGCCGGCGACCAACCTGTCTCCTTCAGAACGTGCCGTACATAGTCGAGGGCCCAATCGGTCATATACGCAGCTTTGCACATCCCAGCACCGAACGAAATCTGCATTGATGCCCTTGCACAATGATGCGCAGTAGTGCATTTTGCGCAAAAATGCGCTTTCGATAGGTGCGAGAATGTCGATTTCCCAAGAGGTCTGCGAGATCGAGGAGGACCTGGCCAAGAGGGGCTGGTCTCCGGATGATCTCTGCCGCGCCGCCAGCATCAATCGTTCGACGTGGACGCGGTGGAAGTCCGGCGCGGTCGCTCCGAATCTTGCGACATGGCAGCGAGTGAAAGACTCGCTCTCGACGTTCGACAGGGTGAAGTCGGACAAGGCAATCGGCCAGCCCGATGGCTCCAATCCCCAAGTGGCGGCGGTATGACATGGCCGATTTCTCCCTTCCCGCCGGTTTCGATCTCGACGCAGTCTGTGTGAAGTTGATGGCAAAGCCTTGCCGCAACGCGCCGAGCGCGGACGAGGATATGAAACAGTTCGTTGCGGCGATGTGGACAGCGTTCCCGCAGGCGCGGTCGGAAAACGAGCTGGCGGCGCTGGTGGCCGCGCACCTGAACCGCGAGCGCCGTCAGGTCAGTTCGCGCACGGTGCGCTACTGGCTGAGGCAGGCGACGTCGCCGCACTACCGTTATGTCACCCGCGTCCTGTCGATGATCGACGACGACCGGACGCTTCTCAACATCGTCAGGGGGCGGCGCTGATGCTCGGCTCCGCCTATCCATTCCAATCCGGCTGGATCGACCAGAGGGCATGCTCGCTCGCCCGCAGGTCAGCCATCGCGGGGCAGGCGCCAGTCAGGACGCCCCGTATCCCCGAGGGTCCGCCTGAACCTGACGGCCCTGTCCAGACTGCGCCGCGGCGATCCGGTGTTCCGACGGATCGCTGCGGCGCCCTTTCTCCGGGCGAGGGCTGAGATGGATCATTTCGACAACTGCGCGATGTTCGAGGCGGCTTTCGGGCGGGCGCTCAAGCGCCACGAGGGACGGCAGGGCCATATCCCGCGGCTGCCGATGGCGATGTGTACGGGCAAGACCGACGGGGCGCTCCCGGTGGAGGGCGACGGGCTCGCGCTCATGCGCGCCATCGCGGAGAGGGGCGGCAGCATGGCGATCGTCTACGGGCGCGCCTGCGACCTCGGCGGTCTCGCCTATTCCAACAGCAAGGTGAGCACGCTCATCACCCGCGGCTTCCTGACCGTCGCCGAGCGGTGCCTGACGAGCAAGACGGTGACGATCTCGCCGCAGGGCCACGCGGCGCTCGCCATGGCCGGCGCGGCGTGAGCGCGCGCCGGAAAAGATTTTCACGCGGCCCCGGCGCACAGGGGCGGACAGGAGGGGCAGCACATGGACGGGCAGACACGAATTCCCGGGACCGAGGCTGAAACTGGCGCTGGCGAAAACCGGATGAAGCCCGACGCCGATTTCGATGCGGCGCGGGACGCCGCCTACAACGTCACCGCCGACGAATTGCGCCAGATCGTCGAGCGGATCGAGCGGATCGAGGCCGAGGAGGCCGATCTCAAGGCGGACAAGAAGGAGTTCTACGCCGAGGCGAAGGGGCGCGGCTACGACACCAAGGTGATCCGCAAGATCGTCGCGCTCAGGAAGCGCGACAAGGACGACCTGGCCGAAGAAGAGGCGGTGCTTGAGATGTACAAGGCTGCACTCGGGATGACCTGACCCTTCGAGAAAACAGACTGACCGGCCCCTTTCATGCGGGCTGGTCCACGAAACATGGGGGCAGGTCATGAGCGGACGGATCAAGGGGACAAAGCGGGCAGAGATGGACGGGCAGACGTTCGACAGCCGTCGCGAGATGCGGCGCTGGGCGCATCTGAATTTCCTCCTCAAGACCAAGCCGCCGGAGATTTCCGACCTGCGCCGTCAGGTCAAGATCGCGCTCATCGGGCGCGACGGTCCAATCCTCACGCCGACCGGGAGGCAGATGCACTACGTTGCCGATTTCGTCTATCGCGACGAGCGCACCGGAGCGGAGGTGGTCGAGGACGCAAAGGGCCACAAGACCGACACCTACGTCATGAAGCGCGCGATCCTCGCCGCTCAGGGCGTGCAGATTGTCGAGGTCTGACCATGAGCGACCTTGATCCGCACTTCGAGCGCAAACTCGCCTCGGTCCGCACGCTGGCGGAACTCGACGGGTTCGAGAAGGGCTTGGCGGCCGAACGCACGCGCCGCGGTCAGCGCGTCGCCGTCACGGAGCAACGGGACATCGACTTGAAGCGTGCCGCGCTTGAACGACTGGCCGGGAAGGGGAGATGACCACATGAGCGAACACCACCAATTCGAGCAGGTCGACGGTCTTCCTCTTGTGGACCAGTTCGACGATGTCGGGCCGGGCCGCGCTCTGGATCGTTCTACGGGCGCAATCTGGGCGCCTGCGGTCGTTTTCATCGCCGTCGGAGTGCTTGCTGCGCTGGCGGTCATTGTCGCGGCGGTGTCGGGATGACCGTCTCTGTTCTCAACGGTGACGTTCTCGCGATGCTTCGCGATCTGCCGGATCAGTCGTTCGGCTGTGTCGTGACCTCGCCGCCCTATTGGGGGCTGCGCGATTATGGAGTCGAAGGGCAACTCGGCCTTGAGCCGACGCTTGGCGAGCATCTGGAAAAGATGGTCGAGGTTTTCGCCGAGGTTCACCGCGTCCTGAAAGACGATGGCGTCCTTTGGGTCAATTATGGCGACTGCTACGCGACCACGCCGAACGGGCGCAGCGCGGCCGATACCAAGGCGGCTGGCAATGATGACCGGACATTCCGCGACAAGCCGTTCTCGACGGTTGGGCCGGTCTATGATCCTGAAAGAAATCAAGTTGCGCAAACCAAGGGCCATCGCGGGAGCGCCACAATCAAGGGCAGAGTGGTGGCCGGCGGAACAATGAAGCCAAAAGACCTGTGCATGGTCCCGAACCGCTTCGCCATCGCGATGCAGGAATGGGGCTGGTGGGTCCGGTCCGAAATCATTTGGGCGAAACCGAACCCGAAGCCGGAGTCGATCAAGGACCGGCCCGCGACAGCGCATGAGAAAATCTTCATGTTCACCAAGGCGGCGCGGTACTTTTACGATGCCGAGGCGGTTCGCCAAGGTCTTGCGGCGGCTTCCGTTTCTCGTCTGGCGCAGAATGTCGAGGCGCAGGCAGGATCTGACCGCGCCAATGGAGGGGCAAAGACAAACGGCACCATGAAGGCGGTCGGCGGCGCGCGTCGCGCCGACAAGCAGCGCGGACACTCCCGCCGCCACGCTGGTTTCAATGACCGATGGGACGCGATGGAGAAGGCGGAGCAGCAAGCCAATGGCCGCAATCTACGCAACTTCGAGCCTGCCCCGGTTCAGGTATGGGAAATCCCGACGCGCGGCTTCAAGGAAGCCCATTTCGCGACGTTCCCGCCGGAATTGGTCGCGAGGTGCCTTCGCGCCTCGCTGCGCCCCGGCGACGCCGTTCTGGACCCATTTGGAGGCTCTGGAACAACCGGCCTTGTAGCAGACAAATTCGGGGCTGACTGCACCTTGATCGAAATCAACCCGGAATACTGCGATCTGATCCGGGCGCGCCTGGCGGCTGGGCTTGTGTCAATGGACCAGCGCGCCGAACCGACTGGCTTGGGCGGACTCTTTGCAGAGGCAGCAGAATGATCCACCAGCGCCGCCTTCACCTGTCCCTTCCGCGCTCAGAAGCGGCCGCACAGCGCGAGGAGTCGCGCCAGCGCCTTGGCCTGACGCCGGAACAGGCGGCCATC
>CAZBOE010000042.1:9709-11922 GCA_964493365.1 uncultured Tepidisphaeraceae bacterium | reverse complement strand
TCGCGGGGGCCGGCGATGGGTAAGATCCCCGACGAATGGCGCGCCGCGATCGACAAGGCCGTCGCCGAGGGGCGGGTCAGGAAGATCCCGACGGGCGTCTCCGGCATCGACCTTGGCCAGCCGAACGGCTGGAAGGAGCAGCGCACCGCCTTCTTCAAGACCCGTGAGCGGAAGAAGAACCCCGCGGTCACCGCCCGCCGCGAGCGCATCAAGGCGCTGCACGCCGAGGGCAGGACCGTCAACATCGTCTGTCCCGAGCACTGAGGTATGTCATGTGGTTCTACGAGCATCTGAAACACGGCCGCTGGTGGCCCGTCACCACGGCGATCGAGCCCGCAACCGTGGCGGCGGCGGGCAGGACACGCCTCAAGGGCGTGAACGGGCTTGGCGCCGAGATTCGCTGCCTCGCCGAGATACCGCCTTCGATGGAACACCTGACGCTCGGCCAGCTCGCAGAGGTCTACGGTCTCGAGGGGCGGTTTCGCGCCACGGCCAGGCAGGGGGCGGCGTGATGCGCGCGAGTTGGCCCAGCGGGCGGTGGCCTGAAACACCCGCAGCCGGGGGATCTGAGGTTTTCGTCATTCCTGTTCCGCCACGAATCCGGAGCGGCGGCGCGGCGACCGGGGGAATGAGCCTCCGGACCTGCAAGGCTGGCCGAGGGCGTGGTGATCTGACCCGGCATTCGTGGAGGTGGGCATGAGGTTCGCTTACGCAGACCCTCCATACCTCGGGATGGCGAAACTTTACGCTGACCGTCACCCGGAGGCGATGATCTGGGATGACCCGGGGACGCACCGCGCTCTGATCGAGCGGCTTTGCGATGAGTACGCAGACGGGTGGGCGCTGTCCCTGCATGTTCCCTCGCTGCGGACCATCCTGCCGATGTGCCCCGAGGACATTCGGGTTGCGATCTGGGTCAAGCCGTTCGCGTCATTCAAGCCAGGAGTCACGCGGGCGTGGACTTGGGAGCCGGTCATCTTCTTCGGTGGCCGCTCGATCCCCCGTTCGGAGCCGACGTGGCGCGACCACATCATTGAGCCAATCACGCTCCGGAAGGGACTGGCGGGCGCGAAGCCGTGGCGCTTCTGCGAGTGGGTTCTGGACGGCCTCAACTACCAGCCTGGCGACACGCTGGACGACCTGTTTCTTGGCACTGGGATCATGGGGCGCGTCCTCGCCGCTCGGAACGGTGAGCCGTTGCAGATCGGGCTATTCTCGGAGGCCACGGAATGAGCGGCGGTCCTTACCTCACCGAGGACGAGCGGGAGATCATCCGATCGCTCTTCGTCGAGCACGGCGCGCCGCTGCGCTTCATCGCGCACGCGGTCGGGCGGCACTGGCGGACGGTGCAGAACATCACCGTGAAGCTCGGCCAGGAGCGGCTTGACCATCTCAAGCGCGCGACCGACGGCATCACGACACGCACCGGGAGGCGGCAATGAGCGGACGGGCAACGATCTGGGTTTTCGATCATGCGCGGGCGATGGGCGCAGCGCGGCTCGTGCTGCTCGCCATGGCCGACAGCGCCGATCACTGCGGGCGGGTCTCGATCTCGCGCGAAGACCTCTCGGCACTGGCCAGGATCGACCTGCGCACCGTCGGCCGCTGCCTCGCATGGCTGCAGGAGGTCGGCGAGATCACCGTTGAAAGCAGGGCAAACGGCCCCGGTTCGCCCACCTGCTACCGCATAAACATGGCGCAAGAGGGGCAACATGCCCCCGATGAGGCGCGCGATACGGGGCAGGATGCCCCCGTGACGCATGAGCTTCCCGAACCGGCGCCCGACAGAGCCGAGCCGGAACGGGAGCCCGCCGTCCCGCCGGCCACCGTGCCCGAGGGGCTGATCTTCCCCGATGACGGCGCGATGGTGCCCGGTGAGGACGGCGGGGAAGACGAGCAGGCGCCCGAGGAGGAGCCGTTCGCGGCGCCTGCGGGCTTCGTCGTCTGGCGCAGCAATGTCGCCCCGCAGAACGCGCCCGCGCGGCCGGCCCGGGTGCTGCCGCGCCACCTGCCGCCGGGCGATCTGGGCCAGGTTCTCGCCGCGCTCGGCGTCCGCGAGGGGCCCAGGGGCCTGCTCTACTGGTGGCAGCGCGAGCACAAGGTGGAACTGGCCGCCCTTCTCGACCGGCTCGGGCTGGACGTGTCCGAGCTGACCGCGCGGATCGAGGAGAACCACGTCAGCGCCCCGGATCTCGCCCGGGTCGCCGACATCG
>CAZBOE010000042.1:8529-9699 GCA_964493365.1 uncultured Tepidisphaeraceae bacterium | reverse complement strand
AGATGGAACCGGCACTCTTCAATCAGGACAAAACGGTAAATCCGGGTTATCGCCCGGACTTCTCGTCGTACATCCTGCCCTACACGACATGGTTTCAGGACGATTTCCTCGGCGGGGTTCGCGGCATGACGGCGGCAGAGATCGGCGTCTATACGGTCCTCCTCAACGAGATGTACGCGCGCGGAACCGCACTCGACATGACCGATGCGCGCATGGCGAGGTCATGCGGGCTGCCAGTATCCGGCTTTCGAAAGGTGCTGGCGACACTGATCGCAGAAGGAAATATCCTGCGCCTCGATGCCGGGCTGTGGAATGAGCGCGTGGAAAAGACGCTTCTGGCACGCAAAAATCAGCACGCCATCAATTCAAAGGCCGGTGTCCAGTCTGGTATAAAACGCAATAAAATCAATGATCGTGACGAACGACCGTTCAACGACCGTTCAACGACCGATGAACCAAGCTCAGAAGCTCATAAAGAGAGTAGTAGTAGTAGCCCTAATGCGCGCGCGCCCGATCACGCGCCTGCGCGCGAGGCCGACCCACCGCCGCGCTCCGATCTCGTGGCGATTCCCGACGACGGCGTCGCGCTCTACGAGGCTGTCCTGACCGCGGTCGGGCTGCAGAACCGCGCCGCGCTGACGGCGTACTGGATGCCACCGGGGGCGATCGTGCATTGCATCCGCTGGCGCGCGCTCGGCCTCTACGACAGTGAGATCGTCGAGATTGCCAGGCAGAGCCGAAAGAACCACCACGACCCGCCGTCTGGGCCGAAGGCGCTCGACCGCGCCATGACCATCGCGGCGACCTACAAGACCGGACCAAAGCAACTGGCCAGAGCAGGGGGACAAGCCCATGACCGACCATCGACCAGAGAAAGCGCCATGCGCGACGTCATCGCCGCTGCGGCGCGTGGAACGACGTGAACGCCTCGGCGTCCGCATCATGGCGATCCTGACGCAGTTCTGGCGCCACGATGACACGCCTCCCGCGGTGCAGGCGATCGAGATCGAGGGCTGGCTCGACGTTCTCGAACCCTACGACGACGCCGAGATCCGCGCGGCATGGGCGGAATACCAGCGCTCGGGCCCGCGCTCGGCCCGCGGAGCCCTCTACAAGCCCGATGCCGGCGCCATCTACGCCATCGTGCAGCGCGAGCGCCGGGACGCCGCG
>CAZBOE010000042.1:0-8501 GCA_964493365.1 uncultured Tepidisphaeraceae bacterium | reverse complement strand
ACCGACGGCTCCCGTCGCCGCCGCAGGACGCTCCGGTCAGGATGAGCGCCGAGCGTGCGGCGGAAATCCTCCGCGAGGTCGGCTTCGAGCCCAAGCTCACCGACGAGGCGCGCTCCGCGCGGGAGGCCTCGGACGCATGACGATCATGGAGGGCATGGTGTTCGACACGACCGGCTTCCGCCGCTGGATCAAGCGTGCCAGCGTCGGCGACACATGCCTGTACCACGCCGGCAACCTGTCCTCCGACCGCAACGCAGACCCCGTCCTCAACGACCTCGCCGACACGGTCATGCTGCTCAGCGAGACCGGCGCCGTTCGCACCACGCAATACCGGCAGTATCTCTACATCACCGACGTCTGGGCCTACCTCGCCATCCGCGCCAGCGGCGGCTACACCCCCAGGGAGATCATCGCCGGCACCCTCACGTCCCGCGACTGGCGCGCCCTCCGTGCCGTTCGCGACCGAGCTGCCGACATCTCCGCGACCCGGGCGATCCGCGACGTGCTCTCCGCCTCCTGGTCCTCCTCGGATGCCGCGGCCCGCGAAATACTCGACAGCCTCGCCGCCCGCAAGCTGGTCGAGGAGGCTCCCGGAAAGGGCTGGCAACTCACCGCGGCAGGCATCAGGGCAATGACTTAATTCGGAGGATGGGGTATCATATGAGCGCAAATCCATACCTCCTGCCCGATGGCAACGTCCAGATCGCCTTTTCCGGCGGTAGGTCCAGCTGTTACATGCTGCACCAGATCATCGCGGCAAACGGGCTTGACGCGATGCACGATCCGCGAGTGCAGATCACCTTTCAGAACACCGGCTTTGAGCACGAAGCGACGCTCAATTTCGTCGCCGAGGTCGGGTGGCGTTGGGGTGTGCCTATCATATGGCTTGAGTATCGCCCGGTTCCGCCGTTCTTCGAGGTGATCGGCCACCAAGGCGCGGCGCGGCGGGGCGAGCCGTTCTCGGCACTGGTGCGAAAACGCCGCTACCTTCCGAACCAGCAAAGCCGCTTCTGCACGACCGAACTCAAGGTGCTAACGGCCAAGCGATACCTCGTCTCGCTCAACTGGGAACGCTGGACGAATTGCGTCGGGTTCCGCGCCGACGAGCCGGACCGCCTAAATAAGCCGCAGCGGGATCGCTGGACGGTCTGGCACCCGCTCGCAACTGCGGGTGTCACAAAGCAGGAGGTTGCCTTGTTCTGGCGCGGCCATGCCTTCGACCTGCAACTACCCAACGCGAACGGAAAGACCCCGTGGGGCAATTGCCTGGAGTGTTTCCTCAAGTCTGAGAGGGTGCAGGTCGGTGTTGCCCGTGACTTTCCGCAGCACCATGCACTATGGGAAGGTCTAGAGGATTGGGTCGGGGCGATCTGGCCGAGCCTGTCCCCGTGGCAGCGGCTTCGGCGCGTGGTCGCGTCAGAAGGGCCGGAGTTCGCCCGGAAAGTGCGTGAGGCATACGGCCGACCCGTCCCGGCGCGGATTCTTGCGCAGATCGGCGAACGGCCGCAGTCCGCAGCGCGGTTCTCCAAGCGGTTCTCGAAGAGGTCGCTTCGGCGGCTGGTGGAAGATCAAGGCGACTGGATACTGAGTGATGAGGCTGGGCTGTGCCAGGCCGATGACGGGGAGTGTACGGGATGACCCGCAAGCGCGCCAACATCATGCTGATCTGCGCCCAGCCGGGCGACCAGCGGGCGCTCAAGTACGATCCCGAGTTCTGCTGGACCGTGCGGCTGATGGCGCAGGAGGGAAAGTTCCCCGAATCCTGGTGCGCCAAGATCGGCATCACGATGTCGACGCTGTTCCAGTGGGCCAACACCTACCCGGAATTCGACCAGGCGGTGCGCGAGGCCTGGCACATCCTCAACGCCTACTGGTCAGAGCGGGCGCAACAGATCGTCGAGCATCCGGCGCTCTGGTCAGACCTCAAGGCCACGGTCTTCCTCGAGATCCTGCGCAAGCGCTTCCCCGAAACCTGGGGCAAGAGCGCCCGCAACACCCAGGAGACGTTCGAGAACCGCAACACCGACCCGGAGGGCGACGGCACCGCCTCGCCGCTGACCGACCCGAACCGCCTGCGCGACGCCAGGATCGACGAGCTGGAGCAGCGGCTCAGGACGCTGCGCGCCCGCCGCGAGGCCGAGGATCCGAAGAAGGATGGCCCACCCGATGACGATGAGGCCCGGTGATCTCGAGGAAGAGCTGGCGATCGAGGACGAGATCGACCGGCGCCGGGCGCGCGACAACTTCCTGGCGTTTTACATGAGGATGACCGGATTCCTGCCGCCGCGCCATTTCCGCATCGTCGCCCGGCTCCTGCAGTCGATGGAGGAGGACAAGGTCGACCGCGCGATGATCTTCGCGCCGCCGAGGCACGCCAAGACCATCGGCGCCACCATCCTCTTCCCCGCCTGGCTGATGGGCCGCCACCCGACCACGGCGCTGATGTCGATCGTCCACACCCAGGATTACGCCGGCAAGATCGGCCGCAAGGTCCGCAACCTCCTGCGCTCGCCAGCCTGGCCCTTCGACGACGTCGGGCTTTCCGAGGACAGCCAGGCCCGCGAGCACTGGACCACGCCGCAGGGCGGTGAGTACAACGGCTTCGGCGGCACCGCCGGCAACCAGCACGGCAACCCGGCCGACTGGCTTTTCATGGACGACATCGTCAAGGGCCGCAAGATTGCCATGTCGGCCCACATGCGCGACGAAATCTGGGAGAACTACACCACCGACTTCGTCTCGCGCCTGCAGGGTCGGCGCAAGCAACTCCTCGTCTTCACGCGTTGGCACAACGACGACCCGGCCGGCCGGATCCTGCCGGAGAACTTCGACGGTCGCACCGGATGGTACAGGGACCGCAACACCGGCGAGAAGTGGTTCGTGCTCTCGATGCCGGCCGTGGCCGAGCACGACAACGACCCCCTCGGCCGCAAACCCGGCGAATGGCTCTGGCCCGAGGCCTTCGGCGAGCGCCAGTTGGGCGGTGTCCGCAAGCGCGGCGGCTACTACTGGTCGGCCCTCTACCAGCAGCGGCCGAGCCCGGAAGAGGGGCTGATGTTCACCCAGGAGCATATCCAGCGCTTCGATCTGCGCCGCCTCGACATGGTCGACAAGCAAGTCTACGGCTCATCCGACTACGCCGTGACCGCCGAGGCCGGCGCCAGCGATCCGGACTGGACCGTGCACCTGGTCTGGGCGGTTGATCCCGAATTCAACCTCTACCTCATCGGCGGCTGGCGCGGGCGCACCGAATCCGACAAGTGGATCGCCGCCTTCATCCGGCTGGTGAAAACCTTCAAGCCGCTGCGGTGGGGCGAGGAGGCGGGACAGATCCTGCGCGGCGTCGGCCCGTTCCTGCGCCGCGAGATGCTGCAGGAGCACGTCTACGTCGACCGCATTCAACTGACCTCGTCGGTGAGCAAGGAACAGCGGGCCCAGTCGCTCCTTGGCATGGCGGCGATGGGCAAACTCTTCATCCCGACGAAGGAGTCGGTCGCGGGCGACGAAGCCATGCTGCAACTCGTCGAGGCCTTCGAGAAGGAACTGATGCAATTCCCGGCCGGCAAGCACGACGATACAGTCGATGCGGCTACCCTGATGGGTCGCATGCTCGACCGCATCATCGAGGGGAGGAGGCCTCAACCCAAAGGTTCGCCGCACGAGGCCACCCTTGATGATCTATGGCAGGATCATGACGAGGAAATGGACCGTCAGGACCGCTGAGCGATGAGAAAGCCCATGATCGTGCCCGATGGATCGGCCGCCCTTGCAGGTGAGTCCGTCATTCCCTACGAGCCAGGCAATCAATACCTCTCCGGCCAGGCCCCCGAGACCGACGACGAGGCCGAACGTCAGGGTCCGGACGCCAACAGCGTGTTCTGGCGCAAACAGATCGCCGCAGCGCTCACCCACGAGCGTCGCTGGCGCAACGAGGCGCTGGCGGCCGAGCGCACCGCCTTCGGCCCGGATCAGGACACCGGATCTTCGGACGGCGAGAAAACCACGCTCGACCAGATCAACGACGAGACGGCGCTCATCCGCGCCAACCTCGAGGTGCTGAAGCCGCTGGTCTATTCCGAGACGCCGCAGCCGATCGTGCGGCGGCGCTGGCACGGCGACGGCAAGAATCTCGACGAGACCGCGCTGATGGCGGCCGAATGCGCCCAACGGCTGGCCGTCTACATGCTCGACACCGAAGATTTCGACGCTGCCATGAAGGGCGCCCGCGACGACTGGCTGACCGTGGGCCGGGGCCAGGTCCGCGTCGTCTACAAGCCGGCGAGCGGACGGCGCCCAGAGCGTGCAGTCCCCAGGCATGTGTCATGGGCGCGCTATCTGATCGCGCCGTCGACCTCGCGAGATACCGCGCCATGGGAGGCCTACGAGATCCCGATGACCAGGACCGCGATCGAGCGGCGCTTCCCGGACCACGCCCCCTATTTCAGTTACAACACCCGCGGCCTCGTCGACTCCTCGCGTGGGCTCGGCGACGACGAACGCAACCGCGGCGGCCTCGATGCACCACAAGACGAAACCGGAGCCCTGACCCCCAGCCCCTTCGACACCGCGAAGGTGTGGGAAATCTGGAACCGCGAGGAGCGGGAAGTGATCTGGTGGTCGGGCTCCTGCCCGAAGATCCTCGACAAGATCGCCGATCCCCTTGACCTCGTCGACTTCACGCCGTCACCGCCGCCGCTCCTGTCCAACTGCAAGTCCGACAGTTCGCTCCCGCGCCCGGACATGCGCTTTTACCAGAAGCGCGCCGAGGAAATCGAGATCGCCTCAAAGAAGCTGCGCTCGATCCTCAACGTCATTTCGGTGTCGGGCCTCTTCCCCGGCCAGATGGTCGACGAAATCAAGAAGCTCCTCGATGGCTCCAACCGCATGATTGCGGTCAAGGACTGGCTCGCGCTCATGGAGAAGGGAGGAACCAACAACATCGTGCAATGGCTGCCGCTCGACGCCATCGCCTCGGCCGCCAACGCCTTGGTGCTCCTGCGCCAGCAGTCCAAGGACGCGATGTTCGAGTCCTCCGGTGTCTCCGACATCATGCGCGCCCAGGGCGACCCCAGCGAGACCGCCACGGCACAGCAGATCAAGGGCCGTTACGCCGGGCTCAGGCTCTCGGACCGCCAGCGCACCATGGCGCATTTCGCGCTCGCGACGCTCCGGATCATGCTCGAGATCGGAACCGAGCAGTTCTCCACCCAGACGCTCGCCGACATCACCGGGCTCGACCTGCCGATGACCGAGGCCGAGCGCGCCGCCATGATCGCGCGGCAGGAGCAGCAGCGGGAGATCTTCGCCGCCCAGACCAAGCTCTACCAGACTGCCGCCGCAGCAGCGCAGGCTGGCGAGCCCATCAACCCCGGGCAGCCGCCGGCGGAACCGAAGTTCGAGAAGATCCCCGAAACCTCGTGGGAACTGGTGCATGCGCGGCTGAGGAACGACATCACCCGCTCGATCACCATCTCGATCGAGACCAACTCGACCATTCTCGCCGACGAGCAGGCCGACAAGGAGGCGCGCACAGAATTCCTCGCCGCCTTTGCCACCTTCGTGAACCAGCTCATGCCACTGACCGCCACCGGCCAGTTCGACCTCAAGACCATCAAGGAACTCCTTCTCTTCGGCATCCGCGGCTTCCCCAAGAGCCGGACGCTGGAATCCATGATCGCCGCGCTGCCAGACGAGCCCCAGGGCCCGCCGCAGAAGGATGTGCAGGTCCAGGTCGCCGAGATCAAGGGCGGCATCGACAAGATGCTGAAGGAGATGGACGGCGCCGAGCGCGAGAAGGATCGCGCTCACGAACTGAGGCTCAAGGGTGTTGACCTGATCGCCGACGCCGCCGAGATGGCCGCTCCCAAGCCGCAGAACCAGAACCCGCCACAACCGCCAAGGCCCGACAAGCAACCCCAGCCGCGCCGTTGAGGCGCGTGACATCGAGGAGACCCGGCCAATGACCACCAAGGGCGAATACCGCGTCGGCATCGACTTCAACCCCTCCGGCGACGACCTGGTCGCCCGCATCAAGCGTGCCGCCGCTGACCTGATTGACCTCATCGAAGGTATCGACGCGACCGATCACGGCGAGAAGGCACGCCTCAAGGCGCTGGCCCAGACCGAGATCGAGAGCGCGGCGATGTGGGCGGTGAAGGCCGCCACCAAGAAGCCGATGGCCGGCGCCTTCGCGACGCCCGCGCCCGAGCGCCGTCCCGACGACGATCTGTTCGACACCATTGTCGCCGATGCCATCGCTGCGGCTCCGGCCACCGCCCGCGGCGCTGCCAGGATCGACGCAGCCCGCGAGGCGCTGAACCGGCAGGGCTTCCTCTCGGTCTCCGACCGCGACATCGCGGCTGCCATCGCGCGGCAAGAGATGGGCTGACGCATGCCACGCCCCACGATCCGCGACATCGTCGGTTACCACATCAAGCGCGAGATGGTGAAGATCCTCGACTGGATCGACGAGGAGGTGCAACCTGCCACCGCAGCACTCCTTGCGGGAAAAGCCGCGCTCTCGCACAGCCATCCAGCCAGCCAGATCAGCGACAGCACGGCAGCTGGGCGAGCCTTGCTCACCGCTGCCGATGAGTCGGCTCAACGCGCCGTGCTGAACGTGGAAGACGGTGCAGCGGCGGAGCGATGGTCTTATGTCTCGCTTGTTTCCGACAACACCGTCAGCACGACGGCGAACGCCGATGTGACGGGCATGTCCTTCACCGCCTTGGCGGATACCACCTACGAGGTCGAGGTCTTCGGCGCGTTCAGCACGAACGCAACGACGACAGGCATCGGCCTCTCGCTGGACATTCCAAGCGGGTCGGTTATCGGCATGACGCTGGCATCGTCCTCGAACACGGCGGTACTCGCGACACAGACCAGAGCGGATGACGCGACGCTGGCACCCACGACCGCCGTCGGTTTAGCGAGCGCCAACTTCCCGCTCTGGGGCAAGTATCTCGTCGCTGTCGGGAATCCCGGTGGCGCGGTGCAGCTCCGCCAGCAGTCCGAAGTCGCCGGCAGCAACACCGTGCTGGTCGCAGGCCTGAGAATGAAGTGGAGAGCGATCTGATGCCGGCCGTCGGCCTGACCCTGCAGGAATTCGCCGCCATCTTCGGCACCCACGCCGAACGCGAGCCCGGTCGCTCGCAACTCTGCCGATTCTGTGGTGGCTGGCACCGGCTGGACCAACCATGGCCCCACAACTGCCGAGAGCCCGATCCACCGCGTAACCCAGAGCTTGCTACCCCGCAGATCGCCCCGCCGTTCCATGCCTTCCAGACCGTCGGCGCTGATCCTGTGATCATCGGCTCGCGCCACGACAAGCGCGAGTACATGGCCCGAAACGACCTGGTCGAATACGACGCAGGCGTCAGGCCGGAGCCAGAGCCGACCGAACGCGAGGCGAAGCAGGTCTTCGCCCAACAAATCAAGCGATTCTCCCAGACCGATCCGCTCAACGTCCCGCCCATCGACCGCATTGGCGAGACTGATACCGCAGGCGCCGGCGAGGTCGCGCTTGACGGCGTGGAGATCGCCGATGACTGACCCGCACGCGATCCTGCCGGCACGCCGCGGCGACACCGACGACGAGCAGCGGCTCCGCGAGGCGATCAATCGGCTCGCCGGGCAGATGCTCGGCGCCCTCGACGCCGCCCCGCACGGCTCCGCAAGCGAGCCAGCGCGCCCGTCACGTCGCCCGCGGGCATCTCGTCGAATTCGCCGTCATGGCGATGCACGCCATGGCATTGAAGGAGAGCGCGGACGGCGAGGCCGCCGCGAAGTGAGGAGGACGACATGAGCAAGACAACGAAGCCGAAGGCGAAGACCGTGGCGCCGCAGAAGGCGAAACCGGCCAGGACCTCGAAGAAGCACGGCAACATCATCGACGTCGCAAAGCACAAGCCGAAGACCGCAACCTGAGCCGCGGTCACCCCACCATCGCAACCGAAAGGCAAGAGCCATGAACGACACCCCCAAGACGCCCGCCGAAGACCTCGAGCCCGACGAGGAGTTCGCCAGGGTCATCTCCGAGGCGATCAAGAGCGCGTCCACCGTCGCCGACGCCGCCGAGGACGAGACCGGCGGATTCGACGCGCCGCTTTCCGAGGCCGACCTTCCCAAGCGCCAGACTGTCAGCGTCGAGGAGGGCCAGACTCTCGCCGACAAGGCCCGCTTCAATGGCAGGGGCGAGGAAGACAAGGCCGAGAGGGACTTCCAGGACGCCATCGACAAGGGCGCCGAGGGCGACAAGACCCCGCCGCCTGACGCCGCAAAGCCCGGCGAGGACAAGCCGAAGCCGGAGGCAGACGTCGAGTCGGGCGAGAAGGACAAGCCAGCGGCCGAGGCGCAACCCGACCTCGCCAAGCTCGCCACGGCCGATCTCATCAAGGGACTCGACGAGAAGGTGGCGGGCGAGATTCGCCGCGCCGTTCCGAGGCTCGTCGTCTCGCGACCCGCGTCGCGCGGCGACGCGTACGCCGACGTCGTGAGGTCGT
>CAZBOE010000041.1:343-26771 GCA_964493365.1 uncultured Tepidisphaeraceae bacterium | reverse complement strand
CACCCCGCGCGCCACGAGGTGTGACCGCCTCAGCCGGGCCGCCACCTGCTCGGTCTCATGGAGCAGCGCGGTGCGGACGTCGTCAGGGTCGGACAGGTCGTGGGAGAATGTTCGCTCCGAGCCGATGCTCTTGGCCTCCCGGTCGGTGGTCACCGGGCGGTCGTCGATGCCCCGCGCCAGACGGTGATAGCGTTCCGCCTCGCTGCCGAAGCGTGTGGCCAGCCATTCGAGGCTGCATCGTCGCAGGTCGCCGATCGTGCGGATGGCATAGCTGTCGAAGCGGGCCGCCGTCCGCGGACCGATGCCCCAGATGCGCGAGATCGGCAGCGTGGGCAGCAGCGTGTCGATCTCCGCCGGCCCCAGCACGACCAGCGCGTCGGGTTTGCGCAGGTCGCTGGCGATCTTGGCGAGAAATTTGTTGGGCGCGATGCCGATCGACACCACGCAGCCCGTCTCGGCCTTGACTGCCTGCTTGATCTCCCGCGCCACATCGACGACCGCCCGGCGTGCGCTGGGTGTGCCGGTCAGATCGAGGAACGCTTCATCGATGCTCAGCGGCTGAATCGTCGGCGTGTAACGCTCGAAGATTTCAAAGACCTGCCGCGACACCGCGCGATACCGCTCAAACCTCACGGGCATGACGATCGCCTGAGGGCAGTTGCGCAGCGCGACCGCCATGGGCATGGCCGAGTGACACCCGAAGCGTCGTGCTTCATACGATGCCGCCGACACGACGCCCCTGGGCCCGCGCCCGCCGACCAGCACGGGCTTGCCCGCCAGTTCGGGCTGATCGAGCACCTCGACCGCCGCAAAAAATGCATCCATGTCGGCATGGAAAACAATCCGCGGCCAACCCGCCTCTGCACCCACGGACCCCGCCACACCTTGACCCATCACACCTTGCCCCGCCGCGCCCTGTCCCGTCACCTGGCTTCGCCGACCCGCCTCCGCGGCCTCTCCCGAATCCGCCGCATCGCCCTCCGCCATCGGCTCACCAGGCGCAACCCGCGGGCGGCGCGGGCCGTCAGTGTCTGGCGTGGCGCTGTCGGTGGTGGCGCTACCCGGCGTGGCGTCGTCTGGCGTATCGCCAGCCGGTGTATCGCCGCGCGCGGTGAAGCGCTGCGGTGCATCGCGAGGCGGCATGCCTGGCGACCCCTTCGGCGGGCCGGGCGATTGGGGGCGCTTGCGGGACATCCGCCCAAGCTTACCCGACCCCGCCCGCAAGAACCCACACCGATCGCGCCGGTGCATCGGGTATAACTGGCGGCAATGTCGTCGGTGTCACCTCCGGTTGATGTGGGCCGCGCGGGAGATCAGTCGATCTCGTCCGCCGGCGGGGCCGCACCATCGGCTTCGGGCCCGCGGTCGCGAGCGGCCGCCGTCGCCCGCTCGGCTCTGCAACGCGGCGGGCCGCAACTGCTGATCGCGATCATCGCCCTGATCATGCTCTGGGCCGGCATGTCTCTGCGCGCCTGGGCGTGGGAGGTCAGCGAGCCCGTGCGGTTTCGCCACGACATCAGCAACGCGTGGAACCAGGGGTCGGCCGTCCTACGTGATGCCGCGACCGGGCTGGCTTCCCGCGAAGGCGGCGACGCGGCCCGGATGCGCCCGGGCGAGCATCTCCCGCTCGATGCCGTGTTCGCCGCGTGGGTCAGGCGATACGAGCGTGTCGAGCAGCGCGCCCGCAATGGCCGCTACAGCCTTGATTACACCCCGCTGCGCCTGGGCGTCATGACGCTGTGGATGTGGCATGTCCGTGCGGTCGAGCCCCGCGCCAGAGAGTACGACGACCGCTGGACCGACCCGCTGCTCCACCTCAACAGCGCGCTGTGCGCCGTGGCGGCGGTGGCGGCTTACTTCATCGTGCTCGTCTGGCTCAGCCGATCGATGCCCGCCCATGCTGCCGCCCACGCCAGCGGCCGCGCCACGCGAGGCGACGATGAAGTCGCCCGGCAAGCCGGCGGCGTCAGCAGCGCCGGCCGCAGCGACATCGACCACACCGGCGGCGCTCGCGCTGACAACATCCCGACCGGCGGCGCCCCAGCGGGCCTCGACCCGCGCAACCTCGGCCCGCGTCCGATCAACCCGCGCGATACCGACGGTCGGTCCGGTCGCTGGGGGCGGGTCGTCTCGGCGGGATGGCAAGCCCTCACCGGCATCCGCGCCCGAGCGCTGCTCGCGGCGGCGCTCGTCTGGTTCAACCCCGCGGTCATCCTCAATGCCCACTGCTGGCCTCAGTGGGATGTCTGGGTGCTCCCGTTCTTCATGCTCGCGGTGCTCGCGGCGCTGCGCAGCCACTATCTCACCAGCGGCATGCTGATCGCCGTGGGGGCCATGCTCAAGGGGCAGATCCTTCTCGCATCGCCCGTGATCCTCGGGCTGGCGCTGGCGGCCGGCGGCATGCCACACCGGGGCCCGCTCGCCGCCCTGGGCATCGCCTCGCGGGCAACCCTCCGCTGGGCCGCCGGGCTCTGCCTGGGCGTGGCGCTGACCACCTGGCCTTTTCTGCTCCATGTCACCGACGCCACCGGCGTCGAGCCGCTCTTTTCACGGTCGTCGGTCATGCTCGTCTGGACGTGGGCCGTCGCCGGCGGCACGCTCGCCCTGGCGTCGCGCGTCCGCTTCCGCGGTATCGAACTCGTCTGGGTCGGCGTGCTGCCGATGCTCATGTGGCCGTGGGTCATGGATCAGGGCCAGGACGCGGTGGGCGTCAAATGGCTCCTGCTAGCCGCGACGCTGCTCGTGCTGGGCGGCATGACCGCGGTCGACTGGATCGCCAGGCCCATCCCGGTCGTCGCGCCACCCGGGCGTTTGCCCCGCCGCGGCCCCGATCAGGTGCCCGGGCGCTTTCCCACAGGTGTGACCGGTAGTCTGACTCCTGGCTGGCCCGGCCCCGATACCAAGACACCGCCCGCACCCGTCGCGGCGGCGGGGCGGTCGGCCAAGCCGTGGCGCCTTGCCGTCACGCGCGATTCGTGGTTCAGGCGGATCGCCACCGCCGTACTGGTTTTCGCCGCAGTCGGCGTGTTCGCCGCGGCGCTGCGATACGACGGGAGTTTCGCGTGGTATCGCGTCGGCTTTGAGTTTCCGACGCGGAACTACGAGCGCCCCGTGATGGGCCCGACCAGCAACCTCTCGTCCATCCTGCAGAATCGCTTCGACTTCCGCCTCTATGACCCGCTGCTCTGGCTTCCGTGGGTTTCGCGGGACAACCCGTGGACGCTGCAGACCACGCTGCGGGCCGGTTACTTCACGCTGCTGGCGCTGGTGACGGCCGCCGCCGCGTGGCACGCCCGTCGACGCGACCCGGCGTTGCTCGCCGCCGTCACGGCGCCGTGGGTGTTGTTCTTCGCGCTGCTGCCGCAGATGCACGAGCGCTACCTCATCTGGGGCGCGACGATCGGCGCGATCATGGCCGTCTTGTCGGCGTGGCACTTCCTGGTCTGGCTCCTGGTCCTGGCGCTGGGCACCGGCATGATCTGGCATCAGCTTCTGCGCGAAGACCACGCGTTTGCGCCTGGGTGGCTGCGGTTTTACGACAGCGTGTATGTCGACCTGAGCTGGCTGGTCTTGTTGGCCGCCGCGATGTGCCTCGTCGTGTCGCTGACGCCCGTCCGCCCGCGACGCCTTGTGCCGCCCGTCGCCTGAGGGCGAAACACCCGAGCGTGTTTTCGGTGTCGCCCGGCGCATCGGGGGGCGGTCGCGAAAACCGGGCGTCTTTGCCTCAGCCATGCAGGCTTGGGTAGGCTGTGGAATTGTGTGGCTCCCCGGACTCTTGCTGTCGATCTCGCTCCTCGCCTCGGCGATGGCCAGTTACGGCGTGCATCCGTGGTGGGCACGGTTCGAATGGGGCTATGACCTGATCCTGCTCTCGCGCCGGCTCCAGTGGCCGCTGCTGGCGACGGCGCTGCTCGGGTCGGGCGGGCTGGCTTACCTCGTGGTCGCGGGCAGGCGGTCGATCTGGTGGCTGCTGGGCGTGGCGCCGGTGGCCGCCATGATCATCAGCCTCACCGTCACCGCGCCGGCCAACCGGCTGCAGGTGGCGGACAACCCCGCCTCGGTGGGCGCCGATGCCGCCGAGCCGTTCGCCGCCGCAGGCGACTGGGTGGTGGGCGTGACGGTCGAAGACCAGCCGTGGGCGCTGCCGTTTTCGCAGCTCTACCGCACGCCCGTCGTCATCCTCCGCGGGCGCACGCAGCGGGTGATGGTCATCTGGTCTGCCCATGCCAATCGTGCGACAGCCATGACGATCGACCGCGACATCAGCGCGCGCGAGCTCGACATCGTCGGCGCCCCCGCCAACGCGCTGCTGGTCTACAACGCCCGCTACGGGCAGTTCATCAACGGCGTCACCGGCCTGCGACCCAACGGCCAGCCCCCCACGGGCAGGCTCGCCGCCATATCGACATCCAAGATGCTCCTCGAGCGGTGGGCGGCTCTGCACCCCGACACCCGCGTCATGGCGCTGACCTCCGACACCGACGACCGCTCCGCTGCGTCGCTCGCGCCCGCCCGGCCTGTGCTGCCGATGCACCCGATGCCGCCCGTTCCGATCGGCTTCGATCCCGCCCTGCACGCTTCAGCCCAGGGCAGTGCCGCGTCGGCCGGCGCGCCCGACCTCTGGGTGACGGTGATCTTCACCGACCCGCCCGTGGCGCTCACGCCCGCCGACCTTTCGGACCGTCCGATCAACCTCCAGGCGGGCGAGACGCCCGTCGTGGCGCTGGTCGATCGGCGGACGGGCCGGGTCCGGGCGTTTGACCGCCGCGTCGACGGAAAGCCACGCCGGTTCGCGCTGGTGAATGACCCCAGCGCCGCCATGATCGACACCGACACCGGCACCCGCTGGACCGCCTCGGGCGAATCGATCGGCCTCCGCGAGCCCAAGCGCCTGGCCCCCATCGAAATCGACCAGGACCTTTATTGGGATGTCATGCGCACCTGGTTCCCCCGGCTCACGCTGCATCAGGTGACCGCGGAAGATTTTGCACAGCCTCCCCCGCCCCCGGCCGACCCCCCGCGGCGGACGCGCCGCTCGCGATAGCCACTGCCGACGCCGCAACGCCCTGCCCGGCCGGCCGCCCCCGCGTGCGCCGGCCTTTCCTTCGTCATCGCCGACATGTAGCCTTCGTGCCCACCGGCGATACCGCGCCCGCCGGACCTTGTGAAGGAGTGTCGCTTGGCCGTACTGCACACGCTCACCGGAGAGTTCGACAAGGTCGACCGCGACCTCGAGCAGCTCGTCTCCCTGTTTCGCGCGGTGCTCGCCCGGATCGGGCGGCAGGACCTCGCGTCGGCCGTCCCCTGGCTTGCCGATGCCGTGACGCCCGCCGACGCACAGCGATGGCCCGACCGGCTCAGCCAGGTCTATGCCACGGCGTTTCAGCTGCTCAACATGGCCGAGGAGAACACCGCCAACCAGGCGCGGCGCTCGCGCGAGAGCTCGCAGGGCATGAGCGTCGAAGAAGGCCTGTGGGGCGAGCAGCTCAAGCGGCTCGAATCGACCGGGCGCAGCGCCCGCGAGATCGCCGCGCTGCTGAACAGCATCCACGTCGAGCCCGTGCTCACCGCACACCCCACCGAGGCCAAGCGGCCGACGGTCGTCCAGCTTCACCGCGAGATCTACCTCATCCTCGTGCGGCTCGAGAACACGATGTGGACCCCCGCCGAACGCGCCGCGCTGCTCGATGACCTCTCGAGCGCGCTCGAGCGGCTCTGGCGCACGGGCGAAATCCTGGTCAACCGCCCGCGCGTCACCGACGAGCTCGACAACGTGCTGCACTATCTCCGCGAGATCCTGCCCGAAGCGGTGCAGCGCCATGACCTGCACCTGCGCCAGGCGTGGAACGCCGCAGGGCTCCCGCCGTCGCTGCTCGACGACCACCGCTCGCTGCCCCACATCTCCTTCGGCACCTGGGTCGGCGGCGACCGCGACGGTCATCCGCTGGTCACCCCCGCAACCACTGAGCATACGCTCGGGCAGCTCCGCCTCGCCTCGCTCACCGTGATCGACCGCCAGCTGGCGGCCCTCTCGCAACGCCTGACGCTGTCGGTCCATGCCAACTCGCCTTCGCCCACGCTGCTCCGCGCGATGGATGCCCTGGCCGAACGGGTCGGCGAGCCCGCCGGCGAGCTGCGCCAGCGCCACGGTGAAGAGCCCTGGCGGCTGTTCGTCGAGCTGCTGCGCCGGCTCTGCCTCACCGGGCCCGGCGAAGTCGCCGCCCGCAAGCGCTTCAGCGACGCCCGCGACCTTGCCGAGCAACTGTCGATCCTGCAGACCTCGCTCTTCGAGATCGGCTCGGGCGTGCTGGCGCGCGATGTCGATCGCGTCCTGCGGACCATCGCGGTCTTCGGCATGCATCTGGCGCAGCTCGATATCCGACAGAACAGCCGCTATTACGACATCGCGCTCGGCCAGATTCTCGCCGCCGCGGGCATCGCCACCGCGGGCGATTTCGCCGAGTGGGATGAGCCGCGCCGCCTGGCGTTTCTCAGCGGCGAGCTCCGCAGCGCCCGCCCCTTCACCCACCCGCGCAACAGCCCCGGCCCCGAGGCCGACGCGATGCTGGGCGTGATGAGGGTGCTGTCGAGGCATATCGACGAGTTCGGCCCCGCCGGGCTGGGGGCGCTGATCGTGAGCATGACGCGGCAGGTCAGCGACCTGCTCGTGGTCTATGCGATGGCGCGCGAGGCCGGGTTGACCGAGATGACCGGCGGCGGGCTCGCCTGCCGCCTGCCGGTCGTGCCGCTGTTCGAAACGCTCGACGACCTGCAACGCGCCCCGTCGATCCTGGCCGACTTCCTCGACCACCCGGTGACCCGCAACAGCCTCGAATATCACCGCCGGATACACGACCTTCGCGAGCCGGTTCAGCAGGTGATGATCGGCTATTCCGACAGCAACAAGGATGCGGGCATTCTCGCCAGCCAGTGGGGCCTCCACGAGGCGCAGAAGGCGCTGATGGATGTCGCCCGCGCCCGGGGCGTGGCGCTGCGGTTCTTCCACGGCCGCGGCGGCACCATCAGCCGCGGCGCAGGCCCGACCGACCGCTTCCTCCAGTCGCTCCCGCCCGGCGCGCTGGGCGGCACGTTCCGCCTCACCGAGCAGGGCGAGACCATCAGCCAGAAATACGCCAATCTGCTCACCGCCACCTACCACCTCGAACTGCTCACCGCAGGCGTAACCGGCGCCACCTTCGCCCAGCACAACACCGGCGGCGACGACCCCGACTGCATCCGCATCATGCGCTTCCTCGCCGAGGCCAGCCGCGGGGCCTATCGGCGGCTCGTCGAGATGCCCGGCTTTCTCACGTTCTTCCGCGAGGCCACGCCGATCGACGTGCTCGAGCGCAGCGGCATCGGCTCGCGCCCCCCGCGCCGCACCGGCAGCGCCACCCTCGAAGACCTCCGCGCCATTCCCTGGGTCTTCTCCTGGAGCCAGTCACGCTTCTTCCTGCCCGGCTGGTATGGCGCCGGCGAGGCCCTCCGCCGACTCTCGGAAGAAACGCCCGATGATTTCAAGCTCCTGGCGTCGCGCATCCGCGAGTGGAAGTTCGCCCACTATGTGCTGACCAACGTCGAATCGATGATCGCCAGCACCGACCTCGATGTGATGAACCTCTACGCCGGGCTCACCTCCGATCCCGGCGTGCGCGGCGCGGTGATGGCCGAGATCACCCGCGGACTCACGGCGGCCACGCGCATGGTCGAGCAGATCCACGGGCTGCCCATCCAGCAGCGGCGTCCGCGCCTCGTCGCGTCGATCAACCGTCGCCAGTCGGCGCTCAGTTCGCTGCACCAGCGGCAGGTGGCGCTGCTCAAGCGCTGGCGAGGCCACCGCTCCGACCCGCACGGCTCCGACGCGCTGCTGCCCGAGTTGCTGCTGACCATCAATGCCATCGCCTCGGGCCTGCGCACCACCGGCTGATGCCCGCCGTCGCCGCGCCCGATCGTGTTACAATCGCCGCAATGCGCACGCTCGCCATCGACTACGGCCTCCGCCGCATCGGGCTGGCCCTCTCCGACGCCGGCGGCACGCTCGCCACGCCCCATGATGTCATCCCCACCGGTGAGGCGGCCGTCGCCCTGCCCCGGCTGATCGACCGCGAGGGTGTCGAGCGGCTGGTCGTGGGCCTTCCGCTCAACATGGACGGCTCGCTGTCGCCCATGGCCCGCCAGACCGCCGCCTGGGCCCAAGCGCTGGCGGACAAGACCACCGCCCGCCTCGTGTTCGTCGACGAGCGGCTCACCAGCTTCGACGCCGAAACCCAGCTCACCGCCCGCCGCGCCGAGGGCGAGCCGTTGACCCACAAGCGCAAGAAAAACCTGCGTGATGCCCTGGCCGCCGCCACGTTTCTTCAGGAATTCCTCGACGGCCGGCTGCCACCCATCGAGCCGCTCGCCGGCTGACGCCCACGTTCATCCTGCTGGCTGTTGACGCGCGCAAATGAACCGCGCCGGCAGGGATGACCCCTGCCGGCGCGGCGTTCAATAAGCGTGAACGATCATTCCGGGTGAAGGCGGCCGGGGCAACGCCAGTACTCGCGCCGATGCCGCGGGTCTTCACGCCGGCGCGTCGTCACGCCGAGAGGAGAATCGGTTCTTCGCTGAACACGCCGGTCCGGCTCTGGGCCCCGGGCTCGTCATGGTCGCCCGATGCGTCCGCCCACGACGCGGCGAACGTCGGCGCCGCCGAGGCCACGATCCGGTTTTCGCCGAACCTGCCCAGCAGCAGGCCCAGGTCGGCAAAGCCCACCACGCCGTCGCCGTCGAAATCGGCGCGGAGGTCGTCGGCCGATCCATAGGCCTCGAGCAGGAGGCCCAGGTCGTCCATGTCGACCTGTTCGTCGCCGTTGACGTCGCCGGCAAGCCGGGCGACCTCGAAGCGTCGAAGGAAGACCCCCGACGGGTTTGACCCGCGCCACGCGATGACGACGCGGCCGGCGTCATCCACCGTGACGACAGGCGTCACTCCGTCGCCTTCGCCCGGAAGGACGCGGAATTCACCGCCGACGCGCTCGAGCTCAGGGCTCAGCCGCTGAGCATAGGTGCCCAGGCTCGCCCGGAACGCGAGCATGTAGCCATCATCGAACGAGTCGATTGAGATCGATTGGATGCGCGATCCCGAAAGGACCGCAACGACCGGCCCGGCAAGAACGGCAGGCGCGCCGATCGGCGCAAACGAGGCGTCATACCGCTGCACAACCAGGCTTCGCTCAGGGCTGACCGTGGCAACGGCAAACCCGCCCGATCCGTCGGCGGTGACTGCCGCCGAGTTGGCCAGGGTTGATGCCGACACCAGCACCGAAGCGCCCGTCGTGACAACGGCAAGGTCGAGGGGCATGGCTGTGGTCACACCGTCATCGACGGCAACGACGCCCGCCGTGTCGTCGTCGAGCAGCACCACTTCAACCCGGTCAGTGGTTCCGACGCTCACTTGCCCTCGCAGCGAGCCGTCGCTGTTGAACACCCACACGAATGACCCGCCAACCGATTTTGTGCCCGCAACCACCAGCAGGCCGTCGTCGCGCAGCGCCACATCGACACCCACGGCCGTGGCGAATTTTCCGCCCGGATCGATGTCGATCAGCCCGGCGGGCGTGCCGTCGGCGGTGAATCGCTGCGCATAGGCTCGATCGAGCAGGCGATAGGTGATGACAAAACTGCCGTCGCCCGCCATCGCCACCTCGGGCTGTGTCATCGCGTAAATCGAGATCGGCGTCGTCCCCGGCGGATGAGGCACTGTCAGCTCATCGCCGACCGGCGAGCCGTCGGCGCCATAGATCCGCACCCGGATCGAAGAACCGGCCGGCCACACAACCACATGCCGCCCTGCGTCGTTGCCCGCGATCAGGACGCCGCCGCTGGTTGTGGGCGACAAACTCCCCGAGTCGATGCGGATGACGCCGCTGGTGGGCGGCGTTGGGTTTTCGCTCAACACCACCGTCGTCTCGACGGTGTTGCTCACGTTGCCGCCCGAATCGATCGCGCGGCCGTAAAACGTGAGCTCTTCGCCGGCCGTCAGTCCGCTGGTCGAGAAAAGCCCGCTTGCCAGGAGGTCATCTTCGCCGACCTGCAGGCCCGGCGTGCCGTTGGATTCGACAAAGACCTCAGGGGTCAGCGATTCGCCGGCGTTGGGGTCGATGATGCCGTTTACTTGCAGCGTGATCACGCTGTCGACCACAGGGCGGGTTTCGAAGACCGTCACCGAATCGGCCGTCGGCGCGAGGTTGGTCTCGAGTGAAACGGTGATCGAGTATTCGCCACCGGCTGTGTAGCTCAGATCAGTCGAGCTCTCGCGGATATTGGGGTCGTAGCGATTGTTAAACTGCGCGCTGACGCCCAGGTAATACGTGCCGGGCAAGACGTGTGCGGTCAAGCCAGAGGTCAGCGCGACGCCCGCCGCGTCGAAAAGGCGAGATGTCATGGGCGAGGCGGAGGCGCTCAGACGCAGCAGCCCCGCCTCGGTCACGTCAATTCGAAACAGGTCGACATCCTGTGAGCCGACATTCACCCCGGCATCGACCCCATTGATGCCGCCGATCTGAATCGACCCGCCGACGACCAGGCTTCCGGCGTCGTTGGCGGTGCTCAGGGTGTCGTCGCGGTCGATGTCGACAATTCGCAGGCGTTGGGCCTTGACGTCAGAGCTGCTGCTCGACCCGCTGTTGGCGACTGCGATTAAATCGAGGCCGGGCGAGAGGGCGATCGAAAGCGGTAGGCTCAGCAAATCCGTCGTCTCTCCGAGCCCCACGTTGCCGGTCTGGGCAACACCGGCGCTGTCGAAGATGCGGGCTCCCTCCCCGACAATGCTGCTCCAGGCGACGACAAACAGGCCGTCATCGCTCATCGCCAGGTCAATCGAATCAAAACGGAAGGTCGGCGTGGTGAGGCTCACCGGCGTGAGGCCGCCCACGCTCTGACCGGTCGAGTCGAAGCGCCGGACATAGCTCTCGGACGACCCGAGCGTGCCATCGGCAAACGCCACGGCAAAGCCGCCCGCCGCATCAATGCCCACGGCCGGGGTGATCCCCGTTGGCAGGGCGGCCACCAGGATGTCATCGCCCAGCGGAACCCCATCGCCGTCGAACCGCCTCGCGTAGACGCCGGTTCCGTCGGCGCCGCTGCCGCTCCATGCGACGGCGGTGAGCCCGGCGTCATTGACCGCGACCGACGGCCGGCTCGAGGTGCCGCCGACGAATGAGCTGACGGTCAGCTCGCCCGACAGCGCGTTGCCGTCGGCCGAGTATCGCCGGGCGTTGATGCCTGCGGTGCCCGTCCAGACGACAGTGAAGTTGCCCCCGTCGTCCGCGGCGATCGCGGGCGAGGTCTGGTTGCCGACAATGGTCGTGTTGACGATGAAGGCATCGCCGAGCGCCACGCCGCTGCTGTCAAACCGGCGCGCGAACACGCCCGTTCCGTCGGCAAACACCTCATCCGGCTCAAGCAGGCCATAGCCCGACCAGGTGACGACAAAGTCGCCGTCGGCGTCCATCGCCACCGCCGGGTCTTTCTGGTCAAAGCTTGTGAATGTGTTGATCAGAAACTCGCCGCCGAGCGGCTCGCCCGAGGCATTAAACCGCTGGCCATAAATGTCATAGCCGCTGTCCGCGGCGACCTGGTTCTGGCTCTCCCAGACGACGACGTAATTGCCTTCGTCATCGACCGCCACATCCGGGCTTGACTGTGCCCCGGGCAAGTGGCTGTTGACGACTTCGAACGGCGAATCAAACGCCACCGAACTCATCAGCCGCCGCTGTTCGAGCGACTCGACCGCGCAGGCGATCGCCGCCCATCCGCCTCTCGGCCCGCCGGCTTGGCGTCGCCTGCCCGGCGACACAGCCAGTTTGGCGCGCCAATTCCTGTCGCCGAGCAACTGCGCAGGCGCAGTACCATTCCGTGGGCGCATGGCGCCCCGGCGTGTGAAAACGAACATGTCGGACCCCTTTTGTAGAACAACTATGATCGGGCGCTCCGCGCGCCCGACCTCCCTTTTCGTGACAGTTTACCACGCCGCGCCGAGTCCAGCGACGGATTTTCCGCGTCAAAATCGGCCGACCGGCAAAAGGGGGAGCCCGAGCGGCTCGCCTTTTAGGGCTCGATCATCGCGTCGGGATAGGTCGCCATGTGACGCTGGCGTGCGGCGATCGCGGAAGGATAGTTCGGATAGGGTCCGAGCTTGACGACGGTCCGGCCCTGTCGGTCGGTCGTGCGGACCGGCCGCTCGCCTGCCCGGGCGAGGTCCATCAGGGCCGTGTTGGCGTTGTCCGCCTGGGCGAAAGTCGCAAGCTGCACGAAAAACCCGCGTGCCCCGCGCTGCTCGGCGGCCCGCTTCGCCGGCGCGGTGCCGGGCATGGTGCGGATCAACTCGTCAAAGCCCTGGTCGGCCGCCGCAAACTTGCCCAGCCGCTGGTTCGACAGCGCCACGCGATACATCGCCCAGCCGCGGGATTCACCCTCGAGGCGGGGCAGCGCGGTGTTCCAGTGCGAAACCGCGCCCGCGTAGTCGTCGCGAAAGAACGCCACGTTCGCCAGCCCCGCATGGATCAGCGCCTCGAGCCGTGGCTCGGGATTGTGGAGTAGCGCATTTTGATAGGCCACCCTGGCCGCCGCGAGGTTGCCCGCCGAGCCGGCAGCGTCGGGCGCGGGCTTCATCTCATAGGCCCGCCCGCGCAGGTAATACGCCTCTGCCGCCTCGGGCCCCTGGGGCAGGGCGACAAGGTAAGCGTCGGCGCCGCGCATCGCGCCGGAAAAGTCGTTGCGCCCCAGCGCGGCGTAGCCCGTGGCGAGTTGCTCGGTCGGCAGCGTCGGGGTGCACCCCGGCACGGCGGTCGATATGCCGGCGGCGGTCGAAAACGTGAGCAGGATTAGAACACCGGCGCGGCGGCCGGCGGCTCCTACAATCCGCGAAAAGAGTCGTCCGTATCGCATTCGTGGTCCGTCGATTATTTTGGCCGATTCGCACCGGCAGCGGCACGGTCTGGCGGTGTGGGCAATCCCGTCTGATACCTGTCCAACGAGGGAGGTCGTATGCTTTTCCAGCCGTTGTTCGCCCATGCCGCCGCAAGGCCCAACGACATCGCGGTCATCGACGATATCGGCCAGCATACCTTCGCTTCCGTAGCCGCGATGTCTGTCGGCCTGGGCATGTATCTCTCAGCCCAGACCGACCGCAAGGCCGTGGGCATCCTCCTGCCCGCGGGCGTCGGCTTTCTCGCCGGCTTCTATGCTACCCTGCTGGCCGGAAAAACCGCCGTGCCGATCAACTTCCTCCTGGGCGATCGCGAAATCGCCCACGTGCTTGCCGACAGCGGCATCGACACCATCATCTCCGCGCCGCCCTTGGCCGCACGTCTCGCCGGCAGCAACCTCAAAGTCATCGATCTCACGCAACTGCCCTCCATGCCGGCCGGCGCCGTCGCCCCCACGTTTCCTTCGCCCCAGCCCGACGACATCGCAACCCTGCTCTACACTTCGGGCACTGCCGGCCTGCCCAAGGGCGTCTGCCTGAGCTATCGCAACCTCCAGTCCGATGTCGATGCCTGCATCAGCCACGCCCGCCTCCGCGGCGACCACAAATTCCTCGGCATCATCCCCCTGTTTCATTCCACGGGTCTGCTGGCCACCATGCTCGCGCCGGTGCAACTGGGCGCGCAGATCGTCTACATTGCTCGGTTCAGCCCCGTCGCGACCGTCAACGCCATCCGCGAGCACCGCATCTCGATCATGGCCGCCGTACCCAGCATGTATGGCGCGATGATCCGTCTCAAGGAGCCCACGCCCGCCGACATGGCTTCGCTCTGGGCGCCCCTCTCGGGCGGCGAGCCGCTTCCCACCGCCATCCGCGAGGGCTTCGAAAAACGCTTCGGCGTCAAGCTCATGGAAGGCTACGGCCTGACCGAGACCTGCGGCCCCATCTGCTTCAACGCCCCCCACCAGCACAAGGCCGGATCGGTCGGCACGCTCATCCCCGGCGCCACCGTCCGCATCACCGACGACAACGCCAACCCGCTTCCGCCCGGCGTGACCGGTGAAATCTGGTTCAAGGGCCCGATGGTGTTCCGCGAATATCACAAGCTCCCCGCCGAAACCGCCGCCGCCAAAACCGCCGACGGTTATTTCCGCACCGGCGACCTCGGTCATATTGACGACGACGGCTTCCTCCATGTCACCGGGCGAATCAAAGACCTCATCATCATCAGCGGTGAGAAGGTCTACCCGCGCGAGGTCGAAGAGACGATCTCGCGCCACCCGGCCGTCG
Organism: uncultured Tepidisphaeraceae bacterium; assembly: GCA_964493365.1. Lineage (GTDB taxonomy): Bacteria > Planctomycetota > Phycisphaerae > Tepidisphaerales > Tepidisphaeraceae > CAZBOE01. Next base: position 12,511 of record CAZBOE010000041.1, on the reverse strand, counting down.
CCGACTGCGCCGTCGTCGGCCGAAAGGACGAAGCGGTCGTCGCGTTCGTCATCCCGCGCGAGGGCGTGGAGATCACCCCCGATCAGGTCCGCACCTTCTGCCGCGAATCCGGACTGGTCAACTGGAAGTGCCCGCGCGACGTGATCATCACCCGCGAATTGCCCCGCTCGCCGACCGGCAAGGTGCTCAAGCGAGTGCTCGTCGAGCAACTCGCCGCATCCAACTGACCGGCCGGGCTTCCTACCGGCCTTGCATCGGCCGCACGCACGTCAACCGCCGCGCCACGCCGCAGCACGGCGGCATGCCGCGCCCAGAGCCTGGCGCCCTGCAGCGTGACGCACTGCAGCCTGGCGTCCTGCGGCGTCACGTCGTTCGGCCGGGGGGCCGACAGCGTGCGGGCTACACCGTGATCTCCTGCGCGTGGCGCCCTACAGCGTGGTGTTCTGTCCGATGCCGCCCATGCCCATGCCGCCTTGCGACGTCGGCATACTCCGCACGCCCTCCGACTGGCTCTGGCCCTGCGACGCCTGCCGCTGCGACGATTGCCGCTGCGACGACTGCCCGTCTTCCGCGTCGCCGGCCCCGTTCCCGTCCGCGCGCTCGAAGCCCGTGCAGCCGCTGTCGGGCGTCACCATCAGCTGAAGCGGCGCATGGGACGGATGCCCGCACTCTTCCTTGAGGTGTTCCGGTGCTTCGTGAGTCGTGCGGATCTGAACGAGCTGATCCGCGCCGCCATGGTGTTCACCAAAGTGAGTACACAGCCCACACTGGCCGTCATGTACCTGGATCATCGATTCGCTCCTTTCGTCGAGACATCGAAAGGAGGTGCAACCGGCACGCCAACCCGGCCCGCCCGACGCAGAATGTTCCACCGCGCAGCGCGGCCCGAGACCAGCCGCCGCAAAAGCCGGCGGAACAACTGAGTTGGGATTGAGTCGGGATGGTGAAGGTGCCCCGAAACAACAGGGGCGGCCCTTGCAGACCGCCCCTGTTGAGAGAGGAGAAGTTCATGTCGCTGCTGTCGTTTGCGAGACACCCGCTCTCATGGGGTCTTAGGCGACCGCAACGAAGGATTTCAAAGACCCGGGCGGCCTAAGCCGCCTCAGCCGACCTCAGCAACACCGCTCGATCGACTGTTTTGAGCGGAAGTCGGCTGAGTTCGACAACCCGATCCGGCCCAATTCGGGCAAAATCGTGCTGCCGACAGGCTCCTGATCCGCCGCTACGCCCGCACTTCTCGAACCACTCGATCATTCTCCCAAACGATCGCGGGCGCGCCTTGACAGACCATCCACCTGCCGCTCTGTAGATTACCCCCGGAAATCACCCAAAGCAACACGATTCGCAGCTCAATCCGCTCTCGGTGCAACCGGATTATTTTCGCCAGCTTAACAGATCAGCCCAATCAACGCCCGAAGCCCGCCCCCCCAATCGGCCTCATCCGCCGACCGCGGGAGTCAGCCAGGAGGGGTTGTAACGCCTCTCCCGCCAGCCCGGCGGCCAGCCCCGCCAACCGAGCTGATGACTGTGTCCACCGACTGTGCCCGCCTGGCCGGCCCCGGCAACCGACGCGGCGATCAGCCCGCCGACCCGCTCGGGCAGCCAGATGCAACCCGACCCGCCTGCCGCCACCTCACCCGCCACGGCACCAGGCCCCGCCGTCGCCTACCACGCAAAGTGCTCGGGCGACGTCTTGTAGCCCGGGAAGATCTCGTCGAGCTTTTTGAGAATCTCGGGCGTAAATCCGACTTCGAGCGCCTTGGTGGCGTCGTCGAGCTGGGCAATCGTCCGCGGGCCGATGATCGGCGCGGTCACGGCCTTGTGTTGCAGCGTCCATCCCAAAGCGACGGCGCCGGGGGTCTGGCCGATCTCTTTGCACAGACCCTCCCATGCCTCGAGCTGGGTGCGGTGTTTGTCGATGCGGGCTTTGGTGCCGTCGCCAGACCGGCGTCCTTCCTTGGGCTGGTCGAGCACACCGCCCAGCAGCCCGCCCGCCAGCGGCGACCAGGGAATCACCCCCAGCCCGTAATGCAGCGCCGAGGGCAGCACTTCCATCTCCACCATGCGGTCCAGCAGCGAATATTTGCACTGCTCCGAAACAAGGCCCATGAAGTGACGGCTCGCGGCGGCCGCCTGCGCCTGGGCAATGTGCCAGCCCGCAAAGTTCGACGAGCCGGTGTAGATGATCTTGCCCTGCTGGGTCAGCACTTCGAACGCCTGCCACACCTCTTCCCACGGCGCGTCGCGGTGAATGTGGTGCATCTGGTAGAGGTCGAGATAGTCGGTCTTCATCCGCTTCAGCGATGACTCGCACGCCATGCGAATGTGCAGGGCGCTCAGCCGCGACATGTTCGGCCAATCGCCCATGTCGCCGTAAACCTTGGTGGCGATGACCGTCTTCTCGCGCCGCCCGCCGCCCTGGGCGAACCACCGCCCGATGATCTGCTCGGTGACGCCTTCGCCTTTCTTCCAGCCGTAAACGTCGGCAGTGTCAAAGAAGTTGATGCCCAGCTCCAGCGCGTGGTCCATGATGGCAAACGCGTCGGCCTCGGTCGTCTGAGGCCCGAAGTTCATCGTGCCCAGGCAAAGCTTCGAGACCTTGAGCGCCGTTCTGCCGAGAGTGGTGTATTGCACGAGTGATCCTTCTTCTGGTGTAGCGGCCGCCGCGGTCGTCGCGGCATTCAGTGATTTGACGCTTCGAGTTTTAGCCAACACCGCGACCGCCGACAAGCCGCCGGCCGATCCAATTTCCGCGGCGCCGCCCACCACCCCGAGCGCACGAGGCCCCGATCTCCTACACCCGATCTCCTGCACCCGATCTCCTGCACCCGATCTTCGATACCTCATCGACGATACCCGCTCGTCCACACCCGATTGCCCCCGCTCACCTCACCCCTGCCCAGCCTCGCTCCGGCCGGCCTCGCCCCGCCCGGCCATCTGCTCTCCGCCTCTAGAGACCGCGCCGCGCCGGCGACACGCCGCCCCTTGCCGCGGATTTGACCCGGCGCTTAGGCGGATAGTACAGATGTGACATGCCGTCATCGCCCGACCAAGGCAGTCCCCGCCAGCTCGGCGACCCCGATCAGGTTCAGCGCGACCCGTGGGTGATCACCGCCGAGCCGCTGATCTGGCTGGCCGGGGCAGACCACGAGATCAGGCCCGACACGTCCTATTTTTTTGATTGCCGCCTGCGCCGCGATCAGCCCCACGCGGTGCTGCAGTTGACGCTCGCCGGCGCGGGCTTTTACGAAGGCCGGCGCGGGCGACAGCTCCTCCCGCCCGGCCACGCGTTCTTCGACCAGATCCCCGGGCCCTTCTCCTACGGCTACGCCCGCGAAAGCCCCGGCGTCTATGAGCAGGTGTTTGTCTCCCTCCGCGGGCCGCCCGCCCTGCGCTGGATGAAACGCATCACCGGCCGGTTCGGACACGTCCTGCACCTGGGCGCGTCGGGCGATGTGGCCGCGGTCATGCGGACGATCGTGCAGCAACACCAGTCCGGACGACTCACCGACCGCTACCTCGCATCGGCCCGGTGCTACGAGCTTCTGATGGCGGTGCTCTCGACGCTCAACCGCTCGCGCCTCGACACCGCGCCCCGCGTCAACCGCGCGATCGAGCTGATCGAGCGTCGCGGCCACCAGAGCGACTGCAACGTCCAGTCGATCGCCGACGCCCTCGACTGCTCGCGCGAATACCTTAGCCGCCAGTTTCGGGCCGCGATCGGCGTCAGCCCGGCCGAATACCTCGCCCAGCACCGCGTCCGCCTCGCCGCCCGTGCCATGCGCCAAAGCGCCGACAAGCTCGACGTCATCGCCCATCGCTGCGGGTTTGGGAGCGCCAACTACCTGTGCCGGGTGTTTCGCCAGCGCGTCGGGGTGACGCCCGCCGAGTTCCGCCGCATGCCCTGGATGAGCGAGCCCTGACCGAGAGGGGCCGGGATCGAGAGCGGCCGGGATCGAGAGGAGCCGGGGCCGTGAGGAGCCGGGACCGAGAGGAGCCGGGATAGAGAGGGGCCGGCTCAGCCCGTCTTCTTCCACAGCCCGCCGCCCGCGCGGGTAAACTCGCCCGCCCGCTGTCCGTCCCACAGGGCCAGTCGCACGACATGCCAGAACTCCGGATGCGGCGTCGCATAGTGCGGGCAAAGCTCGCCCGGGCGGCACTGACCGGGCCCGAAGTGGGCGAGCACGCGGTCGTAGATCGTCGCGGCCGACGTCGGTTGCGCGGCGCTGAGCAGTCCCAGGAGAAACGCCCGCAACTCGCCCCGGCGCACAAACCGCAGCGGAATATCCGGACACCCCGCGGTCGTCGCGGGCACCGAGTCGTCGCCCAGGTCCACCCCCAGCACCAGCGCCGCCGACTGCACGGTGTTGCGCAGCAGCATCGCCACCGTCATCGGCCCGACGCCCCCGGGCACCGGCGTGATCCACCCGGCCTTTTCGGCCACCTCGTCGAAAACGACATCGCCCACGATCTTCCGCGAGCCGTCGGGCATGGTCACCGAGTTGATGCCCACGTCGATGACCACCGCGCCGGGCCGGATGTGATCGGCGCCGATCAGCCCCGGCTTGCCCACCGCCACCACCACGATATCGGCCCGGCGGGTCTTCTCTGCCAGATCGCGCGTGGCGATATGGCAGAGCGTGACGGTCGCCATCTCCTCGGTCAGCAGCAGGGCCGCCGGCTTGCCCGCGATGCTGCTGGCCCCGACGACGACCGCATCCGCCCCGCGCATCGCGATGCCGGTCGCGCGGATGCACTCGACCGCCGCCAGCGCCGTGCACGGCGCAATCAGCGTATGGCGGTAGACCACGTGTCCGATGTTGGCCGGGTTGACCCCCTCGACGTCCTTCCGCCGGTCGATCTGATACTGCATCTCGGTTTCGTCGAGATGCCGCGGCAGCGGCAGGTGAAGCATGATGCCGGTGACGGTCGGATCGTTGTTGAGCCGGTGAATGGCCGACGACACGTCCTCGAACGTCGCGGCGGCGTCGAACTTCAGCAGCTCGTACTCGATGCCCACATCGTTGCAGCTTGTCGCCTGACGCTGCGCATAGACCTCGCCTGCCGGCGTCGATCCGACCAGGATCGCCACCAGGCGCACCCGCTTGCCCATGGCGCCAAACTGCGCCACCCGCGCGGCCACCTGCTGCCGCGTCGCCGCCGAGAGCCCCACACCATCAATCCGTTGCGCTGCCATGCAACCCAACAGGTTACCGACTCCCCCGCCACCTGACGAATCGCGATGCGACGTGACGAATTGACGGGACGTAACGAATTGACGGCATGACGAATTGACAACCCCCGCGTCCCCCTCCCCCTCACGCTCCCCAGCGACGCCCCGCCCGCGCCAACACATCACGCATCAATGCGTCACTCATCAATGCGTCACTCCCCACTCCCCACTCCTCACTTCGACCCCATTTCAACCTGGTCTCCGCCCGGCGGGTCAACCAGTTCGATCGTGCCGCCCTGGGCGCCTTTGGTCGGCAGGTCTTTGAACCGCACCGCCGGAAGCTTGTTGATCGCGTTGCGGAGCTGGCCTTCCCAGCGGCTGCGGATTTTGACCAGGTCGGGGTCGTCGGCGCCGAATCGGCGCTGGTTGGCGGTGTCGAGCTCGTCGGCCTCGTAGGCCAGCAGGTCGATCGGCGGGCCGACCGTGACGTTGCTCTTCATCGTCGAATCCATCGACAGCAGCGCCAGCTTGCAGCCGTCTTCGAGGGTCGTGCGGTCATAAATCACCCCGCGGTCGAGGATCGGCCGACCGTATTTGATCTCGCCGATCTGCAGATACGGCGCGTCTTCCGTCGCCGCCAGCGGGTTGCCCTGGGGATAAATTAGATAGAGCCCCGGCCGCTCACCGCGCACCTGCCCGCCCAGCAGGATGTGCACGTTGAATTTCATGTCATCGCGCTCGAGCGCCGCCCGATCCATCTCCGACACGCGCCGCACCGCATCGCCCACCACGCGGCTGGCGTCGTACATGTTGGCCGCCTGCGCCAGGCCCTTGCCCGCCTCGAAGTCGCGCCGCAGCAGCGTGACGATCGACTGCGAACACGACAGCGACCCGCTGGTCAGCACGCAGTACGCCCGCTGGCCCTTCTGCACAAACGTGTGCATCTTGCGCGTCGTGTTGATCTGGTCGTAGCCCGCGTTGGTGCGCGAATCACTGGCCATCACCAGCCCGAATCGCGTCATGATGCCCAGGCAGTAAGTCATATCGGCCAGCCAATGTAGCGAGCGGGACCAGTGGTTGAACAGCACGGCGTCGTGCCCGCCTCGTCGCCGCGGGCGATGTGCGGTGACGCGTCGGTCGGGGCGGCTTCGCCCCGGGTTTCACGCGCCCGTCACGGCGCGCCGCAGGCACCTTGGCCGAACGTTCACAAACCGCGGTCTGCGCGGTGTCGCCGCCGGTCGTTGTGCGGCGACCCCGGCTGGTGAGCCGGCAACTTGTTGCGGTGTCTCGGACGGATCAATCGGCGCCGGCGCTGGCGCGGGTGGGCGGGTTGGGTTTGGCGTCGCTGTCGCTGTCGCTGCCCGCCGGCACGCGGATCGTCGTCTGGCAATACTGACACTTCACGAGCTTGCCCCGCACCCGGTCGGGTACGGCTAAGAGCTTGCGGCAACGCAAGTTCGGGCACAGCATCTGGACGGGCATACGGTTGAATCTCCCAAGCCAACTATCGTCTGAGCCCGCGCCGCGCTTGAGTCGCCCTGATTTGCAGATGGCCCAGTCGCGACGATCGGCCGACCGTCTGCGACGATTATCGGCACAACGCCGTCACCATCGACAACAACGACACCCCCCGCGATACCACGCCCCTCGGCTTCATTGGCCCGCCGGCTTGCCGATCGGCGTCAGCGCCTTGCGCAGCGGCTCGGGTACCTGCTCGGGCGTGATGGGCGGGTTGACCGCAAACGGGCGATACAGCGGGTCGCCGATCAGCGCCACCTGCCAACTGGTCAGCATGTTGGTCCGCCAGTAGACCTCCGCCAGCGTCAGCCGGCCGGTCATGAGCAGGATGAAAAAGTCGTCGGCCTCCGGAAAGGCATGCAGATACGGCTCCGACACCGCGCCCATCGTCGAGGCGATGCCGTCCTTGAGCAGCCCGCGCACCCAGCCCTTTTCGCTCTCGGTGCGCAGGCTGACCATTTCGAGGCTGGCCACGTGATACCCCACCGCCCCGGGCACGAACTCCATCGACGGCGTGTAATTCCGCAGGCTGTACCACCCGCAGTAGAGCGCCGTCTCCTTGATCCGCAGATCGGAGATCACCCGTTCGTTGTCGTCGAAGTGCAGATCCAGCTTGGTGTTGCTGCGCACGAAATCCGCGAGGTCGCGGAGCGACTGGTCGAAGACGCCGTACGGGTCGCCCTTGGTGATGTTGCGCGTGTCGATGACGATCCGACCGGTCAGGCCGCGCGCCTCGGCGCCGATCGAATCGGCAATGATCCGCCGCGCCGCCGCCTCGTTGGGCCCGTCGATCCGGGCGACCATCAGCGTGCGCGGGCCCGGGCTGCCGCTATTGCGATAGTAAAACGGGTTGACCGTCCACCGCTGGCGGGGCGAGTAGTTCCACCAGAGCACGGCCAGTTCGCTGTCGAGGGCGGCCTGGGCCTCGCGGGTCTCGAAATACTCCCGCATGGAGACGATCTGGTCCGCGTAGTTGATCAGCCCGAAATGCGCCCGCACCACGTCGAGCGTGCGGGCGCGGTCTTCGGGGGTGAAGCGGGTGTCATAGGACACGTCGAGCGCTTCGCGTGCCGCCTCGACCGCAGGACGCATCGCCTCGACCTGCGCGCGCAGCTCGGCCGGCGCGTTCGGGCGGGTCAGCAGCGGTGACAGCCGCTCGAAGAGCGTCACCTTGCCCATCAACTGCTCGAGGCTGCTGATCAGGGTTGAGGTCAGCCGCGTGCGATCCGCAGGGTCGGTGGATTTTTGCAGTGCCGCATTGAGCACGGCCGTCGCCTTCTCGACCCGGGCCTTGAGCTCCTCCAGCTTTTGCCCGGTGTCGGGGGTGAAGGTGGCGTCGGCTTGCTTCGCCGACGACTCCAGGGCGGTCACGACCTTGTTGATGTCGAGCAAAGCATGCTTCAGCTTCTGGCGCAGCTCGGCGTGTTCTGCCTTGTCGGCGTCGGTCATCTCGCGCATCCGCACGCGGATGGGCGTGCCGTAGAACGTGACCAGGCACTTGACCTGATCGCGCAACCCGCGGTCGCGCAGCGCCTTGCGGATCACCGGGAAGACGCTGGTCTCATACTGCTCGAAGGTGATCTCTTCCCACAGCGGCAGCTTGAGGCGGATGATGCGCCCGTCGGGCACGTTGCGTGTCTTTGCATAGAGCTCGGCCAATGCGACGCTGCCGGGGATGTTCTCGTTGACGACCAGCGCCAGCTCATCGGCCGTGAGCGCCGGGGCCCGTGACGGCCAGGCAATCAGCAGCAGGAGGGCGACCATCCATGCCGCGATCGCGCGCGGCGGGGTCGAGGCGGAGCGGTCGGCCGGGTGTCGGGTGGCGATGCGTATGCTCAACGGCGTTCTCCTGCCACGGGGTGAGAGGGTCGGTTCCCGCGACGATAGACCCGCCGCCGATCGACCGGGAGGACGACAAACCGATTTTTTGCCCGGTGCAGTTTATTGCGCCGGGCCTGGGAATCGCGCCGCGGCCGCGCATCGCGAACGCCTGACGTCGCGCCGGCCGACGTCGCGGCACCTGACGTCGCGCCGGCTGAGTATCGCGCCGGCTGACGTCGCGGCACCTCGGCGCTGCGCGTGGCTTATTGTGCGGCAACGGGCGGCGGTTGTTCTTTGCGGCGATGTGGATCAGGACTTGGCGCCCGGGGCGGCGACGGCCTTGTCGCCGTTTTCGGCATTGGCGCGGTCTTGCTGCGCCTTTTCGATCAGGGTGACCAGCGCCTTGATCTCACGGACGGACTCGGGGCTGCCCCAGAGCAGGACCCAATCGACATGCCAGTTGCAGCGCTCGAAGGTGCAGGCTTCGAGGTGGTAGACCGTTTCCCGCAGGACCAGCGTGCAGCCGACGAAGTTGCACCGGATGAATGCCTGGCCGGAGATGTAGACGGTTTGGTTTCGGAACGTTTCACCCTCGTGCTTGGTCAGCAGCATGAAGGGCCTCCTCGAAAAGAAATCCTCGTGACCTGAAGCGGCCTTGTACGCAAAGCTGCCTGAAGCGCCTCCGGAAGGACCACGCCGGGTCGCTGCGGGGCGACCCGTGCAACGGGCTTTTCGTTGGCTCTTACCCGGACTGTGTTCATCGGCCGGGGCGGGCGTCGGGCGTAGCCCCAGCGTCGGATAAATCTTGGGTTATTGTGGCTCGGGCTGTCGAGGCTGGCAAACCCTTGCACTCGGGTTGCCCGACCGTCAAACTCCCTGCTTGACGGGTTGATTGCCTGGCAGACTGCCTGCTCACGCAAATCCTGTCCGGCACAGCCTGCGACCGCGAAAAAGTGGTGTGCCGTAATTCTTGTGTATTAAACCCCGGAGGCGTCTCGTGCTCAAGCTGCTCAGGTGGATTGCCATTGGCGTGCTGGTGGTGGTGCTGGTGGGCGTGATGGCGGTGCGCGGCTATCTCAACTCGGTGGTCCGCGACACGGTCGAATCGCAGACCAAGGCGTCGCTCAACCTGCCGACGCAGGTCGGCTCGGCGCAGGTGTCGCTGTTCGGCGGCAGCCTGAGCCTGGGCGACTTCAACATCGGGTCGCCCTCGGGGTTTGGCAGCCCGACGATGTTTGGGCTCAAAGACGTATCGGTCAAGGTCGATTACGGCCAGCTGACCGAGGACCCGATCCGGATCCAGTCGATCTCGCTCGAAGCGCCGACGCTCGTGCTCGAGCAGCGGGACGGCAAGTTCAACCTCAAGACGGCGCTGGACAACATGCCGCCCGCGGAGACGGCGCCGCCGGGCGAGGAGGCAATCAACCTGGTGATCGATTCGCTCAAGGTCAACTCGGCCCGCGTGATCGTGAAGCCCAACCTGCCGGGGCTGGCGCCGGAATATGCGGTGACGGTGCCGTCGATCGAGCTCAAAGGCATCGGCACGGGCGAAGGCGCGCAGAACGGGGCGGCCATTCGCGATGTGATGGTGCAGGTGGCGACGGAGCTGGCGAACGAGGCGGCCAAGTCGGATCAGCTTCCGGAAAACCTGCGGACGGTGCTGTCGGCCGACGTCAATGCGGTGATCGCCAAGGCGAAGGAAGAGCTTCAGCGGCAGATCGACGAGGTCGGCGGGAAGATTCGCGAGCGCATCTCGGGCGAGGTCGGCAAGGTGCTGGGCGACGGAGCGGGACAGGACGCCGGCAAGGCGATCTCGGATGGCGTCGGCCAGCAGTTGCAGGGAATCCTCGGGGGCAACAAGAAAGAGTGAACGCTCGGGCAGCCGGCGGGCCAACGGGAGCGCCGTTTGGGCGCGATGTGCGACGGGGCGTGGCAGGGCTTCATAAGATGCCCGTGCAATGGTGTGCAGGCACGGGATGCGTGCGGGTGGCGGGTTTCTGCGGAGTCGTTGTGACGTCACTGGATTCGCCGGCGGTGGGCGTGGGTGTTGATGATCGGGTGCGGCTGGTCGAACTGCTTCGTCCGGGGGCGCGGGCGATCATGCGGTTCTGGCCGGCGTTTCTGCTGATCCAGTCGGCGTCGGCGGCACTGGTCGTTTCGTATTTCGCCAGCGATTCGGTGAGGGCGGCGTGCGACACGCTGGGCGTGTGGAAGAACTGGGCGGGCCTTGCGGGGGTCGCCGTGGCATCGGCGGCGGCGGGCGGAATCCTGCCGGAGATCGCACGGGTGGTGGCGCAGGGCGAGCGCCATTTTTCGCGGCAGCGGATTCGCGACATTGCCTTCAACTCCGCGTGGTTTCTGGTCAACGGGGTGATGGTCGAGCTGCTGTATCGCGGGCAGACCTGGGCCTTTGGCGATCACCCGGGGCTCAACCTCTCGAGCCTCAAGAAGATCGCGGTCGACATGCTGATCTGGGGGCCGCTGGTGTCGCAGCCGCTGGCGATCCTGGTCTATCGCTGGCGAGCGCTGCGCTACAACGCGGCCGCGGCGCTCGCGGAGGTGGGCCCGAGATGGTGGGTGCGCCGGGTGCTGCCGCTGCTGCTGCCGTGCACCGCATATTGGCTGCCGATGGTGACCCTGGTCTATGTGCTGCCGCTGAACCTGCAGTTTCCGTTGTTTGCCTTCGGGCTGGGGGCGTGGGCGCTGATCCTGACGTTCATCGCGGGCGACCATCACCGCCGTGAGCAGGGGCGGTGAGCCGGGTCATCCGCGGAAGCGGGGCGACGCCACACGGATCGGCGGTCGGGCGGCCACCGTCAATCGACGTACGAGTGGGTGACGCGCTGTTCGGCGGCGGGCCTTGAAGCGGGCGGGGCGGGGGTTGTCGAGTAGACGGGCCCCCACGGGTCGATCAGCACGGAGGGGGCCGAGGCGGCGGGCTGCTGCGCCGGTGAAGGCTGCTGCGCCGCGGCGGACTGTTGCGCCGGCGCGGGCTGGTCGGTGAGGTTCGGGTGGGTGAGGGTCGGCTGGCTGAATGTCGGCTGGTTTACTGCCGGCTGGTTCATTGCCGGCTGGTTCACTGCCGGTTGGTTCCCCGTCTGAGCGGAGAGGTCGCTGCGCTGTTGCTCGCCGGCGGGCGACGCGGCGGTGTGGCGTGCATCGCCTGCGGTTGAGGCGTCGGGGGAAGCGGGGGTTTCGACGGCGGTTGCCGGTTGATCGCGGAGGACGAAGACCCAGTCGGGGCGGTCGCTGCGGCGGTGGTCTTCGAGTGAGGGCGTCCAGGAGCGCTGCGCGAGGTTGTCGGTGTTGTCGGTGCCGACGCTGTAGACCATCGGCAGCGGGCTGAGCGTGTAGCCCAGGCGGCGCGGCGTGCGGCTGAGCGGGTCGGCGGGGACGGTCGCGAGATAGCGCCCCGACAGCCGCGAGAGATTGGGCGGGAGCATACCGGTGTCGATCTCATACAGCCGCACCGCCAGCGCGACCGACGCGGCGCGGAGCGCCAGCGCCGTCTGGAAATCCTGGCGAAGGCACTGATCGACCCATGCGTCGACCCCGTCGACCTCGGCGGCTTCGCCGCCCGCGGGGCTGTAGACCCCCTGGTTGATCGCGGCGGCGGCGGCGTCGAACGCGCGGAGATGCGATGCCACCTTCTGCTG
>CAZBOE010000041.1:0-308 GCA_964493365.1 uncultured Tepidisphaeraceae bacterium | reverse complement strand
GGCAGGACGGCGGTCGAGACCGCGTGGTCAATCCAACTGGTCTGGTTTACTTCGACTTTCGCACTCACAACCGATTCCTGCGCGAAGGGCAGCGTGGGCTGGGTGGCGAGCCACTTGAGCGTGGCGGCCTGCTGCCGGCGGTAGGCGGTGTCGGCGGCGCGAGCCCAGCCGCTCTCGTCGGCAAGCTGGCGGAGCAGAGTTGTGACGCGGGCACGGTCGGCGGCGCGGGCCGTGACCGGGGCGCGGGCGATGTCGGAGCCGTCGACGCCGGCCTCGGCCGCGTCGGGTTCGACGTGGAGCTGCGACGC
>CAZBOE010000040.1:26174-26791 GCA_964493365.1 uncultured Tepidisphaeraceae bacterium | reverse complement strand
GCCGTCGCGGGCGTGGTGCGCGGCGCGACCGGGCGACTCGGCCGCCGGGCAGCGGCCGGCGTGGCTCGCCGTCCGACCGGGCGAATGCGGCCGGGTCGAGCTTAATAAACTCGCCGGGCACGGGGCATGGGGTATATTCGATTGGGTCGTCGTGTAGGGCGCTCGGGCACGGCCGGGGACACTCCCGGCGTGCGCCGGTGGTGATGTGAGCCGAGGATGCAATTGCGTCTAACCATCTGACGCGACGGCACTTGCGACCAACCTGGGTCTGAACGGCCGCCGCCCCCGCACGACCGCGCGGGCCGGCGCGGGAGCGTGATCGATGCGCACACTGATCCGCAACGGCAGCGTGGTGACCTCGTCGGAGGAGCTGATCGCCGATGTGCTCATCGAAGACGAGCAGATCACCACGATCGGCTCCCGGCTCGATGCCCCGCACGACCGGCTGATCGACGCCACCGGGATGCTCGTCATGCCGGGCGGTGTCGATGTCGATGTGCACCTGCCCCACAGCCCCGATGCCGCCGCACGCACAACCGTCGCCGCGGCGCGAGGCGGCACGACGACGCTGATCGACACCGTGACCGCCGCGGGCTCGCCGCGCTGGCTCGACGACT
>CAZBOE010000040.1:24745-26093 GCA_964493365.1 uncultured Tepidisphaeraceae bacterium | reverse complement strand
AAAGATGCCGCCGACATCGATGTCGCCTCGACGCTGTCGGTGGCGCGCGACGCAGGCGCGGGCTCGGTCATGGTCAACCTCTCCGACGAGTCGGCGGCCGACGACGCCGCGGTCTATCGCATTATGCGCTGCGCGGGCGAGCGTGACGTGTTGCCGCTCGTCCATGCCGAGAACGGCACGCTGATCCGCGAACTGGTCAAGCGGGCGTTGTCGGAGGGCCGCACCGCAGCGAAGTATCACGCGCTGACGCGCCCGCCGCTGACCGAGGCCGATGCCGTCTCGAGGGCGATCTCGATTGCCGAGCTGTCGGGCACGCCCGTCTGCTTCACGCGGTTGAGCTGCGACGCGGCGCTGGCGCCGCTGCGAGCGGCCCGCGAGCGCGGTTTGCCCGTGTTCGGCATGACCTGCCCGCACTACCTGTTTCTCTCCTACAGCAACTACCTCGACCCCGACGGCCGGGGAATGCAATGCCTCACCGCGCCGCCCCTGCGCGAGGCATGGAACCAGGAAATGCTCTGGCGCGCGCTGCGGCTCGGGCAACTGCAGGGCATCGCCTCAGACCACCGCGAATGCGACCCGCCCGGCGAGACGCTGACTGATGCGTCGTTCGATCAACACCCGCACGGGCTGGCCGGCGTCGGCGTGAGGCTGGCGCTGGCCTACCACGGCACATCAAGCCGCGCCGGGATCTCCGTGACCCGGCTGGTGGAGCTCGTCTCGACCGGACCGGCCAAGCTGATGGGGCTGTTCCCGCGCAAGGGGACGATCGCCGTCGGTTCCGATGCCGACATCGTGCTGTATGACCCGTCGGCCGGCCACTCGCCCGGCGACGACACCCCGGGCTATCGCGGGCTGACGCTGGGCGGCGCGGTGCGCACCGTCCTGCTGCGGGGCAAGGTGATCGTCGAGGCGTCGCGGTATGTCGGTTCGGCGGGCGACGGCCGATTCATTCCCCGCGGGCCGGGCGGGCGGCAGTGAGCGTTCGGTTGTCCATCGCGCCGCCGACCGAGCCGACAAAACAGGCCGATTGAGAGCCAGCGGGTCGCGTTTTGCGGCGCTGCCGGGGATGACACATCACCCGTTTGGTCGAGCGCTCATGCTGGGATTGCCGTTGGCCCTCGCCTGTGGTTGCGGCCGAGGCGATGAGACCGGCGGCACCAACCCAGACAACCGCACCGCCCCAGAAAGCCGCTCGACGGATAGGCCCGACTCGTCGCCCGCTGCCGACTCGACGCCCGCCGGACGTGACGGCCGTTCAACCGCCGACCGCCAGAGCGGAGCGGTCGCGACGCCGCCGCCGATCTCGCCCGATACCGGTTCCCCATCCATTACGCGAACCCCACCGCCA
>CAZBOE010000040.1:0-24735 GCA_964493365.1 uncultured Tepidisphaeraceae bacterium | reverse complement strand
GCACGTGTCGAGCCTGGAATGGAGCCGAGCGCCGAGCGGCCGACGCAGCCCACGCCGACGCCCGGGCAGTCTCAACAGGCCCCTTCGGCATCGGCGCAGCCGGACTCGACCGGCGATCGCGGCAGCGCCGGCCCGTCTGCCTCGGCAGGCGAGGCCGATACGGAGCGGTCGAGCTCAAACACGAAAGATACGGATCAGAGCCCCACAGGGCAGGCCGAACAGGCCGCGGCAGGCGAAGGATCATCGCGGGACGCACCGTCGGCCGACGCAGGATCGCAGCAGGCGGCCGGTCCTCAGATCGACCAGCGCCTCTACGGCACATGGCAGGCGACCGATGTCAGCGCGCCGGTCGGCGAGGTGAGGATCCGCCTGATATTTGCCAGACAGGGAACCGTCGATATCGCCGCGTGGTCGGAGTTGCCGCTGGTCGGACAGGTGAGGGACAAACAGGCCCCGCTGGTCGCCACCGGCCCGAATAAGCTCCATTCGGACGCTATACGCGACGGGACGACGGTTCAATACCGATTCACCGACGCCGGGCAGCTGGTCATTGAATACGGCGACGGCAAGACGGTGACGTTCACCCGCCAGGACGAGAGCAAGTAAACACGGACTTGCCCGGCATTTACGGGCACCGGGCCGTCTGGAGCATGACATGGGCGGATCGGCTATACTTCCTGTCCGATGTTCACCCGATTGCTCAAGGCGAAATTGCACCGTCCGGTCGTCACCTTTACCGATGTCGACTATCACGGCTCGATCACGATCGACTCCGACCTGCTTCGCGAGGCGGGGCTCTTGCCCAATGAGGCGGTGATCGTGGCCGACTGCGACAATGGCAACCGATTCGAGACCTACATCATCGCCGGCGAACCGGGCTCGGGCGTGATCGGGATCAACGGCGCCGCCGCCCGGCTGACGGCGGTCGGTCACCGCGTGATCGTCATGAGCTTTGTGCTGGCCGAGGGGCACGAGGCACGATCGCACAAAGCGCGGGTGGTGATCGTCGACGAGCGGAACCGGGCGGTGGAAACGATCGAACACCCCAGCGAACTCCCGGAGCCGGTGACGGCTGGGTGAGGGCTCTCTGAGAGGGACGCCAATGGCCAAGGTTGACTGGCACAACTACCTCATCCGCGACCCCAGAGTCTGTGGCGGACGAC
The DNA here is from genome assembly GCA_964493365.1 of uncultured Tepidisphaeraceae bacterium. GTDB lineage: Bacteria > Planctomycetota > Phycisphaerae > Tepidisphaerales > Tepidisphaeraceae > CAZBOE01. Next base: position 23,572 of record CAZBOE010000040.1, on the reverse strand, counting down.
TGACCGTAAAGGGAACGCGCGTCCTGGTTGCGAACATTCTGGACTCGCTGGCAGAAGGCGCGACCCGAGAGCAGGTGCTGGCGGCCTTTTCGAGCCTGCAGGAAGCCCATATCGATGCAGCACTTGCCTATGCAGCCGAGCTGGCTCGAGACGAGGCCGCCGTGCCGCTGGCATCCTGATGCGCTACAAGACCGATGAAAACCTGCCCGATCGTGTCGCCCAACACCTGCGCGAAACCGGCCTGGACGTTATGACGGTCAAGGAACAGGGACTTTCGGGCGTAGCAGATGAAGAGCTGATCCCGATCGTCGAGCGTGAAGGTCGCGTGTTGCTGACGCTGGATGTCGGCATCGGGAACCTCAAGCGCTTTCCCCCGGCGACCACCGGCGGCATCGTGCTGTATCGTCCGGACGGCGTCGGGTTGCAGGCGATCATCGAACTGGTAACCGCGACTTGGCCGCAGGTCTCGAGCCTGTGTCGACCGGGCCGGCTGATCGTCGCGACGCCCCGGGCCGTTCGGGTTCGCGACTAGGGCGTATCGCCATGCCTTGACTTGCCCGCTAGCGCGATCCGATCATCTGCCGGCTCATGAGCAAGGCGATCATTCTTCAGCATGTGGCGTTTGAGGGCCCGGGGCGGATCGGGCCGATCTTTCGGGATTTCGGCATTCCTTACGAGGTCAGGCGGCTTCACCAGGGCGACGAGGTGCCGACCGATCTCGCCGAGCTGCGGATGCTGATCGTCATGGGCGGGCCCATGGGGGTGGGCGATATCCCCTCGGGCAAGTTCCCGTTCCTGGCCAAAGAGGTGGACCTGCTCCGCCGGCTGGTCGAGCTGGACAAGATTCCCGTGCTGGGCATCTGCCTTGGCGCGCAGCTCCTGGCGCACGCGGCGGGCGCGAAGGTCTACCCCAACACCAAGTTTGTCCCGCCGCCCAAGCCGGGTGATCCGCCGCCGGCGTCGCCGCCGCCTCCGCCCGAGCCGCTGCCCGAGATCGGCTGGAGCCCTGTGACATTTCCCTTCCCGGGCGGGACCGAGCCCGTGGTCATGGGCATGCACGACGGCATGCAGATGTTCCACTGGCACTTCGACACCTTCGACCTGCCCAAGCTGCCGCCGCCGGCCAACCCCGCCCCACCGCCGGCGCCGCCTCCGCCGACCGGCAACGCGCTGCTCTCGAGCACGCGGGCCTGCCGCAACCAGGCGTTTCGCTTCAAGACCCGGCTGCTCGGTTTCCAGTACCATTTCGAACTGACCCCCGAGGGCATCGACGCGCTATGTCACCACGACCGGGAGTCGCTCGCGAAAGTGCTCGGGCCCGACGGCGAGGCCACCATCAAGGCCGACACGGCAAAGCACTACCCCAAGTATGAGCGACTGGGCAACAAGCTGATCCAGAACATCGTGCAGTTCATGAAGGCATATTGATGTCGCCCGTTTTTTCGACCGGGCGGCCAGGGCGCCGACTTGGCCGGTGGGGGCGTTTCCGGCGGCGTCATCCTGTCGGAAATCAACCCATTTAACTGCCCGCAAACAATCTCCCGTTACCCTTCCGGGCGTGCCGGCGCCGGAGCGACCGGCGGTAGGGTCATGCCATATCGACTGGGCAAGGGAGAAGGTCATGAAGCAGATGTCTCGCGTTGTGTTGTGCGCTGTGTTGGGCGTCGCCGTGGTCTCGCCCGCGAGCGGCTTGGCGCTGTCGTTTGATACGGTGATCGACTCCAACACCCCCCTGAGCACGGGCGACGTCTTCGCCTCTCCCAATGCGGTCGTGTCGGGGCCCGGCGGCTCGGTCGCGACGATCTCGCTGCTCGACACGGGCGACACGTCTGTCAGCTTCAACCTGCTGCCGGGTAGCGCCCAAACCGAAGTCGTGTTGGTGGCAGACGGCTCGACCTCGTTCTACACCGATCCGGCCTCCGGCTTTACCAGCACCGCGCCCCTCTCGGTCTCGGGCAACACGCCCGCATCGCTCTCGATCAGCGACAACAACCGGCTCACCTTCACCGCAGTGGGGCCGGGCATCGTCAACCCGCCCTTTGCGATCCTGCAGTATGACCCGTCGCCGCTCTCGCCGGGCGTCTCGGGCACGGAACACCGCGTGGTGGTCGAGGGCGACGCGCTCTTCGGCTCACCCTTCATCCTCGACCCCGACGGCAACCGCACCGACCTCTCGGTGCACGTCAACGCGGCCGGGCAGGTTGCGTTCGCCGGCGCGCAGTCGGGTGTGATCTCGCTGGCACGCGGCAACGGCAGCGGCGTCGGCTCACGCACGCTTCTGGGCAGCGAGGCCGGTCCGATCAGCGATTCACGCGTGGGCGAGTTCGACCGCGTAATGACCGATCCTTCGGGCGACGCGGTCTTCATCGCAACCCTCGGCTCGACCGAAAACGTGGTGGTCGACGTCGGCACGGGCGGCTACGCCTATCGCGCCATCTTCGGCTCGACCGGCCTGACCCTCGGCTCGACCGACTGGCTTCCGCTCAACGTCTACGGCGTCTCCGACACCCACACCCTGATCCTCGCCGAAGACGCCGCCGACCCGACCCGCATGGGCTGGATCTACCAGTCGCCTGGCGACACCTACACCCTGGCCGGCCAATACGTGTCGTTCGCGCCGGCCACCGGGGTCATGGGCGATTCCTCCAAGGCCGCCTTCTACACCCCGGATTTCTTTGCGGGCAATTCGCTGCTCTATGTCGATCCCGCCTCGCTCACGCCGGTCACCGTCGCGCAGGAAGGCGATGCCACGCTCTCGGGCGCCATCATCACCTCGCTCGATCCCGAGGGGTCGGCCGTCCCCGCGCTCAATGACGCCGGGCAACTCGTCTTCCCCGCAACCATCGACATCACCGGCGCCGGCGACCTGGTCAACGCCTGGCTCTACTGGCTGCCCGGGATGGCCGCCCCCGATGTGCTCATCAAGGAAGGCGACATCGTCGAGATCGGCGGCATCGCCGGCCGACAGATCGACTCGCTCTACCTCGACCTGCTGGGCCCGCTGGGCGATCTCCGCAAAGACGGCCTGTCGGACGACGGCTTCTTCGCCTTCGCTGCCGACTACACCGGCACCCTCGGCACCGACGACGGCGTCTTCGGCACCGCCGTCCTCCGCACGGCCGTCCCGGCCATCCCCGAACCGTCGTCCGCCGCCCTGCTCGGCGCCGTCGGCATCCTCGCCCTTCGCCGGCGACGGTAAATCACCCTGAGCCCGGTCACACCCTCTCAACTAAACGCAGCCTCTTCTGAGTGACCCGCCCGCGAATGCCGGCGGGTCTTCTCTTTTTGTCCATAAAGCCGCCCCGCTTTGGCCAAACGTTGTCGGCATTTCGCGATCTTTCTTTCACCTCGCATGGATTTTGCACGTAGGCAGAAGCGCCGTGCGCTTCTACCTTCGCCCTTGGCGAATCGTCGGTCCGCACGGTCTTCCCGGCGGAACCCCGATTTGACTTCACTGAATTGGCCTCAGGGGCGTGGGTAGTAGTTGGAGTTGCAGCGGTGTTAGCGCCCGAGACCAATGAGCAACAGACTCGCGCCGCGCGTCGCTCGGTTGTCACCGGCCCGGCCTGGGTGCTGGCGATCTCTGCCGTCGTCTTCGCGGCGGCGGTGGTGGCCGGGCAGGATGTGCGCCTCTTGCTGGCGTGCGCGCTGCTGACTGTCGTCGCAATCACAGGCGTAAAGCAGATCACACCAGCGCTGATCGCGACCGCGGCGACCGCATTGATCGTCGGTGTCGCGGCCATGCTTGGCGCGCCCATGGCGGGCACCCGGGCCAGCGCCGCCGATCGGGCGGGGCAGGCGTCTCTTCCGCCGCGGCTGCTAGCGCCGTCGCAACCCGCACCCCCAGCGCCGACCCACGCGGCATCCGAGCTCGACACGCTGCCTCAGGCCTCGCCGTTACAGCAGGGGCTGCAGCCGGTGCACTCTCCGGCCCGCACGGAAGCGGGCGCAGCGGCGTCAGAAACGAGCGACGCCGATACGCTGACCGTCGGCGACCGCGCCTTCTCCGCCATCGCCTTTGCCATGCCGATGAGCCTGCTGGCGCTGATGCTCATCCGGCAGAACCGCCAGTCGATGCGGCTGACCGACGCTGCCATTGTGCAGGAACGCTCCCGCCAGCAGGTCGCCTTTGCCGACGAGCGACGCTCCGCCACCGCCGCGCTGGCCGCGGGCGAGCAACTCAGCCGAGCCATCATCTCGTCGCTGCCCGCTCAGATTGCCGTCGTCGACCGACGTGGCGTGATCCGGGCGGTCAATTCCGCATGGGATCGCTTCACCAGCGAAAACGGCCCGGCCAGCGCCGAACGCTGCGGCATCGGCAGCGGCTATCTCGATGTCTGCCGAACGGCCCGCGGACAAGACTCCGAAGAAGCGCCCCTCGTACTAGCCGGGATCGAACGCGTGCTGGCGGGCGACGCCCCCTATTTCGAACTGGAGTATCCGTGTCACTCGCCGACACAGAAACGGTGGTTTCTGCTCACGGTTACGCCCTTGCAGACGAACGAAGGCGGCGCCGTCGTCGCCCACTTCGACATCTCGCGCCGGAAGCTGGCCGAGCAGGAAGTCACGCAATCGCTGGCCGACATCGACCTGCAGCGCAAGCGGTTTGAAGACCTGCTGGCCAACGTCCCCGGCATCGTGTGGGAGGCCTCGGGCGAGCCCGGCCCGGCGCAGCAGTTCCAGTTCGTCAGCCAGTATGCCCAGACCATGCTCGGGCATGAGCCCGTCCGCTGGCTGGTGACGCCCGGCTTCTGGGCAAAGGTGATCGCCGAGGCGGACATCGACCGCGCGCTCCGCGAGATGCGCACGCTCTATCGCGAGGGCCGCAGCGGGCCGGTCGAGTATCGCTGCGTCACGCACAGCGGGCGTCAGATCTGGGTCGAGACCAATTGCTCGATCGTCCGCGACGCATCGGGCGCGGTCACCGGCATGCGCGGCGTGACGATGGATATCACCTCGCGCAAACGCGCGCAGCGGGCGCTGCGCAAGCGAGCGGCTGAGCTGATCGCGCTGGCGCGGGCGCTCAAGCGGTCCAACGCGGAGCTCGACCAGTTCGCGTATGTCACCAGCCACGACCTGCGGGCCCCGCTGCGGGGCATCGCCAATCTCAGCCGCTGGATCGAAGAAGACATGGCCGAGCGATTCACGCCCGAGGCGCACGAGCAGATGAACCTGCTGCGCGGGCGCGTCCACCGGATGGAGGCGCTGATCGACGGCATCCTGGAATACTCGCGGGTCGGCCGGGTGTCGGTCAGGCACGAGCGCACCAGCGTCGGCCAGCTGCTCGAAGAGGTCATCGATCTGCTCGACCCGCCGCCGGGTTTTCGGGTGATCGTCGAGCCGGGCATGCCCACCATCCACACCGAGCGGATGCGGCTGCAGCAGGTGCTGATGAACCTGATCAACAACGCCATCAAACATCATCACCGCGGGCAGGGCACCATCCATGTCCGATGCCGCCCGGTCGATGACCGGACGTATGAGTTCTCCGTGGCCGACGACGGTCCGGGCATCGCGCCGCAGTATCACGAGAAGGTCTTCCAGATCTTCCAGACGCTGGTGGCGCGCGACCGCGTGGAGGGCACGGGGTTGGGGCTGTCGCTGGTGAAGAAGATCGTCGAGAACCAGGGCGGGGTCATCCGGCTCGATTCGGACGAAGGCCGCGGCGCCACCGTCAGCTTCACGTGGAAGGACCAGATGTCACAGGCCCGGGTTTCAGCACATGAATGAACGCCACCTCAACATCCTGCTGGTAGAGGACGACGACCTGGACGTCATGAATGTCCGCCGCGCGTTCCGAAAGAACAACATCTCCAACCCGCTCTACGTCGCTTCCGACGGCGTCGAAGCGCTCAAGATGCTCCGCGCCACCGGAGAAGGCGCCATCCCACGCGAACGCCGCGTCATCCTGCTCGACCTCAACATGCCCAGGATGGGCGGCATCGAGTTCCTTCGTGAGCTCCGCGCCGATCCCGACCTGCGGCTCGCCACCGTGATCGTCCTGACCACCAGCGACGAGGAACGCGACAAGGTCGATGCCTACAACCTCAATGTCGCCGGATACATCCTCAAGCCGGTCACCCTGCCGGCCTTCGTCGAAACCATGGCGCTTCTCAACAAGTATTGGACCGTCAACGAGCTTCCCTAGCCGCCCTCGTCTGCCCCGCGCCGATACGCATCGGACGAGCCGGCCACCTGTTCTCCCCGAGCCTCTTCACCCTCATTGAGCGACGCTTGCCCGAGACCAGCCCCTTTAACCCCGATGTCCTGACCTCAAGCCGCCTCGGCAGCGACGTCAGCCTCGCCGCAACAGGCCGCACCGACGCCGCAAGGCCGACCGTCCGGCTTCTGCTGATCGACGACGACCTGGTCGACCGCATGGCGGTGCGCCGCCTGCTGCGCGACGAATCGGCCGCGGTCGAGCTCATCGAGGCGGGCGATGTCCGCTCGGCCAGCCAGATCATCGGCGCTTCGCGCATCGACTGCGTGCTCACCGACCACCACCTGCCCGACGGCGACGCGACCGACATCCTCCGCAGTTGTGCCGAGGTGGCGCCCGTCGTGGTCATGACCGGCTCGGGTTCGGAGCGGCTCGCGGTCGAGCTGATGAAGGCGGGCGCGATCGACTACCTCGGCAAGTCCGACCTGACCGCAGACCTGCTCTCGCGGACGATCCACTCCGCGATCCGCATCTTCCGCGCCGAGGCCAGCGCGGCCGCATCGACGGCGCGGCTTGCCGAATCGGAGCGGCGGTTCCGCGTGATGGCCGACCACGCGCCGGTCCTGATCTGGGTGTGCGACCAGTCGGGGCGATTCGAATACTTCAACCAGTCGTGGCTCGATTTCACCGGCTGCTCCACCCGCACCAGCCTCGTCGACGGCTGGGATCAGCAGATCCACCCCGACGACCGCACAGCCTATCGCCACACGCTCCACGACGCCTTCGCGAGGCAGGATGCCTTCTCGATCGAATACCGCCTGCGCTGCCGCAACGGGGAGTATCGCTGGATGCTCGATCACGGCGTGCCGCGCCGCGACCAGGACGGCGCGTTCATCGGCTTTGTCGGGTCCTGCACCGACATCACGCGACACAGGCAGATCGAGATCGACATGCGCCAGACCAACCGGGCGCTGCGCGCGATCATCGAAAGCTCGCCGTTGCCGATTTACAGCGTCGATCGCGACGGCATCGTGCTGATGTGGAATCCCGCCGCCCAGCGCGTCTTCGGCTGGACTGCCGAGCAGGCCATCGGCAACCCGCTGCCGATCGTCGGGCCCGACCACCTCGCGGAGTTCGAGTCGCTGCGCCAGCGCGTGTGGGAAGGCCATCCCGTGCTCAACCACGAAACGGTCCGGCTGCGCAGCGACGGCACCGAAGTTCAGCTCTCGCTGTGCATCGCCCCCCTGCGCGACGCCGACGGCAGGGTCAACGCGGTGCTCGGCATCGCCGACGACATCACCACGCGCAAGAAAGCCGAGGGCGAGCGCCTCCGCCTGCTGCTGCGCGAGCGCCTCGCCCGCGCCGAGGCCGAGGCGTCGCGGCGTCGCCTGGCGTTTCTCGCCGAGGCATCGAGCCTGCTCGCCAGCAGCCTCGATTACGCCGACACGCGCTCGGCCAGCGCGGCGCTTTGCGTGCCGCGGCTGGGCGACTTCTGCGTGATCTACACCCGCGAGCCCGACGGCCGCGTCGTGCCGCTGTCGGATGTCCACGGCTCGCCACGGCGGGCCCAGATCGTCCGAGAGATCGACCAGGCCTACCCCCGCTCGCTGGCCGACACGACGCCCGTGATCAGCGCCATGCGCGAAGCGCGCTCGGTGCTGATCTCCGCCCTCGACGAGGCGCAGCTTCGCGAGATGGCCCGCGACGAGCGACACTACCGCCTGCTCAGCGGGCTGGCGCTGCAGTCGATGATGGTCGTGCCGATCCTGGCGCGCGGCGCCGTGCTGGGGGCGATCGTCCTGGCGTCGGGCGAGTCGGGCCGGGTTTTCTCCGAGGTCGATGTGCGCCTGGTCGAAGAAGTGGCGCGGCGCGCCGGCAGCGCGGTGGACAACGCCCAGCTCTATCGCGAGGCCCAGAACGCCCTGGCAGCCCAGCGCCAGGCGCTGGCCGACCGTGAACGCGCCGCCGCGCTGCTCGATACGCTCTTTCGCTCGTCGCCGACGGGGTTGTGCTTCCTCGACAACGCCCTGTGTTTCCAGCGGATCAACGACTCGCTCGCGGCCGTCAACGGCATCACCCCCCAGGCGCACATCGGCCGACACGTGAGCGAGATCGTCCCCCAGCTATGGGAACAGCTCGAGCCTTACCTGAATCGCCTCGTCGAGACGGGCCTGCCGCTGGTCGATCATGAGGTCACCGGCGTCACCGGCGTCGCCCCGCACGAGCGGCGCACCTGGCTGACCAGTTGGTATCCCGTCCGCATCGCCTCGGGCGATGTGCTGGGCATCGGGGTGGTGGTCACCGACATCACCGACCGCAGACGCCGCGAAGACGAACTCAAACTGGCGCGCGACGCCGCCCAGAACGCCAGCGACGCCAAAGACCAGTTCCTGGCGGTCCTGTCGCACGAGCTGCGCACGCCGCTCACGCCCGTGCTGGTCGCGGTGCAGGCGCTCGCCCACGAGACGCCGCCCGACTCGCCCCTCCGCGGCGAACTCGAGATGATCCGGCGCAACGTCGAACTCGAAGCCCGACTGATCGACGACCTGCTCGACCTCACCCGCATCGCCCGGGGCAAGCTCGACCTCAACCTCGAGACCACCGACGCCCTGGTCCACCTCCGCAACACGATCGACATCTGCCGCCCCGACATCACCCGCCAGCAGCTCTCCCTCAGCGTCGAGACCGCCATCGACAGCGCCTGGATCGCCGCCGACGCGGCTCGGCTGCAGCAGATCCTCTGGAACCTGCTCAAGAACGCGATCAAGTTCACCCCCGCCGGCGGAAGTCTGACCGTCAGCGCCGAGCCGATCGACCTCAGCGACGACGATCAGCCCCCGACGCCGGCAGTGCGGATCACCGTCAAAGACAGCGGCATCGGCATCGACCGCGAGGTCCTCCCCCTGATCTTCAACGCCTTCGAGCAGGGTGAACGTGCGATCACCCGCCAGTTCGGCGGGCTGGGCCTGGGCCTGGCGATCTCCAAGGCGCTGGCCGACCTCCACGGCGCCAGGCTCACCGCGCACAGCGAAGGCCCCGGCCAAGGCGCACGCTTCGACCTGGTGCTCCCGCTGGTGCCGGCTCCGTCGGCCGACGAGCAGGTCGATCCGCCCAACAGCGAGCAGCCCGGGTCGTCCGCCGTCGTCCGCATCCTGCTCGTCGACGACCACGTCGACACCAACCGCGCCATGCAGCGGCTTCTGCGACGGCTTGGCTATCAGGTGACCCCCGCCCACAGCGTGGCCGAGGCGATCGACCGCGCCGGCGCCGAAACCTTCGACCTGATCGTCAGCGACATCGGGCTGCCCGACGGCACCGGCATCGACCTGATGAACGCGCTGCGCGCCTCGGTCGGCTCGGTGCCCCGCGCCATCGCCCTCTCCGGCTTCGGCATGGAACAGGACGTCAAGCGCTCCCTCGACGCCGGCTTCATCGAACACCTCACCAAGCCGGTCAACGTGCAGAAACTCGCCGACACGATCCGAAAGCTGGTCGAGTAGGAAAGGTAGAGAGGCAGAGTCGGCGGTCGGCGGTCGGCGGTCGGCAGTCGGCAATCAGTAGGAGGGTTGGCGGCCAATAACTGGCAGCCCGCCCCCTCACTGCTCTTGTTCCACCGGTTTCGCCGGCTCATCCTGTGCGGCGGCCGCGTCGTCGACCGGCTCCATCTTGGCCGACAGGACCTGCACGGGAATATCCCGCGGCAGCAGCGCTTCGATGCGGCGCTGGAAGCTGCCCTTGATGATGTGATGGAGCGCGCCCCGGCGGCTCGATCCGATCAGGACGCGGTCGACCGCGTTGATGGCCGCCATCTCCGCGATGAGCTCGGGCGCGCTGTGCCCGGTGTCGTAGACCGGGATGATCGTCACGCCGTGCTTGTGGCCCAGTTCGAGGAAGTCGGTGAAGAGCGTCTCGGCGGCGGGATCGGTGTCGAGGGTCAGGCGGTTTTCCGCCTCGACGCGGTAGTTGAGCGCCACCTCGCGGACGAAGCACACCACCAGCGCCGCCTCCTGCGCCTTGGCCATCATGATCGCGTTCTCGGCCAATTGCGCGCCGCCCGCGGTGGCGAGCAGGAGCTTCTTGCCGACCAGGGCTTCGGGCGTGAGCTGATCGCGGATCGCCTGTCGCAGCAGGCTGACCCGCGGCCGACGGTTCTTCGCCCACACCGTGAGCTGCCGCAGCGACAAGCCGATCACCATCACCAGCGTCACGAAGATCAGCGCCGGCAGCTTCTGGGTCGCCAGGGTGATCCAGATCACGACAAGAAACAGCGCCAGCCCGCCCATCGCGATCTTGCGCCACATGCGACGCAGGCGCGGGTGGATCGTCAGCAGCGATGTGTCGAGCGCCACCGCACCGACCACGCCGATCGCATAGAGCGCCGCGAGGGTTTCCAGGTCGTGAGCGAAGATAAGCACGACGCACGGCACCAGGGCCGCAACGATCGACGCCACCCACGGCGCGCCAAAGCCGTTGAGCTTCTGAAACACCGACGGCATCTCGCTGTCACGGCTCATGACATAAAGGATCGACATGATCCCGTTGACCGCGGTGTTCGCCGCCGAGAGCAGCAGCAAGCCACCAACGATTCGCACCGGCCATTCACCCCAGGGCCCGATATAGGCCCCCGCCATGAAAGCCAGCATGTCTTCCTTGTGCTCTTCGCGGCCCATGGTCGGCAGGCCCTCGACCCCGGCCGACAAGGCAACCATGGCCACGCACAGGATCAGGTTGAAGATCGCCACCTCGGTCGCGACCAGCCAGATGCTCTTGCGCGAAGTGACATAGACCGGCTTTTTCATCACGCCGGTCAGGTTGGCGATCGCCTCGACGCCCGAGAGCGCCAGCACGATAAAGACAAAGCCGCGCCACAGGTCGGCCGGCGGGTGAAAGATCGTGCCCAGGTCGATGGTGGCCCAATCGATCTGCGGCAACGCCGCGATGCACACCAGCAGCGTGATCGCGACCATCCCACCGGCGGCGAAGACGGCAAACGCCGCCGTGTGCTTCGGGCCCATCAGGTTGAACACCCCGATGAGCGCGATCGCGATGATCGCACACAACGCCGGCCCGGGCGGCCACGTGAAGACCGGTGGCTGCTCGCTCCCAATGGTGACCTTGGGTATCCGCAGGTCGTCGCCTGCGTCGGGCGGCGTCGTTTGCGTCTTGACCGGAACGGGTGCGCCGGCCAGCTCGCCCATGCCCTCCGCCACGTCCCGCTCGACCCCGGTCATCCGATCCGGCTCCTCCAACGGGGTGGGCGGGCCGAACGTCTCGGGCTGCACGTGCTGCGTCTTGGGGTGTGATTCGAGACCGAAGTAGTGAAAAGCCTCGATCGACGAGAGGCTCGCGGTCACGGTGTAGTCGGCAAACAGCAACAGGGCCCCGATCACACCCAGTATGCGCGCCCGGCGTTTGCCCGCGGTGTAGACACCGCCCCCGTCGGGATAGACCCGGCAGATCTGGGTGTATGCCCAGCCGACGGCAAGGATCAGCAGGCTCATCGCCAGGATGAGCCAGAACGCGGACCGTCCGCCGACGAGAAACGCCAGCCCCAGCACATAAAGCCGGCTGGTGCCCCAGTCTCCGAAGAGCAGAGCGCCGGCGCCAACCCACCCGACGTTTCGGGGGCGTTCGCTCGCCAGCAGGGAAAGCGCCTGACCTTTGCCTTTGTCGGCCGCCGCGGCGGGGGTGTCCATCAGACGATCAAACCTTTCAATCGGCCTGCGGGGTTAGCTGTCGGGCTGGGGCTTGAAAGTGCCCTGAGACCCCGGTGACCGCGCCGGTCACCGGTTGCGGGAACGTGCCCGCACGTCTCTACGCCCCGAGGCCGAACCCATGCCGGCCGATCCGGGTCCCCCGTGCCGGGCAGTCGCGCCCGACTTCGGCGGTTGCTGAAAGCCAGTAGGCTAAATGACCGGGGGGTGGGGGTCAACGTACACTCCCGCCCCAAACCGCCCCGCCGACCACCCGCCGCGCCGCGCCAGCGGTTAATTTGCCGTTTCCGGGGCAGGCTTGTCGGTGCCGGCCGCTGCGGCCTCAGGCCCGGGCGGCAGCTCGGGCATTCGCACCACAACCCTCGGCTCTTCAAGGGCTTGCAGAAACGCCTTGAGGTCTTCGAGGTCCTGGTCATTGAGCCCCAGGTCGTGGAGCAGCGGGCTCTTCTTGGGAAACAGCGGGTCGTTGAGCTGGTCCTTCCGGGGACGCAGGTCGAACATCCCGACGTTGTACAGCCGCAGCACCTCGTCGAGCGTCGCGAAGAGGCCCGAGTGCATATAGGGCACGGTGCGGGTCACGTTGCGGACGGTCGGTGTCTTAAACGCCCCCATGTCCTTGGGGTCTTTGGTCACCAGCCATCGGCCGCGGTCCTCGAGCCGCGGGTTGCCGTAGTGAGACAGCCCGAGGTTGTGAAAACGATTGTCGGTGAAGTTGGGCCCGTGGTGACAGTTCACACAGCGCGCGTCGGTTCGGAACAGGTGCAGCCCGCGCAGCGCCGAATCCGACAGTGCATCGGCCCGGCCGCGAACAAATGCATCAAACCGCGACCGCCCGGACGTCACAGTCCGTTCAAACGTGGCGATCGCCTGCGCGATGCGCAACGGGCTGATCAGCGCCTCGCCCTCCGCGGGCTCGCCGAAGGCGGCCCTGAACTTCTCCTGGTAGCCCGGAATGCCCGAAATCCGCTGGGCGACCTGATCGATCTCGCCGTGCATTTCGATCGGGTTGCCGATGGGGCCCAGCGCCTGTTCTTCGAGGCTGGCGGCCCGCCCGTCCCAGAATTGGAAGGTCTTGAAGCCGGCGTTCATCACGGTCGGGGCGTTGCGCTTGCCCGGCTGGCGGTCGTGGCCGAACGAGACCGTGCGGCCGTCGGCCCACCCGAGCTCGGGCTCGTGGCAACTGGCGCAAGACACCTGTCCAGACCCTGACAGCCGCGGGTCGAAAAACAGCAGCTTGCCCAGTTCCGTCTTTTCCTTGGTGATGGGGTTGTCGGGCGGGCCCACCGGATCGGGAACCGAACCGAGTTCGACGAAATCGACGCCCGGGTCAATCCGCGGCGCCGGCCACTCCGTAGCAGGCTTGGCGTAAGCCACGCGCAGCTCATCCGCCAGCGCCTTGTACTGCTCGGGCGTCAGCAGCGGTCGATCGATCGACTCGGCCGCCTGGGCCGGCGACGGGTCTTGTGCCTGCAGGCTGCCCAGGTCGGTCAGGACCAAAACACCTGAGAACAACACGGCGGCAGAGCCGATAGCGGCGAGAAAAGTGCGGGCTGTCATGTCGGGCGATTATAGCGGTCAAACCGCGGAGATATCGCGACCGCCCGCGGAGCGGCAAATTGATCCAAGTCGATGAGATACGATCGCGGAAGGCATCGACACCATGGGGCAAAACCCCAGTGCCGTACGGATCGTACCGTCGTTGCCGGCTTGATCGGCCGTGGGCGGCATTGTCGTCGCCGGGGTTGTGGCGGGGCTGTCGCGCGTACATACTCTCGCTGCCCTTTCTTGCCGATCATGTCAGGGGCGAGGGGCGTGAGCGTGGGTGTGGTCGCGCATCCCTGGAAGACGCCACGGCGTCACACGCCTTCGACAGTGAAACAAACCGTTCGTTTTCGCACGGGCCGGTGTCGGCCTGCGGGCGTCCGGTGTCGACAGCAGCGGAGCCGACTTGGGATTCAAGAAACTCATCGTCGACATCTTCATGGGCGCGATTGTGCCCGTGATGGTCCTGAAGTTTGTCACCGAGGATCGGACCGGCATCAAGCCCGAATATGCGTACCTGATTGCGGCGCTGATCCCGGTGACCTACATCCTGTGCGACACGTTCTTCTATTCGAAGCGGTTTAACGCCATCACCACCTATGTCGCGCTGGCGGCGATCATGCAGGGGGCGGTCGCGTTCTGGTTTGTCGACGGGCTGAAGTACGCGATCAAAGACTCGGCCGGCAGCGCCGTGGCCGTGGTGATGTTTGCTGGATCGCTGGTGATCGGCCGACCGCTGTTCCGGGCGTTTGTTGTGCAGGGGCTCATGCCCGCCAACCCGGGCGAAGAAGCCGCCCTGCGCCGGCTGATGGATGCGCCCCCGGTGTATCGAATGCTGGTGATCGGCACGCTGATCATGATCGCCGAGACGATCCTCGCCGGCAGCATCAACTTCGCGCTCAACCTGACCCGGGTGACCGCGGAGTTTCGCACGCCCGAGTTCAACAACCAGAAGGCGGCGGTCGACGCCATCACGCGGATCATATTCCCGGTGCTGTCGATCGCGGCGTTCATGCTGGCGTTTAAGCTGGTGCTCGACGCGGTCTACAAGCTGCTGCCCGAAGTCCGCCGCGCCGACCGCGCGCCGGCCTCGATCTATGAGCAGATCGAAGCATGGGAAAAAACGCTGGCCCGCCCGATGTCGGCGGGTGCGATCAAAGCCATGGCCGACGTCTCAGAAGCCGCCGCCGAAGGCGCCGTCGGGCAGAAGTGAGCGAAGAGGGACGGGCAGAGAAGGGGTCGGCAGAGAAGGGGTCGACAGAGAAGGGGTCCGCAGAGAAGGGGTCAGCCGAGCAGAGAACGGCAGTCGGGGAAAGAGCGGCCAGAGAGGGGAGCGCCCTCTCCGCCCCCCCCTTGCTCTTGCCTTGATTCAGCCTCCGGGTAGAATCCCCGCCCCGCCGCTCTCGGCGGGACCACGGTCGCATGCCTCAAGACCATGCGGCCGGGTGAGGCGCGTAAGACGGAACGGATTTCTCCTTCCGCGGCGCATGTCATGAGGCGGTCTGGGGTTACGGTCGAGATCGACCGTTCACGCCGGCCGCGAAAAGAAAGGCAGTCTGCCCATGGGTCGCTATACCGGCCCCAAGGTTCGTTTGTCCCGCCGCGTCGGCGTTCCGATCGCCGACATCCCCAAGCACACCGGCAAAGAGCTCGAGATCCCCGGCATGCACGGGTATCGCGGCCGCCGCAACACCGAATACGGCGTCCGCCTCATCGAGAAGCAGAAGCTTCGCTATCACTACGGCATGTATGAGAAGCAGTTCCGCCGGTTCCTCGACATCGCGAAGAAGTCGAAGGGCAACACGGGTAACTCGCTGATCGCGCTGCTCGAGTGCCGCCTCGACAACGTGCTCCGTCGCATGGGCGTCGGCCGGACGATCTGGGCGACCCGGCAGATCGTGGCCCATGGCCACACGATGGTCGATGGCCGCAAGGTCGACGTCGCGAGCTTTCAGGTCAAGCCCGGCCAGGTGATCACCTTCAAGGAAGGGATTCACAAGGTCCTGCGTGACAACATGGAACAGAACGCCGGCCACCAGGTTCCCAACTGGATCGAATGGAACCCCGCCCAGCTCACCGCCACGATCAAGGCCCTGCCCGTGCCGGAAGACGTGCCCTTCGAAGTGAACATGAACCTGATCATCGAGTTCTATCGCTGATCGGAAGAACGAATCGAAACACTCGCCCGCGGGTCTTGCAGCCCGCGGGTTCTTTTTTGGCGGCGGGCTGCCCGCTACCTCCCCCCGCGGCCGACCCCTGCTTCGACTGCCCGCACCCTCCCCCACTTCCGGGCCTGCTCCACAAAAAAGAAACGACCCCCTTTCGGGAGTCGTTTCGCGGCACGCGTGCCTTGTATCAGACGGGCCGGTCCAGCCGTTTGGGAGCGCGGACAGAACCGGCCCGCGTGGAGGGCTCGTTGAGATGTCGATCGCCTCGGTGCGGGTCACCGAACCGTCGCTGCGACGGAGGGGGTGCGATCAGGTCATCCGGTTCCCCGCCGCGGCCGGCCTCGGCTGAAGGTCGGCCGCGGGGGAAGCTTGATCCGGATGGATGTCACGCCGACTTAGGCGCGACGACGACGCAGGCCCAGCAGGCCGGCGCCGGCGACGATCGCGAGGGCCGACGGCTCGGGGACGACCGCGTTGATCGCGGCGATGGCCGCGCCATCGAGTTCGCCGACGACCGCGCCCGGGACGCCCAGGCCGTAGTTGCCCAGGAGGAGGCCCAGGTCGTCGAAGCCGACTTCGGCGTCGAAGTTGAAGTTACCGCCGGTCCAGATGCCGACGTCGCCGTAGCTGCCCAGCAGGATGCCCAGGTCATCGAAGTCGACGTCGCCGTCGAAGTCGGTGTCGCCTTCGACCAGCACGCCGTCAGCGATGGCGGCAGCCGCGATCAGGGCGAAGTCATCGCCGTAGGTGATCACGTTGTCGTCATTGAGTTCGGCGTAGACCAGGTTGTACTGGCTGATGGCGAAGGTGCGGCTCGGATCGTTGGTGTAGCCAGCGAAGCTGGCTTCATCGACGGTCACGACCACTTCACCCATCGACTCGCTCACCGTGATGTCCGCGTTGGCGAACGCCTCGCCGTCGGCGAAGCTCAGGAACGCGTACTGCTGGTGCTCGATGTCGGTGTAGTCGCGGCCCAGGAAGTTGTTGACGATCTTGACGTCGGTGAGGTCCAGATCGCCGTCCTGATCGACGTCGAGCTTGTTGAACTTGAACGGATCGGCGTCGGCGATGATGCCCTGGGTTTCGAGCAGGTCGAGCTCGGCGTTGAACGTATCGATCGCGGCGTTCTTGCGGAGCTGACCGAGGCGGACGCCGTCGGCCATCTTGGCGGCCGAGCCGACGAACCCGGTGGTGTCGATGGCGGCGCCGAAGAGGAAGTATTCGACGTCGTCACGGGTGATCGCGGCGATCGTGCCCGTCGAGGCGGTCTCGCTGACGACGTTGCCGTCGCTGTCGAGGTCGGACAGAACGACCAGGCCTTCCTGACCCGCGGTGATCGACAGGCTGGTGCCCAGCACGGTGCGGCTGACGGTGGCCGACTCGAGGGCGGCAACCGCGACGCCGTTGTAGTTGCGGCCGTTCACTTCGCCCGCGGCAGGCGTGGCGAGGTAGGCAGCGGGGTTGGAGTAAGCCATCGCCAGGGCGGGGACGTCCTTGAGGTCGCGAACGTTGTCGCCGTCGAAGTCACCGGCGAGGGCGACGCGGGGCGAGATGTCGATCGAGACGTTCGAGTTGCCGTTGAGGGTGGCGGTGTCCTGAGCGCTGCTGCCGTTGGCGCTGTGGAAGATGTTGTACCGGTAGGTGCTGCTGCTCAGCGGACCGGTGACGGTCGCGGGGTCGGCAAAGTTGAGGTTGTTGGCCAGGGTGGGGGTGCCACCGACGCCGTTGACCAGACGCTGATAGGCGGTCTCAGCGGCCGCGTCGCGGGTGCGGGCAACCTGCGTGTCACCGTCGAACGCCTTCTCGACGCCCATGAGAGCGGTCGGGAAGAAGCCCTGGGCGACGACCGCGTCGAACGGGGTTTCGTTGGTGTCGGCCGAACCGAAGTTGGCGACCGAGTTGGTGATGTTGTCCAGCCACTTGCGGTGGATGCCCTGCTGGGTGACGCTGGTGTTGACGGTCGGGGCGGTCTCGCCGACCCAGATGCCGTTGGCAGCGTAGGTGCCGCCGACGGTGCCGTCGGTGTTGTAGCTCACGCCGGTGCCGGCGCCGGGGGCCTGGTCGTTGGTGTCGCCAGCGATCGGCTTATAGCCGACGAGGGCGTCGTTGAGCGTCGGGTTGGCATAGGGGGCGACGGTCACGGCGACCGATGCCGACCACATGTGCCAGGTGCCGTCGATCACGTTCTGCGCCTTGGGCTGGGTGAAGCCGCCGTCGAAGGTCTCGGCGCCGGTGCCCGCTTCGTTCCAGTCGATCGCGAGGACGCGGAGCGGCTCCGAGTTGGTGGTCTGGCGGCCGCGGGCGCCGACGTCACCGACCGAGAGAACGCCCATGCTCATGCGGCCGGCGATCAGCTGCACGCGGACGCGGCTGGAGCCCGAGGTCTTGTCCGAGTTGCGCCAGGCGGCACCGGGACGGTCTTCGTTGACCGAGATCGGGAAGGTGTCGAGTTCGGCGCCGGTCAGGGGGTTGATGCGGTCGCGCTCGCCCGAGCCGACGGCGGGGTCGACGACCAGGTTGTTGTTGCCCTGGTTGCGGGTGCCCGAGCCGACGTCACGGTTGCTGACGTTGAAGTTGGCGCCGTTGGGGAGGCGGCCGTTGACCTGGAGGAACCGCACGTCGTCTTCGGTCAGCTTGCTCATGCCGCTGCCGGTGCTGGCCGAGTAGGTGAAGGGGACGACCGCGAGGTTGTCGTTACGCAGGCGGGTGGTGGTGGGGGCGACGCCGCCGGCCAGATCGCCGACGTCGGTCAGCTCCTGGGCGTTGGTGCCACCGACGCCCGACAGGTTGATCGCCTTGCCGTAGCCGGGGGCGGTCGGACGGTTGCCGATCGCCGGGGTGCCGCTCAGACCGAAGGCCTGCTCGAAGCGGACGTCGGAGTAGGCGACGCGGACCGGCTGCTTGCCCTGGAAGACGTAGTTGTTGCTGAGGGTGGTGCCGATCGAGGGGACGCCGGCGTTGAGACGCAGGCCCTGGTGCCAGAACGGGTTGCCCGAGTTGAAGGCGGTGAAGCTCGCACCCGGAACCAGCACGCCGTTGGCGGTGGCGACGTCGATGACGCCGTTGACCGAGCCGATTTCGTGGTAGTTATAGAGGATGCGGTCGGCGCCGCTGGTGGGCTCGTTCGACAGAGCCGCGATGTTGTTGTCGCGACGACCGATGTACTGACCGGCGCTGGTCAGGCTGTACTGGGTGTCGCCGATGGTGAGCGACGAGACGCCCAAGGCGTACGGGCCGCGGTTGAAGGTCGAGCCGGTGCCCGCGCGGGTGAAGGCCGAGAGGGCCGTCGCACCCGACGTGCTGATGAGGAACGTCTGCGAGTTGCCCGCGCCGGTGGTCACTTCGACGGCCTTGGCGGCGGACGGAACGAACGCGGTGGCGGCGGCGGCCGCAACGGCGATCTGACCGATGATCTTACGATTGTTACGCTGCATCTCTTCTGCCTCCTGATAAGCCCCCGGATTGGGGGGCCTCGTGTCAACACTTCGCCTGTCTACGCCGACCACACGGTCGGCGCTGATTGGTTTTCTAGTAGTGAAAATGTCTACAGCCCTGAAATCCGCCCGGCGGTCACCCAGCAACCGCCGGACGGATCAGCGAGGCTGGGCACATCAGGCTCGATGCCCGATGCACACCGCCCCGCCCTGATTCGTTACTGTCGGACGCGTGCGCCGCGGGCGCTGTACACGTTGTCGCCCCATTCCCACGGCTGAATCGTGTCCTTCACGTGCTTGCTCTCAACGTGCCCGTCGACGTAGAGAAAGTTGGTCTGAGCCTCGCCGCGACGCCCGTTGCGGCCGTGGTTGCGACCGATGAGCTGTGCCGTCACTTCGATCGAGGCCGGCGGCTTGCCGTCGGTCCAGTCGAAGATGCCCGGGTTAATGTCGCGACGGAAGTTGGGCAGCGAGTCGGTGGTCTGGCGGTTGATGCGGTAGGGATTCGATTCGCCGCCCTGCGGCAGGAATGCCGTGATCGGGCGGTGGCTCTTGACCAGGCCGTTTGCCCCGCCTTCATCGGCGTTGAGCTCGGAGAGAACAGTCCAGTCCTCGCCGTACTCGGTGGCGAGGATGGTCGACTGCGGGTTCTTCACCCGGCCGGCCTTGACCAGCTGCGCGAAGCACGCTGACGGCCCGGAGCCTTCCATGCCGGCGACGCCTTCATGGAACTTGTTCTGCGGGATGATCGCTTCGTTGACGGTGTAAGCGATTCGGCGGACCTGCATGTCCCAGATCGAGGGGCTGTTGTTGTCGCCGCCGGTCTCGCGGACCTGACCGGGGATGGCATCGCCCCGGGCGGGGTTGGTCGCGGGAAGGCCGCCTTCGTTCGGGAGCGACGGGCAGGTGAACGCGTCGGCGGGCGGGCCGCCCTTGGTGCCGGCGTTGCCGTAGATCAGCCACGACCAGTGCGTGTAGCCGAAATCACGCTGCTCATACTCCTGAGACTCCTTGTCGCGGTACGAGCCGACGCCCTGGGTCGCATCAAACTGGTAGTTGTACCGGTAGGCCGCCGGGAAGGTCTGGCGATTCTCGGCCAGCCACAGCGCAAAGCCCTGACCAACGGCGCGGAGGTTGGCGGCACACTTGACCTTGTTGGCCGACTCACGGGCGCGGCTCAGGGCAGGCAGCAGGATGCCGACCAGCAACGCGATGATGCCGATGACGACGAGCAGTTCGACGAGGGTAAAGGCAGAGGAAAGACGATGAGCGGGACGGTTCGACCGCATTTCAAACAATTCCTTGCGGGCGCGCAGGCCCGCGTTGACCTAAACTGGGGAACAACGATTAGCGACTACTCCCAAAACCGCCGGAGGCCTCCAGACGGAGGTGGCGGTCGTCGATCGTTACTAGACCTGGCGGGTAGAGACTCTGAGCGGCAGTGTCAGTCGAGCTCGCTGACGGCTTGCAAAAGCAAACACTTAACTTGGCGAACCGAACTGTCCTCCACGCCCACTAAGAGCAACACCCACTGGATGGGCGGAAGACTACGGAGGTGAGGCTCATCTGGTTTTAACGTCGCGCTAAAGTTTTATTAGCTTTGCGTTAAACACATCGGCCACCCTCCCCTTCGTCGATGCGTCCCCGCCCAGTCGGGGTCGCATTAAGTTGTTAATAACCGGGCTTTTATCAGCCGAGCCGACCGATCCGAAACCGCGACGCTCGGGCGACATCACGATTTGAGGCCGCGCAAAGAATGATCGGCGGGCGACCGGGGGTCGGCATTCGCCGCCGCGGACAACCACCATCCGGACATGAAGTGCCCCAGATCGTCGTGGACTGAGACCCAGGGCCGACAAAACGCCGCCCGGCGAGATCCACCGGCGGATATCGGGCGGTGGAGAGGACACGGCGGAGAGGTCACACGGTGGAAAGGTTACACGGCGGAGAGGTCACACGGTGGAGAGGTCCACTGCGGCAAGTTCGCTCGGTGGCCGAGTCGTCTCGGCAGAGACGTCGCTCGGCAGAGTGGTCGCCGGCGATCTCAGTCGGTGGAGACGGCCATAGGCCCAAAGACCAACCGATGGGAAAGCCCATCGGGTGGCACGCCCATTCCGCGGCGACCTCGGCCCGCGGGCGCGGTGCTTTCGGGGCGGGGGCTAGTTGGCGAGCAAGTCGGCCAGCAGGCTCTCATCCCCGGAATCATCCGGCAGCGACGAACTCAGCGGTGTTTCCCGGTTGAAGACGAAGCGGCTCATGTCGGTCGAGGCCGTGACCGCGGTCGGATGGATGATCGGTTGGTTTGAGAACAGCCGCCCGATGGGCGCGGTCGTCGGGGTGGGGGTCGGGCGGGTGGAGGGTGTCCATCCGCTGGGCATCGACGGGCCAACCGGCACCGACAGGTCAGGCGGTTGGGACGGGGCATAGGGGTCGACGTTTTCCTTGAGGGGCGAGTTGGCGCCGCTGACGCCGGTCGGCGGGGGCCTGAGCGAGCCCAATTGCGTGGCCTCGGCCTGGAGCGACGAGACCGTGCCCCGCTGCCCCGCGTCGGCCAGCAGAATGTCGCCGCGGCGGACCGCCGTCACCAGTTCGTTGCGCTGGGCGGCGGTCAGCGAGAGCGGCGGCCGCACGACGGTGAAGGCTTGCGACCAGACGTCGCGCGTGGCCGACGAGGTGACGGCGTCGCGCGGGTAGTTCTGATACGGCGCACTGAACGAATAGAAGACCGAGCTCTGGTGTTCGGGAATCAGCAGCACATCGGGGTGTGCTTCGTGGGCGATGCGGATGGCGTCGGGGTCGTAGGCTTTGTTGGAGTCGATGTAGAAGAGGTTGCAGCCCCAGTTGGTCTTGGCGTAGGCGATCTTTTCGGCCAGCAGCGCACCGGGGTTGGCGACCGGCGTCTGCCAGGGCGTGCCGGTGCTGTCGTAGGTAATCTCGGTCGGACGGATCGTCACGCCGTAGTTGATGCCGGCGGCCTTGAAGACGTCGAAGACGGCCTTGTAGATGTCGTTCATCTCCGGCGCCAGCGTCGTGGCGAGGCGCGGGTCGCCGACGTAGTTGATGGTGTTGTTGGCCATCCCCTCCATGTCCCACCAGATCAGCCCCTGGCCGCCGATCTCGCCGACGATCTGCGCCTGGCGGGTGGCCCACTTGATCATCTCGGTCTTGAGGGTCGCACGACCGGCGGGCGTGCTCACATCGAGCGAGAGCAGGTCGAGCCAGCCGTTGGGGTTGAGCGCGGAGCGGTGGTCTTCGCTTCCGCCGGCGGCCATGGTCATGTAGATCGGCCTGCGGTCATTCCAGACCAGCGTCATCGGCTGGGCCATCTGGTAGGCCTGGTTGATGTCCGGCGCGACGGCGGCGGGCGCGGTGCCGGCGTCGTCAAACCGCATCGACACGCGATAGGTGTGTGTCGTGCCGGGCGGCACGTTGACCACGAAATTGGTCAGGCTGCGCTCCTTGCCCGGAAACTTGGCGGTGCCGACGCGGACGTCGAAATAGTTGGTCTCGGTCGTCTTGGCGCCCGCGGCGTCGAAGCCGAAATAGAGCTGCTGGTCGAGCTTTTCCTTCACCATCGACATCTGACCGGCGGAGCCGCCGAAGTCGGCGACCACCACCGGCAGGCCCGTTCCGTCGCTGACGCGGCCGTAGACGAGATTCGACGGGATGTTGGGCAGCCGCACGCCCAGCGGGTGGACGTTGATGCCCGCGATGGTCTGGTCGGTGGTCTTGTTCTTGACCGTGATCGAGAGGTCGATGCGGTCGGCGCCGATGAACCATCGCCCCTCGACATAGCCCCAGGAATAGTTGACGTAATTGGCCTGGGTGGTCGGGTTCCAGCTGGTGGTGAAGGTGGTCTGGTGAGGCCAGTAGTGGGTGGTGACGCCGTTCTGCAGGATGTTGAAGTCGGCAACCCGGAACCCGGCGTTGGTGTCGCGGGTGATGTCATAGAGCACGTGGCCGCGGTAGGTCAGCCTGGAAAGCCCCTGGGCGTTGAACTGGGCGCTGATCGCGTTGGAGGCGGCGGAGGTCGGGGCGGCAGTGGCGGCCGCGGTCACCGTCGATTCGCTGATGACGGCGGAGGCGCCCGTGCCGTCGGCCATGAGCCGCCGCGGCTCGAGGTGTTCAACGGTCGAACCACGCGACGACAGGGTCCGGACACAAGTCGTTCGAGACGACATCACAACTTCTCCGTTAAGGTGCGCGCCGTCGGCGGATAACCCATTCGCCCGGCTTCGCACTCCACAACCCGAGAGGGATGTCTGATACGTCGGCAGGATGGGCAAATGTTTTGGTCTGTCGGGGGAATTCCGTCAGTGCCGGCCGATTTTATCGGAACCAGGCTCTGCGTTTCCCGGGGGCACGTGAGGCTTATGACGCGCCGGGCGGCTGTGCCGACCGCAGGGCCAACGCCGCCGCATCGCGTGGCGGATCCGCCACTTGCGCGGCGCGCGAGGCGGCGGCCCGGATGGGCAAGACCGCGGCATGGCTAGGCAAGACCGCGGCCGCGCGGTTCAGCCTGGGTGGGCCTTTCGCCAGGCGGCGGGGGGCTGA
>CAZBOE010000039.1:8558-26933 GCA_964493365.1 uncultured Tepidisphaeraceae bacterium | reverse complement strand
ATCGATCTGATATCGCCGCAGGAATCGGCGGAACTGGTCGTCGCCATAGCGTTGCCGCCGCGCCAGCATTGAGCGCGTGTATCCCCAGAGCATGCCGACGCCGCCCACAACGTGAGGAGGCCGGGTCATGCGGTAGAGCGCGCTCACCAGCATGTAGAGCGGCGAAGTGCCCATGAAGTATTGGCCCGCGCCGTGGCGCACCCGCCCCGTCCACCAGGAGCGATGGCTGGTTCCCATCGGGCGCAGGTGGATGAACCGGAGCGACGGGTCATCCCAGCTCACCGCGATCCACCCGAGCATCCGGCAGCGATGGCCGTCGATGCCGTCCCACATCAGCTCGCGCACGAACCCGCCGATCTCGGCGAAGCAGGCGCTGCGATAGAACTTGATCATGCCGACGGAGTTTTCGTCGCCGCATTTTTCCGAGACCAGTGTGTCGCCGCTTTGGAAGTAGGGCTTGCCCGATGCTGTGCCGATCCGCGGATCGGCATTCATCCGCTGCATCAGCGTCTCGAAATAGCCCCGGGGAAGGTCGAGATCGAGATCCATCTTGGCGACGAAATCGAAATCGGCCGGGCTCATCCGTTCATAGCCGTGGTAGAAGGCGTCGATCACGCCGCCGCCCAGCTTGCGAAACCCCCGGTCGTCACGCCTGAGGACGGTGATCCAGTCATGGCGGCCGGCGTATTCTGCGAGAAGCGTTGGCGTGTCGTCGGTCGAGCCGTCGTCGACAATGATCCACCGCGCCGGCCGGATTGTCTGATTGACCACGCTGTCGAGCGTCACGCGCGCATACTTGGCCTCGTCACGACACGGGGTGATCAGGCAGTAGCGGGTGCCCGCGGCAGGCGCTGCGGTGACATCGGAACGATCACGCGCCATGCGATCGGCGGAGGTTGTGGCGGCAAGGGCGGTCATGTGACGCGGACTCCGAGAGGTTTGCCCGCTGGTGCGTTGGGCAGAGTGACCGGCCGATCGCGCAGCGCCGCGTCGAGCGCCGCTTCGAGCCTGTCGATGTTGATCTCCTGCGAAAACTCCGCCGCCGCATGCCGGGCGCCGGCCGACGCGAGACGCTTCCGCAGATCAACCGACCGCATCAACTGCAACGCCTGCGCCACGCTCGCAGGGTCGGCGCCGTCAACGAGGAGGCCGGTGGTGTTGTGCTCGACGAGTTCCCGGATGGCCGGCAGGTCGCCCGCGATCACCGGCACGCCGGCGGCCATCGCCTCGATCAGCGCGACCGGAATGCCGTCGCGATCGCCGCGGGCGTCGGTCCGGCAGGGCAGCACCACGACATCAGCTGCCGACAGCAGCGCCGGAACCCGGTCGTTGTCGACCGCTCCGAGCCACGTCACCCGGTCGGCAAGGCGCAGGTCGGCCGCCATCTGAACGAGCTTGTGGCGCATGGGCCCGTCGCCCGCGACCGTCAGGGCCGCCTCGGGCACATCAACAATCGCCCGCAGCAAGGTGTCGATGCCTTTCTTCTCGACGAGCCGGCAGATCGTCAGGGCGCGCAGCACACCTGTCGTGGTGTGCGCGGTGGGGGGATCGTCGCGGCCTGTGCGTCGGGCCCAGGCCACATCAACGCCGCATCGCACGATCACGCACTTCGCCGGGTCGGTGTCGTGGCGGGTGATGTAATGCTCGCGGTGCCAGCGGCTGATGCAGCAGACGAACCGGGCCCGCCTGAGCTTGGTGCGCAGGAGTGCACGCCGCTGGAAGAGGTCGTTGGCGTGCCCGGTAAAGCTGAAGCCGATGCCGAGGTGATGCGCGAGATACATCCCGACGGTGGTCGGCGCGTGGGCGAAATGACAATGCACATGATCGGGTCGTTGCCTCAGCCGCCCGGCGAGAGCGATGGCCGCGAGCGCCTGCAGCGGCAGCTTGAGCCTCAGGGAAACCGGCGTCGGTTCACCGGGCGCTCCCGCGTCGCCCAGGGCGAGGAGCAAGGTGTGAAGACTGGCGACCGGAGCGCGAGCCATCCGCCGGATGGCCGCACTCAGCAGTGTGACCAGACCCGAGTACACGACGAGCAGGCCGCGTCGATGCTCAGCGAGCCCCGGTGGCGGTTCATTCAGCGACACCGGCGTGATGCGCCAGCCGCGTTGGCGCAGAGCAACCGCCTCGCGATAGACGAATGTCTCGGAGAGCGTCGGAAAGACGCCGGCCATATACACCACGTGTCGGCCCGCCGGCGGGTGATGTTGACCCGTCTCGCTCACGCGCCCGCCTCGGTGAGAGTGGGCCTGCCTGTCGCGCTGCCATTCGCGCTGCCATGCTCGGCCCCAGCGGAAGGCAAGGGCTCCACCCGCGCCGGTTGCGGCGTTTTGTAGTCGACATTGCCGACTCGTCGCCGGCCTGACTGCTCGACCAGCGCGCTCACCGCGCCGAGCGCCATCGGGGTGTTGGCCGCGAGGGTGAACACCGCATAGAGAAGTGCGTCGCGCCGGCCCAGGCGGCTGGTGTCGCGCGACCGGGTCTTGTCCGATGTCGGTGTCGTGGGCGGCTGAGATAGGCGTGCAGGGCCCGTGCCGACAGGGGTGTCGCCGCGCGTCAGGCTTCCGTATCGGGCGTGACGGAACAATCGCCACACTTGGCCGCCCACGACCGCCGCGCCGATCGACAACACCAGCGCCGCCGGTTGCCATCGTCGATCGTGGCCGTTGAAGAGTGCCGCCACGGAAGCAGCCGCAAAAGTCAGGGGCAGGGCGATCCCCCAGAAGATCATTCGCGCGACATCCCTCGACGCAAACCGGCCGGCGGAGCGGCGGTGTTTCAGTGCCACCTGGCCATACCCGATCCCGTTTCGTCGATTGCGCCGCCACCACTGGATGGCGCTGGTCATGGCCGCATCGTGCCAAGTCATTTCCACCGCTCCGACCTCGAGACGCCAGCCCCTCTCGCGCAGGCGAACCGACAGATCGGGCTCTTCGCGTGCGACGATCGCGGGATCGAAGCCGCCGGCGTCGTGATAGGCATCGAGCCGCATGAGTGCATCGCCACCAAGTGTCTGGATGGGTGCCCATGATCCGCTGGGCGGGCGTCGCGCCGACCACTCGATGTCCATAAGCCGGTTGAAGACGCTCGCATGCGGATGCCGCTCACGACGCCGGCCGCATACACCGGCAAGCGTGGCGTCCTCATCCAGCCGGAGGCGCGCCTGATCGACGAAGCCGTCAGCCAATTCGCAGTCGCCGTCGATAAACAGCACATACCGCGGCGGGGGGGTCATCAGGCTTAACTGCTTCGCACCTTCGTCGCGCCCGCGGGCCGCCGTGAACGGCAGCACCGGATCGAGTCGGATCACATCCGCGCCCAGCTGGGCAGCGCGTTTGGGGCTGCCATCGGTCGAACCTGAGTCGACGTAGACCACGCGTCCGACCTGACGTCGGACCGACTCAACGCATTGCACCAGTCGTTGTCCTTCGTTTCGCCCGATGACCACGGCGCCGATATCCGCGTTGGTCGGAGGCATCGCGCCAGCGCCGTGCCTTTCTGATGACGCGCGAGGGGCGTGAGCGCCCGACTTCCGCAGCACCACCGCAAACGCCTTGACGTGGCGGACGAGATAGGGCGTCTGCCGGGCAAGTTCCCACCACTTTGCCGGGCGGTAGAACGGCAGCAGCAGCCGGGCCACCGCCCGGGTGAGCGTGCGGCCGCCGCGCTCGCTCGGGTGCCACTGCCGCCAGTTGCCCGAGTCGATGTATGCCGAGGCGATCAGGTCCGTCCCGGGAAAGTAAGCGCAGATCTCCTCGATCGTGGGGCGAAACAGCGTATCGATCGGGTCGGCGTGATATGGATACTTGAACGGTCCGCTGACGATCAGGCAGCCGCCGGCGGGCAGGGCATCGAGCACCGCGCGGCAGATCGCATGACGGTCGGTCACATGCTCGAGCAGGTTGGAGACCATCGCCGAGCGGACACCCAGCGCCCTGAGCTTTTCCCTGAAGGCCGGGTCGAGTAGATCGCCGACCAGATCAACCCCGCCCTCGGGCTTGATGTCGAGGTGAATGACTTTTCCCCCGCGACGACGCAGCGGCTCGAAGATGTTCTGGTCGATGTGCGGCTGAACCCGACTTCTGAAATCGAGCGTCGATGACCCGACGTTGAGCAGCGGGAATAGCTCCTCCGAGGTGAGCATGTCCAACTGACGACCGATCCACTGTGACTCGCGAATCTGCATCACCCCTCCGCCGCGGCGAGCCTGTTCCCGGATCGCACATCACCCGCCGTATGGGATTGACGTGCCCCGACCACCTCCCGGAAGAACCGTGCATAATCCTGTGCGATGCTCGACCACGCGTATCGCCGCTTCACCAGATCACGCCGGCGCTCGACATGCGGCCGCTCGCTCAATTGCGCCGCGTGGTCAATCGCGCGGCTCACAGCGGCCAGATCGGTCGTGTCGACCAGCACGCCGGTGTTGTCGAGCGTCCACCGCGTGACGGCGCGATCGTGCGTCAACACGGGCAATCCGGATGCGAGCGCTTCGATATAGGCGTTGGCCGACGGCTCATCGAGGCTCATGTGCAGCAGCAGGTCGGCCGACCGATAGAGTGCCGGCATCTCGTCCCGCGATACGCTCAGCAATTCGAAACGAGCCCCGAGCCGCGCCGCGCCGTGCGCCCTGACCCGATCGGCCAACTCGCCGTCGCCCGCCACCGTCAGGCGAGCGTCGCGATGCAGCGCCACCGCATCGATCGCATCCATCACCCGCTTGCTGGGGATCAGCGCGCTGACCATCAGTACCCGCACCGGCCCGCCCTCACGCGGCGTCGCCCGGGGGGTAAACCGATCGGGGTCAACGCCGTTGGGAATCAGGGCCGCGCGATAGTGCGCACGATGACGCTCGTAATACTCCGGATTGGTGCAGACCAGCCCGTCGCAGCCGAACCAGCGATATTCCATCCGCCTGTGGGCGATCATGTGGTCGCCATTCTGCGTGACAAACACATGCGCCGTTGGCTTCCTGTCGCCTCGGCGGCGCATCAACCAATGCACCCACGGCCACGAACATGACACTGTCAGGTCATAGTCGCCCGGGCGATAGACCCGCAGCATCGCGGGCACAAAGCTGGCTTCCTCCCACTGGCAGGGCGTCCGCAGTGTCGGCACTGAGGGCAGCGACGCCAGCCGGCTTCGCGACACCGCGCCGGCATGGATGAACTGATACGGCGCATCGGCGCGGGGCCTGCCGGTGCCGATCAGCGTGACCTCCATGCCACACGCGGCGGCCAGCTCACGCCCGACCGATTCCATCGCCACTTCCGCACCGCGGCTCACCGCATGCAGGCCCGGCAGGGCGATGCACACGCGCAGACGACGAGGCTCGCGCAGGTCGGGGCCCGGACTCAAGCCGCACCTCCCCCGGCCGCCGCCACCGTCTGGGCGGTGCCGTTTACCGGCGAGTGTGCCTCAGGCAGCGGTCGAACCAGCATCGCCAGCACATCTCGATGCAGCCGACGCCGCTCGGCCCGCCCCGGCACGAGGCTGCGGATGCCGTAGGCCGCGACGTCGATGCATCGCAGCATCGCCGCCGCCCATGCGCCATAGCACCGTCGCTGCACCGCATAGCGCGACTGCCACGCGTAGCTGCTCCTGACCTTCTGCGGCAGCCGCGTCGGGTCGCTGCTGGCGCCACCGAGATGGGTGATGCCCACGCGCCCGTCATAGGCGATCGTCCGCCCGGATCTTCTTATTCTCAGGCAATACTCAATGTCTTCGCCGTAAAAGAAGAACCGCTCGTCCATGCCCCCCAGCCGTATGTAGACCTGTGCATCGATGAACATGAACGCGCCCCCGATCCAGTCCACCTCGCGCAGCTTCGGGGTCGAGCGATCCCACGACGGGTCATCCACATCGGCCCACCCAAAAGCGCCGGGCAGATACCACGGCAGCCCCACCGCCCCGGCCGCCATCCGCGCCGGCGTGGGGAAGCGCCGCGCGGTGTGCTGCGGCGTGCCGTCGGGGTTATCGAGGCGGCAGCTCATCGCGCCCAGTCGCACGTCGCGATCCATCACACCCGCACAATGCGCCAGCACACCCGGCCTCACGATCGTGTCGCTGTTGAGCAGCAGCACCCACCGCGTCTGCGCGTGCTCCGGACGCCTCAGGTGCGACATGACCAGGTTGTTTCCGCCGGCAAAACCGGTGTTGGTCGGGCTGGCGATGAGGTGACACCAGCGTTGCCACCCCTTGCGCTCGATCAGGCTCGCGAGAAACGGCACCGACTCATCGCCCGAAGCATTGTCGACAACCACCACTCGGGTCGCCTCGACCTCGCCGATGCACGGCGCAAGCGAAGCGAGACACTCGCCTGTGACGGCCGGTGTTCGGTAGTTGAGGATGGCAATCAGAAGACTCATCGTGCTGTGTTTCAGGGCGTCTGGTTATGCCAAGTCGGTCGCGCCGCCGAGGGTCAAACGCCAGTCGCGCCGGCGGGCCTTGCGGCCGCGTCAACGGTGGTCGTCAACAGCCGATTGCTGTCCGCGTTGGTTCGGTCGATCGGCGCATCGGGGCGGATCACG
Organism: uncultured Tepidisphaeraceae bacterium; assembly: GCA_964493365.1. Classification (GTDB taxonomy): domain Bacteria; phylum Planctomycetota; class Phycisphaerae; order Tepidisphaerales; family Tepidisphaeraceae; genus CAZBOE01. The sequence goes on along the minus strand of CAZBOE010000039.1, from coordinate 20,406 downwards.
CTGGTGGTGCTGCGCCGGTTTCGACGGTCGAGCATGTCGAATGTCCATGCCGCCCGGCGTGCGTACCACGCCTCGGCCGCGTGGTCATACGCCATGCGGTGCGCCGCCCGAGCCGCCGGCGCGAGCAACGTGCGATCGCGCCACAGCCCGCAGAGACGCTCGACCGCCTGTGCGTCGTCGTCGGGCAGCAACACGGTGGTTCCCTCGGCCGACCGCTCGATCGTGTAGTCGATCCGCCCCGCGATCAGCGGCAGGCCCGCGGCGTATCCGTCAAAGATCATCCGCGGCGTGTCCTCGGCGGCGGGTGTGAAGAGCAGGCCGTCATACTCGGCGACGCGCCGGAGCAGCCCGCTTCCATAGGCAACGGCATCGTGAAACGTGATGCCCGACGCTGCAGGATTTCCCGCCGCCTCCATCAGGGAAGCGCGCTCCGGGCCGTCGCCGATCAGGTCGAAGCGGACATCGGCGCCGCGCTGCCGGGCCCGCCTGACCAACGCCACCGCCCGGCCCAGGCCCTTGCGCGGGATCATGCGTCCGAAGTAAACCAGCTTCAGCGGGCCGCCGCGCCGCGCGAGACGCCGATCGATGACCGCCCCGTCGACGATGTCGCTCGTGCTGTGCGATGTGTCGTGAAAGAGCCGCGCCGACGGATTGAGCGGCCCATATTTGCGCATCAGCCGCGCGCCCTTGAGCAGCGGCAGGTCAGCCTGCCTGACCCCGCCGCGGCATCGCCGCTCGTAGAGCCGCGCATACACCCGCCCGAGCACGCGACGGTGAGCCGCCGCAGCATCGACGATCTGCCTCACCTGAAGCGCCACATCCGTATCCTGCACAAACACTGTCGGCTTGCCGGCCCTGACCGCCAGCCTGAACGCCGACCAGGTAAACGGCCGCCAAAGGTCGTCGAGCCCGGCATGGACGACCGTCGCCCGCGCGACCAGCGGCATCACATCGCCCAGCCATTCCGCCTTGCCGCGCATGACAAACGCCTTGAAGCGGATCCGCTTGTCGAGCGACGGGTGGAGCACGAGATCGTCGTCGCCTTCGCCATGACCGGCGGGCTCGAGCCGCTGCTCGCGGGCCTCCTTGACAGGCAGCGACGGCGCAACAACCTCGATCCGCCCCAGTCTGCCGCCCAGTGAATCCCTCAGCAGCAGCAGCGACCGCCGCCATTCGGTGCTGAGCAGCCGGCGCGGGCCGTCGAGATAGATCGGGATCTGGATCGGTAGGAGGTACATCAGGTGCCGCTGGTCAAAGGTCGCGTCGCGGTCGGCCGCGGTGGTCTGCGATCAGACGGTCCGCGCGTCGAGGGCGGGGGCTATGACAGCGCGCCCGCCGGCGCGGCAGTGAGCACAATCGGTGCCGCCGAGCCTGCCGGCCGCGCTCGCGTCGCCTCGACCAGCGCCACACACCCCGATACCGCACCCGCGGCCATCGGGAAAAACGGGTTGATCATCGCGTTGAGCAGATTGTCGAGCATGTGCAGCACCAGCAGCACCGACAGGATGGCTGGCGCCGACGCCAGCGGGGTCATCCATGACCCGGGCGGACACGACCTCACAAACATCGCCGCCGGCAGCAGCAGCACGAGCGTCAGGGCGGCCACACCCGGGATGCCGTTCTGTCCGAGCGCGATCACCCAGAAGCCGTCGGGAACGGACAGGTTTCGGCCGAACTTGTCACGCACGAGAAATCGCCCGCTGCCGCCCCAGCCGAGTAGCGGTGATTCAAGTGCTTTACCGACCAGCAGGTCTTCGTTGTCCATGCGAAAGGACAGCGACGACGCCCGTTCGGCGCCGAAAACCTGTGTCGCGGCCGTGAGCAGCGGCCCGCCTCGCCAGTCGAGCGCGGCGCGGGAGACCATGTAGGCCGGCGCCGCGAGAATGAGCGCCACGATGACCAGCCTGCTGCGGGCCCAGCGGATTGCCGCCAGCGCGACGATTCCCAGCAGCAGCAGAACCAGCGCCAGCGTCGATTTACAGAGCACCGCGGTGATCAGCAGCGCCGCCACCAGCGGGCCGGTGGGCAGGCCCCACAGACGCCTGAGGCTGCCCGTCCACCAGAGCCACAGGCCCACGAGCGCGGTGCAGGTCATCCACATGCCGACAGCAAGGCCGTGCTGCATGAACACCACCGGCCGATAGCCGCCGAACCGCTGCGTCTGTGCGAACGAATGCTGCTGAAAGCCATAGACCATCGCGTTGAGCTGCGGGCTCATGCGCATCTCAAACAGGCAAAGCGGCACATAGATCAGCCCGCCGATGAAGATCGCGATGGCCAGCTCGCGAATGTGCTGAGGCTCAGAAAAGTAGACCCGGCCGAGAAAGTAGGCGACGCCCCAGAACAGCGACACGGTCAGCGAGGTGGCAAGCCCCTCGTAAGCGCCCAGCCCGTTGCCGAGCGACGACGCAACCGGCATGAGGCAGAACGCCGCCAGCGGCAGGTCAAACCAGCGCAGGCGGAACCGCGACAGCGCCCCGGCATCAAACAGACACACACCCAGCATCGCCCCCGCGGCGGTCAGCGTCACCTTGTTCAGATCGGGGAGCCCGATCAGTTCGATCTCGACCAGCGGCAGAAACAGCCATGCGGTCAGATACGTCGCCAGCACCGCGCGTCGCGCCGGAAGAACCGCAAACAGCAGCAGCACCACCGGCAGCCATGCATAAAGCGTCACCAGCGCAAAAAGCATCAGCCACCCCCTCCCGCGCCCAGCAGGGCCCGGGCCTGGCGCTGGCCCGGCGGCCGACGTATCGCGCCGCTCATGCCGCAGAATTCTTCGAGCGCCGACTCGAAGCGGTCTGTGGCGTCGTCCCACGTGTAAGCGTGGGCGGTGCGCAGCGCCGCATCAGACATGCGCCGCCAGGCGGTCGCGTCGAGCCAGAGCACATCGAGCGCGGCCCGCGCCAGCCCGGCCGAATCGCCCACCTCGACCAGCCGACCGTTCACACCCTCGTCGATGATGTCTTCGGGCCCGCCCACCCGCGTCGAGACTACCGGCGTCCGGCACGCCATCGCCTCGAGCGGAGGCAGATGAAACCCCTCGGCCGACGATCCACACAGCCACACGTCACACGCGGCATAGAGATCACGAAGGGTCTGCTGAGGCGGGCACAACACATACCTTGTCGAATCCGGAAACAGCCCGCGATGTCGCTGGGCGACCGGCTCGCGTCCGAACACCACCAGCCTCAGCTCAGGGATCTCGGCCCGGGCCCGCCTGACGGCATCGAGCGCCGTTTCGATCCCCTTGAAGGGCGAATCGTGATAGAGCATGCCCACGGTTGGGACAACCTGCTTTCCGCGCGCAGGGGCGTGGAACAAGTCGGTGTCGACGCTGTTGGGAATATGCCTCACCGCCTGCTGATCGAATCGTTCGCGGGCGAGACGTTCGAGCCACCGGCTGATCGTGATCTTGGCCGTCGGCAGCCGCCAGGCGCCATCGACCCGCTCTGCGGGGCCCGCCCAGGTTTCATAGTGCTGCATGAGATGCGCCTTGACGCCCTTGCTCGGTGGCAGCGCCGCGACCCAATAGCCGGTCTGCCAGGTGGTGGCGATCACCACATCCGCGTCAGGCACATCGCCCGCATCCACGGGTCGATAGCGCTCGATCACGTGATGGCGCACGCCCGTGTCATCCAGATGCGAAGGCCCCAACGGCGCCGCCCGGGCCCAAGGCATGCCGCGCGCCAGTCGGCCGATCTGCGACCGCAGCGGCAACGTCTTGTTCGGCGTCGACACCACCGTCACATCGTGCCCGCGGCGCATCAGCCGCTGCGCATACACCGCCACCACCCGCACTCCCCCCGCCAGGTCCGCATTCTGCAATACAAACGTCACCTTCATCGGCTCACCCCCCTCGTGTGGGTCAGGCGGGTCAGCGCGCTGCTCAGCTCGCAGGCCAGCTGCCGTGCCCCACGCGCTACCGGGCCCAGCGGCCCGCGTCCCACGGCGCACCGCAGTTCCAGCAGATAGTCGCGCGGCTTGCCGTAGTAACACCCCCCGTGCAGCCGGTTCACCCGCCCGGCATTCATGAAGGGCTCGATGTTCTCCCGCGCCAGATACCGCTCCCTCACATCCAGCAGCGCCTTCCCCGCGGCGTTGGTGTGAAACACCGTCCAGCTCGGGTCCTCAACCCGCACCGCGGTGTAACGTCGGTGGCGCTGGATGTACTGCTCAAACGCCACCTCGATCAGGTAGCGCGACTGGCCCGTCTCCCCAGCGGGATTCCGTCCGCGCCAGCCCGAAGACACATATTGCCCCGCAAACTCGCCGATCGCGTCGATGAAGCTCGATCGCTTCATCAGCGCAAAATTCTCCGAGCATTTGTCCGAGAAATACCACCCCGGCAGAGGCCCGTCGTGGTGGCGACTGGGCACGTTGAAGCTCCCCCCGACGGCAAAGACGTCGTCGCGCTCGAGCAGCGCCGCCGCCTCGACCAGCCAGCGGTCATGTCCGCTGCGGTAGGGCAGCGTATCGCTCTTGAAGAACAGCAGGTATTCGCCTGAAGCGACCGCGGGTGCCGTGTGCTCCTGGATAAAGCAGGTCTCGCGCGAGTTGTCCGGGTGCTCACGCCGGATCAACTGCAGCTTGTCGATCAGTCGCCGGTTGAAGAGGTCGAAATACATCCGGTGCGTGTCGGCGCACGACCCGCCGTCAACCACGACCACCTCGCCCGCCCGCCCGCCGAGAAAGACAAACCAGTCGAGCAGGACCGCCTCAAACGCCTCGGCGTTGCCGAAGTTCGCACACACCATCGACACCTGCGACAGCAGCCGCTCGAGCTCATGGTCTTGAGCCTGTGCCCCGGGCGACGGGTGTAGTCTGCCGGGCCCCGTGCCGCCTGCCCGCTCTCCTAGGCTCGCTCGGCGCTCGGCGGCCGGCCGATGCGCCATGTCGGGCTGGCGCGGGTTGACTGCCGCGTCGCCAGAGACGTCCGCGCCTCCGACCGCGTTGTCTGATTGTGGAGTCGTCCGACTCATGCCACGGCCGCCTTCTGCTCGCAGAGCTTTGTTATCGATGCTTCGAATCGAGAGAACGGGTCATCCAGCGCCAGCCGCCAGCAACTGATCGCCCAGGCGCGGTGCATCGCGGCATAAAACCAGAGGCGCTGGTCGGGCGGGCTGGCTGTCCGGCCGGGCCGGTTGCGCAGCTTGAACAGCAGGTCCTGCTTGAGCGACGCCAGCGCCAGTGCCGCGCCCCGCATCGCATAACCCACGCGCGACCGCCTTCGCTCGGCCCCGCGCAGCCACTGCAGCCAGATGTATGATTCCGAGCCGTCGATGATCAGGCGGTCGAGGTATTCCGTCGTCAGCCGGCTCGCGGGCAACACATGCTTCATCGACAGCGACGGCTCATACCAGTACTGCCATCCGAGATGATGCAGCACCAGACCGATCTCCGAGTCTTCCCCGCGCGAAAGCTTGTTGCCCTGCGGGCCTGACAGATAGCACGCCACATCATCAAGCACCTGCCGCAGCAGCGCCGTCCTGACCACCGAGCCCGCGCCCGGCGGCGGATCATGAGCCGGCGGCGTCAGGCGCATCGGCGTAGGGCCCAGGTCTCTCACCGCCAGCGCATGGGCGAATCGCTCGGCAAAATCCGCCGGCACCATCGACGGGTCCTCAAACTCCGCTTCGATCCGTCCGCCCACCAGGGCCGCGCGCGGGTGCGATTCGAAAAACGCTGCCGCATTGGCCAGGTAGTCCGGCGCCAGCAGGTTGTCATCGTCGACGAGGCACAGCAGGCGGCCTTGCGCCGCGCGGGCCGCCCGCCTCAGGGCATGGATCTTTCCCGGCTGGTGTTCTTTGAGGATCAGCACGGGCAGCCAGAGCCGCTTGCAGACCGCCGCGGCCTTGTCGTGTGTGTTGTCGGTCGACCGGTTGTCGACGATCACCAGCTCCCACCCGCGCGGCAGATCGCACTGCTGGCGGGCGATGTGCTCGATCGCCCGCTCGATCCGCGCTGCTGCGTTGTATGCGCAGATCACCACGCTGACATCACGTGTGAACGGTGCACCGCTCATGCCGCTCCCACCTCCCCGAGCGCCGCCGCGGGCGTCGAGCCGCGCATCGGCTTGAGCGCCGCGCAGGCCAGCAGCCGCCAAGCTTCGGCATCGCCCGGGCCTGTCCTGACAGCGCGGCTGGCATACACCAGCGCCGTGCCGCGATCGCCCTGCCTGAAAGCCCACCAGCCGCACCGCATGGCATAGGCGTGAATCGAACGCCTCGTCGCGGCCGGCCGCCACTCGCCCGGCCCGCAGAACGTTGATCTCACGCCGCGGTCGCGCGCCGCCCGTTCGCACACCCGCCGGAGCGTCTCGAGCTGACGCGCGCTTCGCGTCTGCGAAACCGAATGAGGGTGCAGGCGATAGCACAGCATGCGCTCGGGCAGGTTGGCCAGGCGTCCCACCCCGGTCAGCCGCAGAAACAGATCAACATCCTCAGACGGTTCCGCCTGCGGGTCATATCCGCCCACCGCGCGCACCGCAGACGCCCGCATCATCACCGAGGGATGGTTGATCACCGCCTGCCCGCTCAGCAGCGCCGCCTCGATCTGGACGTGCTGCGTCGGCGGGCGATAGTCCATCACGCGCCGCCCCGCAGGGTCGATGATCCAGATCGCGCTGCCCAGCGCCGCCAGGTCGGGTCGTGCATCGAGCTCCGCCGCCTGCAACGCCAGCCGGCCCGGCAGCGCCACGTCGTCGGCGTCCATTCGCGCGATGTATCGCCCCCGCGCCAGCCCCAGCGCTTCGTTGAGCGCCGTCGTGTATCCGGTGTTGGGCCGGCTCACCAGCCAGATGCGCGAGTCGCGCGCCGCCAGCCCGCGGAGAATGTCGGTCGATCCGTCGGTCGAGCCGTCATCGATCACGATGAGCTCAAAGTGGCAGCCCGTCTGCGCTGTGATGCTCGTCACCGCCTGCCGCACATAGCGCCGGGCGTTGTAGACGGGCATGATCACCGAAACTGTGGGTATCCGCTCAGACATCGTTGCTTGCCGGGTCATGACGGTGTCATTGGCTGATTGACTCTGCCGCGGTCATCACTTGCCGCGACCGCTCCGCGCCTGCACCCGCAGCCAGGTCGGGCGGGCCTTCGGCGTCCGCCGGACTGCCTGCCGTCGCGCCGCCCGGCATCGCAAGGGCTTCCGCGGTGTCGGGCGCCGGTTGATGGCTCCACTCGTGGTCCACCATCACCGTCGCCGCCGACACCGTGGGCGTGCGGTGACCGGAGTAAAACACGGACGAATCGACATCAATCACCATCGCGTTGGGGATCACGTCGGCCGCCTGAGAATCGGCAAAGACGCACGTCTGCAGCCGATACTGCCCCGGCGGAAACGGCACCCGGGGCACGCGGCAGCGGATCACCCCGCGACGCCCAAGGTCGGTCGGAAAATAGTCGAGCAGCAGCATCTCCAGCCGCGTCGCCTGGATACCCAGGTGGTTGATCACATCGATAAACACGTTGGGCTTCGAGACGTTCTTCGCGTTCTCGTAGTCGAGTTCGATGGTGATCGGTGTGCCGGCCACGAGCCGTCGCGTCGGCTGTCCGCGCTCGTCGAGAATCCGCGCGCCTGTGATTCGCATCGCGCCATTGCCCGACCGCTCGGGGTTGTCCGAAAACGCCGTCTCGGCCCCACGCGATAGCGCCCCCAGATACTCCCGCACCACATCGTGAATCGGCCCGTCGGCACACAGCCGGCCCTGTCGCAGCAGAATGCCGCGCGTGCACAGCCGCTGCACCGAGCTCATGTTGTGGCTCACAAAAAGCACGGTCCGGCCCTGGCCGGCCGCCACTTCATTCATCTTCCCCATGCATTTCTTCTGAAACTCCGCGTCGCCCACGGCAAGCACTTCGTCGACAATCAGAATGTCGGGCTCGAGATGCGCCGCCACCGCAAACGCCAGCCTCACATACATGCCGCTCGAATACCGCTTCACCGGCGTATCCAGAAACCGCTCGACCTCGGCAAACGCCACGATTTCGTCAAACCGCGCCCGGATCTCCGCCCGCCTCATTCCCAGGATCGCCCCGTTGAGATAGATGTTCTCGCGCCCGCTGAGCTCGGGGTGAAAGCCGGTGCCCACCTCCAGCAGCGATGCCACCCGCCCGCGCAGCTTCACCACGCCGGTCGTCGGTTCGGTGATCCGCGACAGCACCTTGAGCAGCGTCGACTTGCCCGCGCCGTTTCGCCCGATCAGCCCGATCACCTCACCCGGCTCGGCCGAGAATGAGACATCCCGCAGCGCCCAGAACGTGTCCGCCTCGGTGCCGTGCTCGCCCAGCGCCTTGAAACGATCGACCGGCCACCGCGCCAGGTTGGTCAGCGCTTCGCGAAAACTCTCGGCGCGCTGCGCCTCCAGCCCCAGCCGATACGACTTGCCCAGATGATGAACGCCGATCGAATTCATGCGATGTCCGCGAAACGCCGCTCCGTGCGGCGGAAGAAATACATCCCCGACAGCAGCAGGGCGGCCGTGCTCAGCAGCGAGATCAGCAGCGCGACGTAATCCGCCGGCGTCCCCAGCACGACCGCGCGGGTGGCGTCGATGATCCCGAACATCGGGTTGACCGCCGCCAGCCACCTCACCCACGCCTGGGGAATCAGCGCCGTGGGAATGAACACAAAGCTCAGCCACGCGCCGAGCTGCACGAGAAACGGAACGACAAAGCGGAAGTCGCGATAGCTGACGGTGAGCGCCGCCAGCACCATCGCCGCGCCCAGGGAGGCCGCGGTCGCGGCAACCAGCAGCAGCGGCAGCAGCAGCACGCCCCACGTCGGCTTCACCCCATAGATCATCATCAGCACGCCCAGCACACCGAGGTTGATCAGCGTGTCGAACAGCGCCCCCATCACCGCCGACGCGGGGACGAACATGCGGGGGAAATACACTTTCGTCAGCAGGTGCTGCTGGTTGACCAGCGACATCCCGCCCATCTGCACGCCGGTCGCGAAAAGCTGCCACGGCACAAGCCCCACAAAGATGAACACCGCATAGGCGTGGCTGAGGTGCGCCGGCAGGGCATCGGTCATGCCCGCAGCCCGGCCGAAGATCAGCGTGAACAGCACCATGCTCACCAGCGGCTGGATCACCACCCACGCCACACCGAGCACGGTCTGCTTGTATCGCACCTTCACGTCGCGCCAAACCAGAAACGCCAGCAGTTCGCGCTGTCGCCACAGTTCAGCCCAGTCGATTGCGACCCACCCCCGCCGCGGACGAATCACCAGTTCCGACGCTGTCGACGCGGGCCCCGGCGCCGATTGGGGCGCGCCGCCGTCGGCGGTCTGGTCAGCTCGTGCGACTTGCTCTGCCGTCATCGACATCAACCTTCCCGTCCTGACCACATCAAGCGCGACACCGTCGGGCCCAGGCCCGAACCTCGCCCGCGCCTTCACCCGCCTGACACGCACACGCGCTCGGCCAACACACGACAGCGAACGCGCCACTGCGTCGCAGCGCGACCCTATCGCCTACCGTGCCGCTGCGCCAGCGCCGTAAAAATGGCTTCGATCATGGCGGCGTCGTGCTGAGCCGAGCACTGCACGACGACCCGCATGTGAATGCAAACTCCGCGCCCGTTCAGGTCGCTCTGGTGATGACAGCAAGACAATGAGAGCAGTCTCAACCACCGGCGACATCGACCATCCTGCCGGCCTGTGCCGTCGGCAGCCCCCGAGCGCCGTTGCGTCCGTTCCTGCCGATCGTCGCGTCCGCATGTCGCGTGTGCCATCGCGATCGACCGGCCGCGCGGCTTTCCATCACCTGCCGATAAATCTCGACCACCGACGCGGCCTTCGCATCCCATGTGAAGAGAGATCGGACACGCTGTCGCGCTGCCAGCGACATCGCTTCCACCCGCTCCGGATCGTGCGCCAACGCTTCGAGCGCCGCCCGCATGGCGCCCACGATCTGCTCCCGCGGGCCCAGCGGCAGCAGCACACCCGTGTCAGTCGAGACCAGTTCGCCCGGGCCGCCATAGTCGACCACCACCGGCACAAGCCCGACCATCATCGCCTCGAGCACCACCGCTCCGCCGAATTCGCGGATCGACGGAAACGCAAACACATCGGCGCGTGCGAGCCGCTCGCCCACCTGCTCGTGCTTAACCCACCCCGATAGCGCCACGCCCGGCTCCACCCCGAGCCGAGCGGCCAGCGCGCGCAGGTCGGCCATCATCGGTCCGTCGCCGATCACGTCGACCGTCACCTCGCCCGCCCTGATCAGCGGCGCCGCCGCTTCGATCAGCATGTCCGCGCCCTTGTATGGCACAAGCCGGCCGACGAACACGCACTTCATTGGCCGCGTTATCCGGTGGCGTCGCGCCGCGTCAAAGCGGGCGGGCTCGACGGCATTCTCCGGCACATAATGCGTCTTGTGCCTCACCCACCGGGGCAGGGCCTCGAGCGTATCCAGCGAGCCCGCGATCACCGCGGCCGCGTGGCGCAAGGTCGACCGATATCCCGGCATCAGCCGATACGCGTCGCGGACATAGCTCAGCCATTCGCGCTCCCGGCGCCGCGCCGCGTCAAACTCGCCCGGCCAGGGCACGCCGCCGTTCAGCGGGCCAAGCACAAACGCCGCCCCCGCGCTGGCGCACCGCTCGCTCAGCAGGCTCGGGACGGTCGGGCTCAGCGGCGTCAGCCGATGGATGATGTCCCACCGCCCCTCGATAATCTCCCGCCCGAATCGCCGCCACACCAGGTGCTCAAACCACGGGTAGGCCAGCGCTGACAGTGCCGTGACCGTCGTCCAGCCCTTGCCCGCGCCACCGCGCAGCAGCGACGCCATGCGATACAACGGACCGGCCACCGCTTCACTGTCGATCGCCGTAAAGTCCCGCCCCTCGACCAGCCCCTCGCCCACGATCGATTCGCGATTGCGCACGTGCGTCACAAGGTGCGCAGCGCCGCCTGCCGACTCGACGTGTCGCGTGATCGCCCGCGCGTGCGACCACCCCTCCAGCGGGATGCTCACCCACCGCGGGTTGGCCGCCTCGGCGATCAGCAACACGCGCGGCGGACGACGAAATCCTGTCGCAGTATCAACCACGCCAAGCTTGATAGCAGCCGGCCCGCGCCCTGCCCACGTCACTTATCGACCGACCGCGACACCGCACCGCGACACAGCGTCACCACATTTTGAAATGATCCATGCGAGCGCGTCGTCTGTCTGTTGTGAACGCCACGCAATGGCCAAGAAGACTTTCCCGGCGGAAAGCCCTGCGGAATAGACCGCAGAATAGACGGCGGAATGGTTGCAGAAATGCAGCCGCGACCTAGTCGATCAGTGGTGCCCAGCGGCCCTGTTCGCGCGGTCAGCCAGACCCCGCTATGAGATCATCAGCCTCGCGAAAGACGATGTGCCATAGTGATGCGATCGATACCCATGCTGCACGCGCGTTCGCAGCACGAGCGACACCGTGCCCCCGAAAATCGGCGGAATGCGACACGAAAACGTCGATCGATAGCCCGGATTGACCGACATCGAGCTCTGTGCCACCGTCTGACCGTCCCGGCGGATCTGTATCTCAAAAACCACTTCCGGCCCGCGCTGGTCGTTGACCGCCAACTCACCCGTGATCCGCGTCTGGCCCGACAGTTTCACGTCGCGGATCATCACCTCCGCCCACCCCTGGCCGACGGGCGGCGGGTGCACAAACACCTCGTCGTTGATGACCATCGCCGACTGCCCCCACACCGCGCCGCTCACCACGATCGGGTGTGTCCTCACCAGGTCGTACACCACCACCGGAGCGCCGGCTTCACGCGTCGCCGCCGCAGGTTGATCAAACCGCTGATCGCTCAGTTGATCGCGCAGACGCCGCAGGGCCCACTGGAAGAT
>CAZBOE010000039.1:0-8548 GCA_964493365.1 uncultured Tepidisphaeraceae bacterium | reverse complement strand
CCCGTTGTCATAGGTCGTCCGTTGCATGATCGCCTCCAGCGTTTCGCGGTCGGCTGTATCAACACGAAAGTCGTTATTCGCGCCGGTTCTCAAGCGAGGCAACTCGTCGACGGGCGACAGCCCCAGGCCGCGCGTCACCAGCATTGCGGTGCCCATCAGGTTCTCGCAAACGCCCACCACGTCGAGCCGTTCGAGCAGGCCGATCGCCTCTTCCAGGTGCGCCGGCTTGAGCGCTTCGTCCTTGAGGCCCAGCAGAAACCGGATCTGCGGGTTGTCGAAAATGACGTGAAACTCCTGTCCCTCGCCGGTGCGGAGGAACTCGGCCAGCTCGAGCTTGCGCGCCCGCCTCGCCAGGTCGGTGACCGAGTGCCCCGATCCGGCGTGACTCGTGGTCAGCCGGTGGTGATAAAACTGCGACGCCAGGTGGGTCAGCGGGCTGCGCAGCACCGTCAACCGCAACCACTCGTCGGCCGCAAATCGATCAACATGACGCCTCAGATGCAGGTGTGCCGACACGAATGCCAGGTGATCCATCGGCCCGTCCAGCGCCGCCGTGTCGGATGGATCGGTCTGTTGCCATGTGTTCTGCGGGTCGTAATAGCCCGCCAGTTGTCTGGCCAGGCTCGTCCCGCCCGTCTTGGGCACATGGAAGAACACCAGCCTCGACTTCTTCGTCGTCGATGGAGCGGATGGCACAAGTGTCGGTTTCATCACAAGCAACTGGCAACCAATCGGGTCAACGGATGCGCCTCGGCCGTGCCGGGCGACGACCGACCTTCGGTCTGCCCGTTCTAACGTCAGGCAGGCTCGAGTATTGGGTGATGATAATTTCACCTATGGCAATTGGCTAACAATCGGCCAGCCCACGACATCCCGTCCGAGCGTCGCCTGCCCCCCCGGCCGCCGATGCACCGACGGGCATCGATTTGTCCGATCCTTGCCTGATGAGTCGCGCGATCGCCTGCGCGCTTACTCGGTCGCTGAAGCTCGCTTCGACGGTGGCCCGGCCGGCGTCGGATAGACGCTGTGCCAGAGACGGGTCGTCGCTCAGTCGTCGAATCGCGTCGGCCAGCGCCCCCGCATCGCCGGGGGGAACCAGCAGCCCGTCGTGACCGCTTCGGATCAACTCGCCGACGCCTCCGGCATCGGTGGCGACGACGGGTGTCCGCATCGCCATCGCCTCCATGATCGCGACGCCCAGCGGTTCATGGAGGCTCGCCAGCGCAAAAATATGCGCCGACCCCAGATGCCGCTTTACGACGCCCTCGTCGACCGCGCCCAGCAGGGCGACCGACGAGCCGACGCCCAGCCGGGCGATCAGCGCTTCGAGCGATTTTCGATAGCCGGTGCCGCCTTGCTCGTCTTCGCCGGCGATCGACAGATGGACATCCATGCCCTGGTTGCGCAGCAACGAGACGGCATGAATCAGATGGTCGTGTCCCTTAACGCGATTGAGTCGGCCGCATGAGAACAGCCGGAGCGGTCCGCCGGTCCAGGGCACATAGGCCGTCGGCCGCTCGAAGGCCGACAGTGTGACACCCATCGGCGCCACGACGATTTGAGCCGGGAGCGATTCCGGCAGCGCGGCGCGCAGTTCACGTTCGAGCTTGCGTGTGATGACGATGCCGAAGTCGGCATGACGCCATTTCACCGGCTGGTCCGGTCCGTAGTCGGCGAGGGGGCCGTGGAGGGTCAGCGAGTAGGGCACACCGCCCATCACGCGGGCGGCGGCCGCGACCAGGGCGCTGTTGCCGCAGGAGTGAACGTGGATATGCCGCCAGCGTCGTCGCCGCGACAAGGCGACGACCTGCGCCGCCATCGCCGTCACCGCGGCGGCGTCGATGCGCGACAGACGGCATTGCGCAAGCATGCGGCGCAACGATGCGAGTCGCCCGGCGGCCGCTGCCAGCCCGGCGGCGGTGAGGGTCGGCGACGGCGGCATGAGGTAAGTGGTCAGCCGGGCCGCCTCGCCCGACCAGGCGTGGCTGACGATTTTTCTCGGCGGCCGGCGCGTGGAGACGGGTTGCGCGTCGATGCCCAGGTCGCGCAGCGCCGCGCGTTCGCGCCAGAAAAACGCATGAGTCTGCCCCGGAAACTGCGGGATCAGGTATCCGATGGCGTCGGGCTTGTCCCGCTCGCCCGCGTGCCGCGGCCACGGGGCGGGAGAGGAAGCGGTCGCAGGATGGTCGGCGCGGTGCTCAGCCACGGCAGCAACCTACGGAAAGACCCGTCTGTTGCGCAACGGACAAAACGGCGGCCCTGCCGGCCGACGCAGCCGAGCGCGCCACCTGCCGCGGTTGCTCGCGGATGAGCAGGGCGTAGCGATTCTTCTGGCCGACCTGGCGAACGGCGCACAAGTCGGGCTCACCGAAGGGCTGAGCGCGGCGTTATCGCCTGGCGCCGGCGGTGATGCCGCCGACGGTGGCGGTCAGTTGCGTGTCGGTGATGGTCACCTTCGAAAAGACATCGCCGTCGACTTTGGCCTGGCTGAGCCACTGCGACGCGGTCTGATAGCCGCGAGCGTCGGACCAGCTTGGCCAGATGTAAACCGCGCAGTTGGCCACCCAGAAGCTTTTGTTGGGCGGTGTCCAGATGTTGCCCTCGATGGTGGCGAACGAAGACAAGTCGCTGTCGGCGACATAGATCACGGCGTTCTGGTTGTAGCCCGCCTCGAGCAGGGGGGCGTAATAGACGTTGCCCTTGAGGGTGATCTGGTCGGCCGCGCCTTCGTTGACCAGGTGGAGGAACTTTCCGTTCTTCGACAGGGTGACCACGGTGTTGTGGGCGATGGTCAGGTCGTAGACGTTTCGACCGCCGTAGACGAGATTGCCGGCGGCGTCCTTGAATCCGTCGACGGGGGTGATGCTGATGGCGGCGGCGTTATCCCGGCGGATGACGTTGTCGGTGATGAGCACGTGCTCGACGCCGGGATTGATGGAGATTCCGGTGTCGTTGAAGTCGTTGTTCTTGACGACGACCCACTTGGCGCGGGCGGAAGCGTCACGCGATCCGTCGCCGCCGCCGAGGGGTCCGACGCCGAGGCCGCCGGTCGAGCCGGTGTTGTCGGTGACGTAGAAGTATGAGCCTTTCTGGAGGACGTACGTCCCCTTGGCGATGTCGGCCGAATCGCCCTGGGATGTGCGATCGACGTTGGCGAAGGCGTTGTGTGCCACGAGCAGTCGGTCGGTGCCGCCGACGCGGAGGATGTGCTCGCGCGTCGAGTTGGGCGCGACGTTTCCGAGCACGACCACGTCGCTGCCCTGCGACCAGACGAAGTAGGCGCGGATGCTGGTCACCGCCGGCGCGACGTTGTCGAGCACGAGCAGCCCCGAGGGCTGTGCTTCGGCGTTGACCGCGTCGGAGACGTTGATGAACAGGTTGTTTCGGACGAGCAGATTGGCGCCCGCAGCGCGGATCGCCCGGGCTCCGCCGGCTTTCTCGGCATCGTGGCCGTTGAAGGAGTCGAAGGCGAGGTCTTCGATGGTGACGTTGGCGGCAGCGCCATCGACGGTGATGATCTCCCAGAGGAGCGGGTCTGAGCGATAGATCACGGGATGGTCGCCACTGCCATAGGCGCCCAGGCGGGTGTTCTGCCAGCGCAGCACGAGGCTGGTGGTGTCGATGTCAAACCGGTCGCCCCGGCGGAACAAAACCGAGGTGTTGCTTCCGTATTGTGCGAGCAGCTCGGTCGCCCGTTTCCACGAGCGGATCGGCGTCGATGGTGATAGGCCCGAGGCGGTGTCTGTGCCTGAAGCCGAGACATAGATCGTTCGGCGCGTGTCTGCCTCGACGGTAATAGTCTGCCGGGCGGTCAGCACCGTGCCGCTGGTGTCGGTGACGGTGAGCGTGATGGTGTAGTTGCCGGGCGTGTCGTAGACGTGGGCGGCGTTGAATCCCTCGAGCTGGTTGAACCGGCCGGAGGGGTCGCCGAAATCCCAGGCATAGCTGGCGCCCAGCGCGTTGCCCGCTGTGAGCGAGGAAGCCAGCCCGTGGACATGGACCGCCTGCCCGGCGATGACGGTGGTGTTCTTGGCCGTGATGACCGCGGCGGTGTCGATGACGGTGAAGCTGACGGTCGCGGTGTTGCCGGCGACGCCTGCGGCGTTGACGGCCGAGTAGGCGATGGCGCTGACGGTGTGTGAGCCCACACCGGGCAGTGCGGCCAGCGCGAATGGGGCGGCGTTGTCGGTCGTCCACTGTCCGCCCAGGCCCAGCCGCACCGAGCCGGCGCCGCTGTCGGCAAGGGCGACCAGCGCCACCGAGCCGGTCAGGAGAGCGCGGTTGATGGTCGATCCGGCCGTCACGGTCTGCATGATGACGCCGGCGCTCAGATCGTAAAGGGCAAATCCGGTGATCTGCGGTGGATCGACCTCGGGTTGCGGATCGGTCTCGGGCGGCGTATCGCCGGCCGACGAATCGATCACGCGGAGGGTCGTCTCGATGTATCCGCCTGCGATGCCGCCCGGCGCGTAGGCCTTGGAAAAGACGGTGTGGCTGCCGGGGCGGCCGAGGGGCTCGAAGGCGGCGAGGTCGCCCGAGGTGTCTCCGCCGAGCGTGCGGGGCCCCGAGAAATCATTGCGATAGGTGTACTTCCCATCAAAGTCGAATCGCACGCGGTCGAGGTTTCCGAAGGCCATGGCCACCAGCGCGAGGTTGCGGGTGGGCATGGCGGCGAGGTCGATGACGGGATCGGGGCCTGCGCCCCGGCCGGCCACGACCATCAGGGGCATGTCGGCGTCGGCATCGAAGATGACGAAGGAGGCGATCCCCGGCGGCTTCTCGGCCGGGGCGACGCCTGACGCACTGCGAATGGTGTTGGTTCCGGCGGTGTCGGTGATGAGGTTGGTGCCGGCGCCGCCATCGACGAGGTCGTTGCCGTCGCCGCCGTAGATGGTGTCATTGCCGGCGAAGCCCAGGACGGTGTCGTTGCCCCATCCGCCCGACAGAATGTCGTTGCCCGACCTGCCGTCGATCAGGTCGTGTCCGCCGCCGCCGTAGATGGTGTCGACGCCGTCGCCACCGAGCAGCGTGTCGTTGCCCGTGCCGCCCTGCATGGTGACGGGCGTCTTGATGCGCCAGTCAATGTTGACCAGATCACCGAAGTCGCCGGTGAAGGCGTAGATGTGTGAGACAGCGGCAATGGGGATGGCACGGGTTGTGCTGTTGGCGACGAAGACAATGTTGCTGCCGGAGACCGTCGCGCTGAGCGTGTTTTTCTGCGAAAACCGCCCGATGAGGGTGACGACGCCGGAGGACTGATCATAAAGGATGGGAGAAGTCGATATCGGCGTGACGCCCGCCGATGGCGCGGCGGATCCTGACAGGGCGAGCGCCTCGGGCAAGAATGCCGGGGCATCCCCGGTCGACGATTCGTCAGCGGCGTGTTCGCCGTTGAGTGTGGCGCCATCGGGTGTGGCGCTTGATGTCGGCGCGGAAGAACCGGTGGCAATGCTGACGTCAGGGATCACCGACGACCAGGGGATCGCGCTGAAAAGGCGACGCGCTTCGAGCGCCTCGTACATGTTGACCTCCGATGTGATACAGCCCGGAAACAGCCCTCGCGGATCACATCGGCCCGCCCGCTTGTTTGCACCAGTAAACTCCCCGATTTTCGCTGCAATCTGGCACCATTTTTAACGGCACTGTGGTGGCCGAAACAGATTGGGCGCGGCGCGGTAGTCGGCACTACAGACCGGTTGAAAATAGAAAAAACAAAGTCGCTCGGCGTGGCACAGCGTGCTCATGCCTCAAGGTGCGTCATTTGTGTGATGCGCCCGTCATCGCGTCGCTATTCCCAAGACGGTGTCGACGCGGCCGCGGCGCGGGCGAGGCTGTCTGCTGCCGGCGCTTGTGCGTGATGGCAATGACGGAAAACCGGAACGAGACAACGCCCGCGGCCGATCGACCGCGGGCGCTGCCAGCTTCTCCGATTGTGGTTGGTTGCTTTCGTCTGAACCTGCTGCTCGCGTTGCCGGCCGAATTGTCGTGTCGCGCCCGACTCGGGATGGCGCTGACTCGGGTTCCCACCATCTCCGGCTGCCGCCCAGTCCGACTCAAGGCTCAGCCTGGCTTGCTGATCTGGCGGCGCGGCCGGGTTGAGTCTGCCTGCTCAGCCGGTCTAGTCTGCCTGCGTGGCGCGGTTTAGTCGGCCTGGACTGCGCCGGGGGTGCGGTCGTCGTCGGGCCGGGGTCGGCCGTGGAGGTCGAAGAAGACGCCGGGGACGGCGGGCGCGTCTTCGAGATCGTCGATCGGCTCGTATCCGCCGGACAGCCGCACGTCGCGGTAGTCGTCGTCGCCGACGACGCTGAGCGCCTCCCATTCCTGGGGCGTCAGGTAGCCGCGCGGGTCAGACCACCAGGGCAGAACATAGAAGTATCCGCCCTGGGCGTAGGAGTAAGTCTGGGGCACGCCCCAGACATTGCCGTCGATCTGCTTGAACATCGACAGATCGCTGTGAGAGACATAGACGACCGCGGACTGGTTTGCGCCTGTCGCGTGGTTGGGGGCAACCCAGAGGTTGTTGCGCAGCGTGATCTGGCCGCCGGCGCCGGGCCCGGTGACGTAGAGGAACTTGCCCTGCCAGTTGTTGTTGATGACGGTGTTGTGAAGGATGTGAAGGTTGTAGACGCCGCGGCCATCGTAAACGCTTCGACCTGAAGCGTCTTTGTATCCGTCGCGCGGGGCGACGGTGATGCCTTCGTTCTCGTCGCGCCGGATGACGTTGTTGCGGACCGAGACGTTTTCAACACCCGGGTTGACGGCGATGCCGGTCCAGAGGATTTCGTTGCCGTCGATGACCGTCCACTTGGCGCGGGCATGGGGGTCGCGTGAGCCGTCGGGCCCGCCGAGCGGGCCGGCGCCGATGCCGCCCTCGGTGACCTTGTTTCGCGTCACGTAGAAGTACTGGCCTTTCTGGAGCACGATCGTGCCCTTGGCGATGTCGCCCCAGTCGACCGTCCACTGGCGGCTGATGTTGGCAAACTCGTTGTAAGCCACGAGAAGCCGTTCGGCGCCGCCGACGCGGACGATGTGTTCGCGGGTGGAGTTGGCGACGGTGTTGCCGACGACGACGATGTCGCTGCCCTGGGCCCAGACGAAATAGGCCCTGACGCTGGTGACGCCGGGCGCGAGGTTGTCCACCACCAGGAGCCCGCGCGGCTCCTGCTCGGCGTTGACTGCGTCGGTGACGTTGGCAAAGGTCATGTTGCGAACGGTGATGTTGGTGCCCTGGGCGTTGACGCCGCGCATGGCGCCGCTCTTGTTGGGGTCGTTGGGCGTGTCGGAGTCGATGGTGATGTCCTGCACCATGATGTCGCGGGCGTCTTTACCGATCTTGATGAACTCGGCGCCGTAGCCGTTGCGCCGCCTGACGACGGGCTGCGAGCCGTTGCCGTATGCGCCGACGAGCTGGTTGCGGCCGCCCAGGTAGAGCGACGACGTGACGTCGAAGGTGTCGCCGCGCCGGAGCAGGATCTCGGTGTTGTCGCCGGAGAGTTGATAGGCGCGGCCGAGCGTGCGGACGGGGCGGCCTGGCGATGAGCCGTCGTTGCGGTCGTCGCCGTTGGAGGCGACATGGATGGCGCGGCGGTTGGCGTTTTCGACGCGGATGTTGATTGACGTGGCAGTCGATCGGCCGAGCTCGTCGGTGACGGTGAGGCGGATGGTGTAGTTGCCGGGGCGGTCGTAGACGTGGGCCGCGTTGTAGCCCACGAGCTTGTTGTGAGCGCCCGAGGCGTCGCCGAAATCCCACTCGTATAGCGCGGTGATGGGGCTGCCGGCGCGGAGCGTCGAGCCCAGGGCATGGACATGCACCGCCATGCCGGCGTTGATGGTCGTGGCGATGGCGTCGATCCGCGCGGTGGGCGCGCCTGGTGCGGGCGATGTGGGTGCGGGCGCTGTGGGCGGAGGCGTCGTGGGGGCAGGCGGGGGCGCGGGCTGGGTGGGCGCTGGCTGATTGGGTGAGGGGGTGGTGGGCGAGGCGGGCATCGCGGGCTCGTTTCCGGGATTGAGGCCGGGCGTTGCGCCGGTGATGGCGTTGGAGCCGGAGCCGCCGTTGACGGCGTCGCGGCCGTTGCCGGCCTCGATCGTGTCGTTGCCGTTGCCGCCCCAGATGGAGTCGTCGCCGTTGAAGCCTTTGAGCGTGTCGTTGCCGTCGCCTCCGACGATCTTGTCGTCGCCGGAGCGGGCATCGACAAGGTCGTTGCCCTTGCCGCCGAAGATGGTGTCGTCGCCGTCGCCGCCCAGGAGGGTGTCGGAGCCGTCGCCTCCGACCAGCGTGGCCGACTTGGTGACGCGCCAGTCGACGTTGAGCAGGTCGCCCTTGTTGCCGGCTTCGAGATAGAGCCCGGTCACCTGGTTTGACGAAAACTGCTTCGAATCGTTGTTGATGCGCGCGGTGAGATGACTCCCGCTGACCGACACGGCCAGCTCGTTTTTGCGGTTGTCATCGCCGACGAGAACGAGCGTGCCGGTTTGGGTGTTGAGGCTGATGCCTTGTGCCGGCGACGAGGGCTGGGCGGGCGGCGGTGTGGGCTGCGGCGGCGGAGGA
>CAZBOE010000038.1:15538-27563 GCA_964493365.1 uncultured Tepidisphaeraceae bacterium | reverse complement strand
AGCACCTGATGCGGTTTCACCGCGAGCGGCGGCGCCGAAGCAGCGCCGCGCCCGCCGCGACCGCCGCCGCCCCGGCCGCGCCGGGCTCAGGTACAGACGCCATGTCGATGCCCGCCGCCGCGATCGCCGCATACACCGCCGCATCCGGCGCACCCGGCGCAAGCACACCCTCGCCAAAGCCATAGTTGCCCAGCAGCAGGCCCAGGTCGGTGAAATCGACATCGCCGTCGCCGTCGAAGTCGCCGCCCCAGTTGGGGGTCACCGCCATGTCGTAGTTGCCCAGCAAAACGCCCAGGTCGTCGAAATCGACATCGCCGTCGTTGTCCGAATCGCCGTCGATCGTCTCGGGCGCCCACCGATAGAGCAGCGTCTTGGCCCGGCCGTCTTCCTCGATCAGGATGACATATTCGCCGTTCTCCCGCTGCGTGGCGCTGATGCCATAGGGAATGTCGATCCACCCCGTCGCGTCCAGCGGGCCGGTCACGTCGAAGTCGGGCAGGAACGACCCGACCATCGTTCCATCCGACTTGCGCCAGATCCAGACTTCGGCCCGCGTCTGACAACCGACGGTGAAGATGAAATCGCCCGCCTCGGCGATGCCCTGCACCCACAGCGGAGTCGAGCCGTGCGGGTCCCAGGGAAGGATCGTCCGCCAGCTTTCCGTCCGGTTGCCGGCGCTCCAGTTGTCATACCGAACCATCACCCGGCCGACGATGCCCCAGCCGAAGTCATAGGGGAGCGTGTTGGTGAATCCGGTGAGGATCATCGTGTCGCTCGAGGGCTCATACAGCAGCCGCTCGACGTGCCGGAAGTCGCCCGGCACCGCGATGTGCTGCGTCGCGCCGAAGACCGGCGCGCCCTGGCTGTTGAACCCCACGAACGGCGTATGGCGGATGTTGCGGTCGCCCGACTCCCAGATATCGCCGTTGGCATCGGCATAGATGCCGAAGTTGAGCGGAAGCTGGCGCTCATAGGTGTGAATGTGGTGCAGCAACTGATCCTGCGACTCGTCCCACGAATAGACATACAGCGGCTGCGAAAACATCCCCGTCATGTAGACCAGCGTCCGCCCGTCGATCTGCCGCGCAAAGGCCGGCGACATCGAGCCGTTTCGCGGGTCGTTGGGCTGGTTGATCGGGTCGTGCGTATACGACGCAAACGTCTGGTGCTGGCCCAGCGGCTTGCTGTAATCGACGAGATACCGCTCTTCGCCCCCGAAGACCACCGTGCCGTCGCTGGTCGGATCAAACACCGCGCCGTCGGTGAACTGATGCCCGAACACCTCCCAGCTCTGGGTCCGCGTCGGCGTGAACGCGCGGATCGTCGTACCCTCATCGGGCGAACCTTTGCTCATCGCCACATAGAGGTTGCCCGCCGAATCGGTCGCGGCCCCGCGCAGGTGAAAAAACTTGTCCGGCTCCACCTCGCCAGGCGTGCCCGCCGCGATGCCGCCAAACTGACCGAACGTCGACACCCGCGGCAGCGATGCCTTGGTCACGTCGTAAAAGTAAACCTGCTGCGCCGGCCCGTTTTCGGTGACGATCAGCTGGCCGGTGTTCCGATCGATCGACACCGCCGACGGCGCGTCCAGCCCTGAGATTGTCTGGGCGAGTTGTGTGCCCGTGCTGGTGTAGCGGTTGACCTGCTGCCCGCGCAGGATCCACAGCGTGCCGTCGTTGGCCACCGCCAGATCGCTCGCGCCCGGCGCGCTGAAAGTGCGTTTGACGCTCAGGTTGGAAGCGTCGCGCACCGTCACCGTCCCGCTTTCGCCGATCAGGTAAAGCTCATTGTTGAACTGGGTCATGCCCACCGTGTCGCCGACCCCGCTGACCTTCTTCACGTAGGCCTGGTTGTCACGCCTGAACTGCAGCAGCTCGGCGTTGTCGGCGTTGTTGACCAGGTAGATGAACTGGTTGCTGATCGCCACGGCATGACCCGCCGTGCCCCAGCCCCAGGCATTGTTGTCGCCCGGCGGCGGCTGCTTCATGATGTCAGGGTCGACATCGCCGCCGAAGTAAATGCCCGCCACCCGCCCGTTCTCGTCCCACGGGCCCTGCGTATAGACGATGCCATCGCTCGACACCTCGATCTCGTCGAGGCAGTTCTGCACCCACCGATCACCCGCGCCGCCGAAGCTGTTGCCGACGAACAGCGTCGTCGCCTTGAGCTGACCGCGGGGCACCTGCGCCTCCGCCACACCCCCGGCCAACCCGCCCGTCATCAACACTGCCGAGAGAATCGCCGCACGCCGCACACCAGTTGAACCAACCACTACAAACCTCCTTGCATCGGCCGAGGCCGAGCCGCGTCCCCGATCGGTGTCGCCCGCGTCCCCCGACGCGGGTCATCGCGGACCACTTCCGCAATGTCCGACATCACTCCGCCTCGCTCGCGGCGCGCTACCCTCGCGCCGCCTCAGACAATCCGTTTACCGCAGACCACTCCACACAAACCGCCCAACAACAACCCCGACGCGCCGACCGCGCAATGAAGCGCCTATTCCACCGAAGCCGATCGGCCGAAAGCCGATCCGCCGGAAGCCGCTGCCGCAGGCTGCCGCGCTCACACCGCTCCGCCGCACCCAACCTGCACCCGAGCCAGGCCGCCCGGCGCCGCTCCGGACAGCCGTCGATTGGCCAGCCGCCGATGGGCCAGCCGCCGATGCCTCTTCAGACCCTGGTCCGAAGAGACGAACCGTGTCGCGGGAACATCGCTCCCGCGACACGGCCAACTCCTCTCATGTCGCTCACCGCCGGCTGCGGCGCAGCGCCAGCATTCCCGCCGCCGCGACGCCCAGCGCCGTCGGCTCGGGCACGACCGGATCGGCCGGCCGCGTGATGACAAAGTCGATCTCGAACGAGCGCGAGTTGCCGTCGCTCACGATCTGCAGCCCGCGGAGCACGTAGTCGTAATCCCCCGAGGGCGACTGTGCCGCCAGCGAGCCCCGTTTGAGCTCGACAAACTCATCCGTCAGCACCGACGTGTCGAACGACAGGAACACCGCCTCGCTGTAATCGGTGTCGAAGATCTCGAGGCGGGCGTTGCCGCCGCCGGTGTCGCTGAGCGCCCGGATGCGGACGATGAAGTCGTCGCCCGAATCAACCGGAATGTTGGGCAGGTTGGTGCCGACGAACGTGCCGTCGTACGACTGCACCGTGTCGGCCGTGAACACCGGGCCGCCATAGATCTCGTTGGGCGGCGTCGTCATCGGGTCGCCCGTGCCAAACCCGAAGCCCGGCACGTCGAGCCCGACCGTCGTCGTCGCATCGTCGGCGAGCGTGCCGAAGTCGGCCACCACCACCGCCGACGCCACCGAGGCGCCCATCAACATGACCGCCGCCGCCATCCCCGTCCGGCCCAGCAAGGAGCCGACAAACAGTGACCTGTGCATAAACTTCCTCCGATGTGTTGGGACGCCCCAGGCCAGAGTCAACGCCGTGACGGACATGATTGGTCACGCATTCCGACCGAAGCGATCCACGATGCAACCAAAATACACCGACACCGCAGAAAGAAAAGGAACATTAGCAGAATTTAACCCCTCCCGGGCCACCGGAGAACAACCGGCAGAGAAACGAGGCAGCGGATTTTCGGGTAGAACTCAGTCAATCACACGACTTGCGCCCGTATTACCCGAGACGGCAGGCGCGGCCCAACCAAAATTGCGCATCGCATGCGACGTGTGTAAATGGCGTGCCGGAGCACGACAATCCCTGCACGACTGCGGCTGGAAATGGATGGCAGGTGAGACACTGCCCCGAGGCAACAGACATGGGGCAGGAAACATGGGGCAGGTGAATTGGGCCCGATTGGATTCGAACCAACGACCTCGTCCTTATCAGGGACGCGCTCTAACCAACTGAGCTACGAGCCCGTCGACCGGCAACCACGCCCGATCAAGCGGTCAAGCATGATAGGGATCGCCCTGCCCCTGTCAAATCGCGTCGCCCGCCTCCGCCGGCCGCGGGGCTGCGTCGTTGGCTGATTGCTGTTGCGGACCGGGATGGCGCTAGGCCGCATCGGCGCTGGCGGCTTCGGCGGCCGCCAGGGCGAGCCCCAGCGTCCGCATGCCGCTGAGCACCTCGTCGCGCGCCCAGATCACCCGGGCCTGCAGCATCGTGGTGGCCGACACGATCGACTCGGCCCGCCCGTCGGCGCGAAGCCCGATGTGAATCATCAGCGTGCTCCCCGGCTTGGCGGGGAACCCCGATGGCACCGCCACGCAGACCCCGGTCGCGCTCACGTCGCGCGTCAGCCCGGCAATATGACGCTCCGACACCGGGTCGAAAATCTTGACCGCCCGGTTCTGCGGGATGCGGTTGGTCCGTCGGCGGTCGGCCCCGCTCGGCGCGGCAGGCCGATAGCCGCCCACGATCAGTGGGCCGCGAAAGGTCGTCTGCCCGCGGAGCGGACTTTCGCCCGCGGCTTCTTGCGGCTGCTCAGAAGCGCTGGCTGCCGACTGGCTGGCCGGGGTGGGGCTGCTGGGGGTCTGGCTGTCGGACATCGTGACTCTCCTTGCAAATGCACCTCCTGAGTTATCGGCCACACCCCCATCCGCCACTTGGGCGAAACTTCACCGGCGCGCTATGATGCCCGCTCTATGGCCTACAACTTCACGAGCATCGAGAAAAAGTGGCAGCGCTACTGGCTGGAAAACAAGAGCTTCCGCGCTCTTGACCCCGCAGACGCCCCCTCCATGCCCAAGAAGTACATCCTAGACATGTTCCCCTATCCCAGCGGCGCGGGCCTTCACGTCGGCCACCCCGAGGGCTACACCGCCACCGACATCGTCAGCCGCTATTGGCGCATGAAGGGCTGCAACGTCCTCCACCCCATGGGCTGGGACGCCTTCGGCCTGCCCGCCGAGCAGTATGCGATCAAGAACAACGTCCACCCCGCGGTCACCACCCGGCAGAACATCGACAACTTCCGCCGCCAGATCCAGATGCTCGGGCTCAGCTACGACTGGGACCGCGAGGTCGACACCACCGACCCCAGGTATTACCGCTGGACGCAGTGGATCTTCCTTCAGCTCTACAACAGCTATTTCGACCCCGTCGACAACCGCGCCCGCCCGATCAGCCACCTGGTCAACGAGCTGCAGAACGGCAACTTCGTCATCGCCCCCGACGGCTCGCTCCACCGCAATCCGACCATGGAGGGCATGGAAGCCATCTCGGGCGAAGTCCGCATCGAGCGCACCTGGTCTGAGATGACCCCGGACGAACGTCGCGACGCCATCGACGGGCTGCGCCTGGCTTACACCGACGAGGTGCCGGTCAACTGGTGCCCGGGCCTGGGCACCGTGCTGGCCAACGAGGAAGTCATCGACGGCAAGAGCGAGGTCGGCGGCTTCCCCGTCGAGCGCCTGCCGATGCGCCAGTGGATGCTCCGCATCACCGCCTACGCCGACCGCCTGCTCGATGACCTGTCGCTGCTCGAGTGGCCGGAGTCGCTCAAGGAGATGCAGCGCAACTGGATCGGCAAGAGCCTGGGCGCGATGGTCGATTTCGAGCTCGTCGATATCGACGACACCATCACCGTCTTCACCACCCGCCCCGACACGCTCTATGGCGCGACCTACATGGTCCTCGCCCCAGAGCACGAGCTGGTCGACCGCATCACCACGCCCGACCGCCGGGACGAGGTCGAGGGCTATCGCCGCGCCGCCATCAACCGCAGCGAGCGCGACCGCATGGCCGACGCGAAGGAAAAAACCGGCGTCTTCACCGGCGCCTACGCCGTCAACCCCCTCAGCGGCGACCGCATCCCCGTCTGGATCGCCGACTATGTGCTCGCCGGCTACGGCACGGGGGCGATAATGGCCGTCCCCGCTCACGACGACCGCGACTTCGCCTTTGCCCGGAAGTTCAACCTGCCCATCAGGCAGGTGGTCCAGCCCTTCCACGGCCAGGCCCCTCAGGACAAGGCCTTCACCGAAGAAGGCATCGCCATCAACTCCGGCCCCCTCGACGGCGAACTGACCGAAGAAGCCAAGCGCCGCGCCATCGACATTCTCGAGCGCGAAGGCGACGGCCGGGGCAGCACGCAATACAAGCTGCGCGACTGGCTCTTCTCGCGCCAGCGCTATTGGGGCGAGCCGTTCCCCATCCTGCTCGACGACAACGACCGCCCCGCCGCCTCGCTGGCCGAGAGCGAACTCCCGCTGACCCTGCCGGAGATGGCCGACTTCAAGCCCACCGGCACGCCCCAGCCGCCCCTGAGCAAGGCCGGCGACTGGCTCAACGTCACCCGCGACGGTCAGTCCTATCGCCGCGAAACCAACACCATGCCCCAGTGGGCGGGATCGTGCTGGTATTACCTCCGCTACATCGACCCGGACAACCACGACCGCTTCGTCGACCCGGCGAAGGAAAAATACTGGATGCCCGTCGACCTCTACGTCGGCGGCGTCGAACACGCCGTACTCCACCTGCTCTACGCCCGCTTCTGGCACAAAGTCCTCTTCGACCTCGGCCACGTCAGCACGCCCGAGCCCTTCGCCCGGCTGGTCAACCAGGGCCTGATCCTGGGCGAGATGGAATACCACTTCTTCGAAGTCGACAACAAAGCCATCAGCGCCGCCGAGTTTTCCGAGATCGGCGAAGAAGCCACCGAGGCCGGCCTCAAGCTCTTTGGCATCCACAAAACCACGGGGCAGAAAGTCCATGCCACCAAGGTCTCGGAGGTGCTGGTCGAGAAGAAGGGCGACCGCTACGTGCTCAAGGCCGACGCAAACATCGCGGTCGACGCGCGCAGCGCCAAGATGAGCAAGTCGCGCGGCAACGTCGTCAACCCCGACGACATCGTCGCCGACTACGGCGCCGACGCGTTTCGGCTCTATGAGATGTACATGGGCCCGCTCGAGGCCCAGAAACCCTGGAGCACGCGCGACATCGTCGGCATGAGCCGCTTCCTCAGCTCGGTCTGGCGCAACTTCGTCGGCGACGACGAAGCCGGCGACAAGGCCAACATTCAGGACGTCGGCATCCCCGACGCCATCGACCGACAGCTCCACCGCACGATCAAAAAGGTGGGCGACGACATCGAAGGCCTGCGCTTCAACACCGCCATCGCCGAGCTCATCAAGCTCAACAACGAGGTCGGCCGACTCGAAATGGTGCCCAAAGACCTGGCCGAGCGATTCACCCTCATGCTCGCCCCCTTCGCGCCCCACATCGCCGAAGAGATCTGGCAGCGTCTCGGCCACACCACCTCGCTCGCCCGCGCGCCCTGGCCGACCTTCGACCCGGAGCGGCTGATCGACACCCAGATCGAGCTGCCCATCCAGGTCAACGGCAAGCTCCGCGACAGGATCATCGTCCCCGCCGACGCCGACGAAGCCGTCATCTTCGACCTCGCCCTCGCGTCGGACAAAGTAAAACCGTGGACCGACGGCAAGTCGATCAAAAAGAAGCTTTACGTGCCGAAAAAGCTGGTCAACATTGTTGTAGGAGAGTGAGTGATGAGTGACGAGTGATCAGTGACAAGTGATGAGTAATGAGTGAAAACGCGCACCATCTCAGACAGTGAGCGTCCACGAGCCTTCCGTGGCACGGGCTACCAGCCCGTGTCATCGACTCATTCCCCCATTGCCATCGTGCCTCTTCTCCCTCTTTCTGCCTCTTCTCCCTCTTTCTGCCTCTCTTCCCCCCATGCTCGAAACCGAAATCAAACTCAAAGTCCCCGACCACGCCTCCCTCCGCGCCCGCCTGCCGGCCATCGGCGCCACGCGCGCGGGACAGGTGCTCGAGGTCAACACGTTCTACGACACAGACTCCGCCTCGCTGCGCAACGCCGACCGCGGCCTGCGCATCCGCACCACCCGCTCGCTCGACCCTGCCGCCGGCACCGGCGACAGCCCCGACAACAACCAGACGATCATCACCTACAAAGGCCCTCGCCAGGCCGGACCGTTCAAGTCGCGCGAGGAGGTCGAACTGATCGTCGACGACCCCGCGGCCGCCGACGTCCTGCTCACCCGCCTGGGCTACGCCCCCACCCTCAGCTTCGAAAAACGCCGTGAAAGCTGGGAAACCCCCGCCTGCAAAATCGAGCTCGACGAGCTGCCCCACCTCGGCACATTCATGGAGATCGAATCCGCCGACGAGTCCGCCATTCGCAAGGCGCTGGCCGACCTGGGCCTCACCAACCAGCCCCAGGTAAGCGACAGCTACATCGCCCTGCTCACCCGCTGGGCCGAGACCCACGCCCCCGGCTCGCGGCACATCCGCTTCACACCGTAAGCCGGCTTCACATCGTCGCCCGGTTACCTTAGCCCCGGGTCCCCTCGCCCCGCCGCCCTCGCCCCGCCGCCCCACCGCCGCCCTCGCCCAGCCACGCTCACCCGGCACGCTCATCCGGCCACGGTTCTACGTCGGCCCGTAATACCCCTGTGCCGACAGACCCAGCGCGCGAACTTTCTCCACGATGGCGTCCACCTGCTCATCCCGCAGCGGCGTGACATACGCCTCGGCCGGGCCCCGCGCCACCGTATACACCTGCACCAGCTTGATCCGGCAGCCGCCCTCAAGCAGATCGCGCAGCCGGGCGATGTAGGCGTCGATCTCGGCGGCATCGGGAGCGACGCCGTCCACATGCATGAACAGGCTCTGGATCACGATCGGCCGGGCCCGCCCGGCCTCGAGGATATTCTCCAGGACTCGGCTGAACGGGATCGCCGTCCGCTCGACCAGGTGGTAATAAGCCTCCGATCCCGCGTCGAGCTTTGCCCAGATCTCGCCATCATGCGCGTCGAGAAAGGCAAGCGCATCCTTCACCGCCGGGCGGTGGAACAGCGTGGCGTTGGTGATGACGACGATCTTCGTCGCCTCGTTCCGCCCGTTCCCCGGCGCACCTTGTCCCCTCAGCCCATGCCGCTCGATCAGCTCGGCCGCCAGCCGGCAGGCCTCGCCAAACTGCTTGAAACTCGTCGGTTCGCCGTCGCCTGAAAAAGCGACATCGTTAATCCGCCGAAGCGCCTGCGGCGTCTGGTCGAAAGGCGGCTTCTCCCATATCGCGCCCGCCGCCGCCAGCGCCAGCAGATGATCCAACTCCTCGGCCAGCACCGCCATGTCCACCTCGCGCAGCTCCGGCGGCACGTTGCGCGCATAATTCGGATCGCGCCGATCAACGCAGCAGTAGATGCAGTCGAAGTTGCAGACCTTGTCCGGATTGAGATTCACCCCCACCGAAAGCCCCCTGCTCCGCCGGCTGATCACCGGATAGACATACCGGTTCTCCGCCCAGTGCCGGGAATGAAGGGTGAAGAGATTGTGCTTGCGGGGGATGGGGGTCACGGTCAACCACGGCGTCAGCGGCCTTCGACGTAGTATAGTGGAGTCGCCCGTCAAACATGCACGCGCCATGCTTTGGCGTATCATTGCCGCCATGGCCCGGACACCTTTACGCCCAACCCAAAAGAAGACCCCCAGCCGCAAGCGAGCAGGGCGCCCAAAGCAAGCCGCGCGGAGCGTCAGGGTGGCCGATCTGCTTGTCGCCCACTTCGGTCCTGCCCTTCGAACACTTCGCGTCTCGTCGCTGGAATTTCCCTTCCGCGTGCGCCCGGATCTGCAGCGCGCGATCGAGAAGCTGCTCGCCGACGACGCCGTGACCGTTCGTCGGTTCTGCGGCGTGCGCAAGCAAGGCGCTTACGATGGGATCGAGTTCGATATGCTCACGACCTCTGACGGATACAGCCCGGCCGTCGTCGTGCCGCCCCAATACGAATACGTCGACATCGGCGAGGAAGCGTCCGCTCAGTGCCTCGAAACCGGACTCTGGCTGCTCGAACGAGAGGGCATCCGCCACGGCATTCTGATGACGCCCGTCTACTACGGGCCATATGCCACCAGTATCCGTTTCCAGATGGCCACAAGCGACGATGCCGCCGGCACGGAGCTGGTCAACAACTTCTTTCGCGCGGTGCAGACGGCGGTATCCGATGCCCGCAGCTACCGCGGAAAAGTGCTCTCGCTCGAGTCGTCGAACAACTACAGCGGACTGTCGAAAGGCATCAAGGTTCACCGTCTCCGCACTGTGCCCAGGAATCAGGTGATCCTGTCGAAGCAGACACTGGACCTGCTCGACCGAAATGTCCTGAGCTTTGTCCAGCGCCGCCAGCGCCTCGCGGCCCACGGTCAGTCGACCAAAAAAGGGCTCCTCTTTTACGGCCCGCCCGGCACAGGCAAGAGCCACACCATTCACTACCTCGCCGGCGCGCTAAAGGGACACACCACGCTCCTGATCACTGCAGAACAAGTCGCGCTGCTAGACGAATACTTCGCGCTCGCCCGGTTGCTCCAGCCCAGCCTGATGGTCATCGAAGACGTCGACCTGATCGCCCGCCGCCGCGAAGATCGGTCAGGCCCGTGCGACGAATCGCTGCTCAACAAGATACTCAACGAAATGGACGGCCTGCGAGAGAGTGCCGACATCCTGTTCATCCTCACCACCAACCGCCCGCAAACGCTTGAAGCGGCCCTGGCATCGCGGCCGGGCCGCGTCGATCAGGCCATCGAGTTTCCCCTGCCCGACGCAGAAGGCCGACGCAAGCTCATCAGGCTCTACGCCGACCGGACGTTGATCGCCGATCATGTGATCGAGGCGATCGTCCGCCGGACGGAGAAAGTCAGCGCCGCCTTCATCAAGGAGCTCATGCGGCGTTCGATCCAGTTCATGCTCGAGCGTGACGGAAAAACGGAGACGATCGAGCTGGTCGACGTCGAAAATGCACTCACCGAGATGCTCTTCACCGGCGGATCGCTCAACGCCGCCCTCCTCGGCGCAGCAGGAGCGACAGGCACAGACATCGGCGGAACCGGCCTGGCAGGCACCACCGCAAGCACCACACGCGGCAGGCAATCCTGACGCTTCATCGGCCGACCCGCTCTCCGCAGCGTCGCCCCCGCGACACCCGTCGGCCCCTCGGGCGCGGGTAGGCTTGCGGTCGCTTAACCGGCCGACGCAGTCAACGTCCTACAAAAAGGTCTTCATGCCCGGCGAGATCACCACCGGCGGCGGCTTCCGCAGTTCACCCGAGCCAGCCGCCCCGGCCCCAGGCCCGGCCATGGCCGAACACGCCCAGCCCGCGGCCCCTGTGGTCGCGCGCTGTGCCACCTTCGTCGGCGGCACGCACGGCGCATGGACCGTCATCCGCGCCGATGCCGTCATTGGCGACCCGCTGCCGGCCGCCGGGCACGTCGATATCCTCGCCGACTGCGATCCTCACCGCGCGGCCGGCGCGAGCGAGCCCGCGTGGGTCCTCCGCGGCATCACCAGCAATCACCGCTACCTCGCCCATGATGAGAAAGCGGCACTGGTTCGCGTCCAGGCGCCGCTCGGCCGGCCGGGCTCGACGCGGGCGGCGCTGATCCCCATCCGCAAAACGCCCGCGTGGTGGGCGCTGGCCCAGGACGAGCGCCGGGCGATCTTCGAAGAGCAGTCGAAGCACATCGCGACCGGCCTCAAGTATCTCCCCAACATCGCCCGACGCCTCTATCACTGTCGCGACCTCGGCCCCGCCGAGCCTTTCGATTTCCTGACCTTCTTCGACTACGCCGAGCAGGACGCCCCGGCATTCGACGACCTCGTGGCCGCCCTGCGCGACACCACCGAGTGGCGCTTCGTTGACCGAGAGGTCGACATCCGGCTGACCCGCGTCAACTGACGCCCCGCGCTCTGTAGCCGGCCGGCGCCGCGATGGTTCGGTCGGCGCGTAAAAAAAGCCGTCCCGGGCAAGGACGGCTTCGAATGGGGCTGTTGAAGGGTGGACCGGGTTGTGGGATGGTCCGAGCCCTTCACATCGGGGGGAAGAATGGACTTTGAAAGAGCCGCAACACCGTGCTGGCCGTTACGACGAGATGTGGTAGTGCAACACCCAGACCAGCGGCACAATTCGGGGCGGCCCGTCGGCATGTTTTGCCGTAAATAAGGGGTGGATAAGGGGTTGATAATGTTGCGCCGCAGGCCGCCCGGTTCGGCGGCCCTTCCGCCATCACCCGCTGATTTGTCGCGATGTCGCGAC
>CAZBOE010000038.1:15200-15505 GCA_964493365.1 uncultured Tepidisphaeraceae bacterium | reverse complement strand
AGCCCGCCGGGCCAGTCCGTGTTTTCTGATCGCTTTGTGCACCATCCCGTCGCTGGTCGGCGACCGCCCGGGCGATTTCGCGTCGGCACAGGATCGTTATCCGCCCGCGCAGGGCCCCGGGCCGCCGCAGCGGCCGCACATGCCCGCCGGGGCCGCCTGACCGGCCGATCGCCCTGCCGGTTCGGCCCCCACCGCGAACACGCTCAGCGCCCGCGCCGTCTTGTCGGAGCCGCATTCCGGACACCGAATCGCCGGCGCAGGGGCCTGCGACGACATCGACCGCACCAACTGCTCAAACGTCTTGC
>CAZBOE010000038.1:0-15153 GCA_964493365.1 uncultured Tepidisphaeraceae bacterium | reverse complement strand
CCCCCATTCTACCCTCAGCCCCGCCGCCCGGGGAATCGCACGCCCCGCCGGCCCCCGTCGGCACCCGTCGGCACCCAACTCGCGGCCCAGGCCCGTGCCCCCGTCCGCGCCCCCCGCCAAGCCCGCCCAAGCTCGGCTTAGCGTCGCCAGGTCTACCCGCGGGTCGACCGCAGCCCGGCATCCCAACGCAGGCCGACCTCGCGCCGGCCGGCGAGAAACTCCTGTAGCGGCACACCCAGCAGGTCTTTCCGCCAGCCGCTCATCAGCCGCGATGCCGCGACGGCGGCCTGATCGTGACCCTGAAGATGACGCAGCAGGTCGGCCACCTCATGCCTGTCGGCGGCCAAGTTCGGATCGATCCCCGCCGCGGCACACACCGTCTGCGCCAGCGCCCATAGCGCATCGGCGTCGAACCGCTGCGTCGGCGTCGGATCGACAGCCCGCTGCGGCATCACCGCCGGCCCCGGATGCGCCTGCGCATGGCGGATCGTCTCGAGGATCTCCTGCCCATGCTCGATCTCCACCGGCTTGGGCAGGTGCTTGATCTTGCCCACCCGGTCGACCGTCTTGGGCTGGCTCCGCGCCAGTTCCGCCAGCACCTCATCCTTGAGAAACGCCCTCGGCGGCACATCGTGCTGCCGGGCGGCCTTGTCGCGCCAGATCACCAGCTCGCGCAGCACGCCCAGTTGAGGCCCCGTGAGCGAGCCGCTCCCGCGCACCCGCGAAAGCTGCACATCCGGATCGAAGCGGTACTTCGACGGGTCACACAGCGCCTCGAACTCCTCGCGGGCGGGCGCCTCATGACCGAGCCGGGCAATGGTCTTGCCCAGTTCCGCCCTCACCGCGGGAAGATAGCGCACGTCATCCGCGGCATAGCGGATCTGAACCGCGCTCAGCGGCCGCTTCGACCAGTCGGTAAAGGTCAGCGCCTTGCCCAGCCGTGCACCGGTCAGGTGCTGCACCAGCCGCGACAGCGACACGGGGTAAGCCATCGCGGCAAACCCCGCCGCCACCTGCGTATCAAACACATTGACCGGGCCCCGACCCGTGAGCCGGACGACCGGCTCCAGATCCTGCGCGCCGGCGTGTACGACTTTTTCGACCGACCCGTCGCACAGCAATTCCCAAAATGGCAGAAGGTCGATCTCCGGGTTGAGCGGGTCGATGATCGCCAGCACCTTGGGCGTCGCAACCTGCACCACACACAGCTTGGGGTGATAGGTCAGCTCGCCGATGAACTCCGAGTCATAGGCGAATGTCCCGACAGACCGGCAGTGATTGATCAGCTCCGTCAGAGCCGGCTGAGCGGTGATGAGCTGGGGGGCGCCGCGCGAAATCAGCGGGTGATCCGGCAGGTCCTGCGGCGGCAACACGGGCTGCTCCGCCGAGTGAGCGTCTTCGTGCGCCCGGGCTCGGCGCACCCCCCGATAGGAGAAGCGTCCGCTGCGTTTACCCGGGGCTGCGCCCTGAGTGGGGGTCGACATATGCGACGGGCTAGATGTATCGGGCGGCGTATCGGGCATGAGCATGTCTGGACGACGGAACCTGCTGATGTCTTAACTCTACTTCACATACGTTGGTGAGGCTAAATCCGATGGAAAGTTCCTAACGTATTGAACAACTTTCACGTTGTTGCGGCCCAATTTGCATCCACTGGACCACGACAGGAATTCAGGGCACTGAATTTGCCGAAAACAAAGCTGAGGAGCCAACGCATGGCAAGGGTGCTCATAGTCGAAGACGAAGCCTCGGCGCGACACGCGCTGGCGACGCTCCTCCAAATCTGCGGCCACGTCACCACCGCGGTCGGGTCGGCCGAGGAGGCCCTCGAACTCATCCGTGACAAGGGCGCGCCGCAGGTGGCGCTGGTCGACCTCGATTTGCCCGGCATGAACGGGCTCGACCTGATCCGCCTGATCGAGGCCGAAGCTCCTGAATCACGGTCGGTGCTGATGACCGCGACCGACCGCGAGCGATTGCAGGCCGCCCTCGCGCGACATCAGGGCCTTGCCTACCTCAGAAAACCGCTCGATTTCCGCCACCTGCTGGGGCTGATCGGCTCGGACATCCGCGCCGCCTGCTGAGGCCCCGCGCCGCTTGCGGCGCTCGGGTTAGGGCAATTGTAGCAAAACAAACGCCCGGCCGCCGAGCGCTGCGGTTCCCGTGATCGGCGACCTCCCGCAGCTCAAATTCAGCCCGCTGAATGTGACCCTGGCATGCCCGCCGACAAGACTGCGGCGGCCGCACCGCACCCCCTTGACCCGTCAAAATAGGCCAAGTTTGACGAATGCGCGGCCGGGCTCGGCCAGACTGCCCAAACCCGTCGCACACGCCCGGTCGGCCGAAGGTCGCGCCTCGGACGGCGTTTTGCACCGAGCCGCTGTGGGGGGGGTTGGTCGCCGGGGGTGGGTTTGTCACGCTCGGGGGCGTTGTCTTTCTCCATGCCAAAGTGTCAGACTAATGCCATTCGACTGGTCACCGCGTCGGCAATTTTGTACAGTGATCGGCCCGGTCAGAATGATCTGTCGTTTTGATGAGCTTGGAAGGAGACCGCCGATGACGCTCAGGTATGCCGTTGATCGTCTTTACGCGACAGGCTGGACACCGGAAGAGTGTGAGGATGTGTCGCACGGTGACCTCTCGGGCGGCGACAGCCGGCTTGTGCCGTCGGTGAGGGCGGTCCGCCGGGAGTTCGAGCGGGCGGGGCTGACGCTGTCGATCAAGCACAACATCATCTTCTCGTGTCACCGCGCCGAGTGGGCCGACCCGGCTGACCCCGAGCGGTCCGGCAACGTGGTCGGCGCCACCGAACTCGAAGCCGCGGTCTACGCCCTGGCCATGCTGAGAGAGTCGGCAGAACTGGTCTGACGCCGACCGCCGCCCCGACAACCCATATTCCACCGGCCGCCCAATCGATCCCTCGCCGATCGATCCCTCGCCGATCGATCCCCCGCCGATCGCCCCGTCCCGTCCGCCCATTCCCACCGCTCGGGCAGCGCCCGGCATGTCAGCACAGCCACCGCACCCCACCTGACGCAGCAAGCGCCCATCAAACCGCCACCCCAAGCGCAGCGCGCATCCCCCTCACGCTTCACTCCTCACTCCTCACTCTTCACTCCTCACTTCTCACTCCCCCCTCTTCACCCCACGCTCACGCGCTGCCCGTCATACGAGAGTTCAAACCCCTCTGGCAGGCGGGTGCTGGTTTCGGCGTGGCCGACCTGGTGGCTGATGTGCGTGAAGAGCGTTCGGCGGGCGCCGATCCGCCGGGCGGCGGCCATCGCCTCTTCGATGGTGAAGTGCGTCGCGTGGGTCTTCCACTGCAGGGCATCGATGATCAGCGTGTCGACGCCGCTCAGCAGCGTGTAGCTCTCGTCGGAGATGAAGTTGACGTCGGTGCAGTAGGCGAACGGGCCCACGCGAAAACCCAGGACCGGCATCTTTCCGTGCATGAGCGGCACCGGAACAAACCGCATCGGGCCGATCTCAAACGGCCCGGTGATCTCGCGCTGGATCAGGTGTGGGCGGAAGAGGGTGAGCTCGGGGTCGGGCTTCTTGAAGGCATAGCCGAAGCAGGCGTCGAGCACATCGAAGGTGGCGCGGCTGGCCCACACATCCAGCGACGACCCCGACACGGCGTTGTATCGCCGGCAGTCGTCGAGGCCCATGACGTGGTCGGCATGGGCATGGGTGAACACGACCGCGTCGATCCGATCGATGCGGTTGGCACAGGCCTGGAGCCGCAGTTCGGGCGTCGTGTCGATGAGGACGGCCGTCCCCTGCGACTCGATCACGATCGAACAGCGGGTGCGCCGGTCCGACAGGCAGACGGCGCAGTGACACCCGATCATCGGCACGCCGGCCGACGTGCCCGAACCGAGGATGGTGACGTTGAGCGGCATAGGGGGCGAAGCAGCGACGATTGACCGGCGAGGGGTGGCCGGTGACCCCGTGTCCGTCGGCCCGCCAACCGCCGCCCGCGGAGGATAGGGGTGGCGTCGAAACGTGACAACCGCGGCCTCAGGCGGTGGTCAACTGCTCGACCGCAGCGCGCAGGCCCGGCGAGGAGAGGGTCAGCGAAGCCCTGCCCGCTTTCGCGGTCGACTGCACGATGGCGAAACAGTGGCCGTTAAAGGCCCGGCGGTGCGGCGCGTGGTCGGGCTCGTGGCTCGAGGGGTCGCCATTGCCGACGCCCAGCAACCGCAGCGGGCCGGCGAGGGCAAAGTCGATGGTGTTGCCCGCGGTCGGAACGACCCGGCCTCGCTCGTCGATCACGTCGATCATGACAACCGCGATATCGCTCGCATCGGCGCGGAGGGTGGTGCGATCGACCCGCGCCCGAAGGGCCGACGCCGGCCCGGCGGTTTCGACCGAGGCCGACGCCACGACCGCGCCCCGCGCGTCGGTCGCGCGGGCGTCGAGCCGCCCGGGCTGATAGGGCACCTGCCATGCCGCGTGCGAATACCGGGGCACCTCGCGCCGGCCCTGGCTGACGCCGTTCAGATACAGCTCGACGGCGGCCGCGTTGGTCAAGCAGCGGACGTCGATCGGCTGCCCCTCCCTGCCCGGCCAATTCCAGTGCGGCAGCAGATGACACACCGGCTCCGGCCGCCACCACGCGCGGTAATACCAGTAGTTGTCCTTGGGGAAGCCGCACAGATCCATCAGCCCGAAGTGCGATGCCGTGCAAGGCCACTTATAGGGGATCGGCTCGCCGCGATAGTCGAAGCCCGTCCAGACAAAGCCGCCTGCCAGCCACGGGCGCTGCATGAAAAACGTCCACCACCGCTCTGCGGTCGAACCCCACTTGGGCGCGCGTCGGTCATAGGCGCTGACATAGCCTCGCTCGGCGTCGTCTTCGTATTCGCCGCGCGTGCAGACCGTGCTGCCTTCTTCGCTGCCGATGATCGGGCGATCGGGGCGGAGCCGGTGATAGGCGTCGATGTCGCCCACCGAGATGTAGTTCCAGCCGTGCACGTCCACCACATTGGCCAGCCCCGCGCCCAGCCCGCGGTCGTGCATGGCCGATGTCACCGCGCGGGTCGGGTCGAGCCGTTTCGCGGCGCGCACGAGGCTGGCGCCCAGCCGCTCGCCCGCGAGCGACCACTGGATTGTGTGCTCTTCGTTGGCCATCGACCAAAGGATGATGCTCGGATGATTGCGATCCCGGCGGATCATCGCCTCCCACTGCCCGAGCATGTCGGGCGTCGAGCCCACCTGGCGATTCTCCGCCATCACGAGAATGCCCATGCGGTCGCAGCAGTCGAGCAGTTCCGGAGCCGCCATGTAATGCGAGCAGCGGTAGGCGTTGGCGCCCATCTCCTTGAGCCGCTCGAGCCGCCACTCGTGGAGCCGATCGGGCATCGCCACCCCCACGCCCGCATGAACATGATGATTGCACGTGCCCTTGATGACCACGTGCTGACCGTTGAGAAAAAACCCGCGCTGCGCGTCCCAGCGGATCGTGCGCACGCCGAACACGGTATCGACGTTGTCGCGCGCCACACCCGCCTCGATCAGCGCGGTGGTCAGCCTGTATAGATGGGGCGAGTCGCACGACCAGAGCCGGGGCGAGGCGATGTCGATCCGCCGCTCGATCTCGACGCTCTGCCAGGCGCCGATCTCGAGCGGCATCTCGTCGCGCCCGACGACTGCGCCGTCGTCATCCCGGGCGCTGTGGCTGACCGTCAGGCGGCGCGGCGAGTCGCTCTGGTTGGCGACCGTGGTGACGATGCTCACCCGGGCGCGCGAGAAATCGTCAGTGAGCTCGCTGCGGATGACCACGCCGTCGCGGGCGACATGGAGCGGATCGGTCTTGAGCAACCACACGTGCCGGTAGATTCCCGCGCCCTCATACCACCAGCCTTCGTGGCTCGAGGCATCGACCCGCACGGCGATCACGTTTCGCCCGGGCGGAAGCTCGTCGGCCTTGTGCGGCACAACCCCGGGCAGCGCCACGGTCGGCGCGGCGCTCTCGTTGGCAAGGCCGTAGCGGAGGTAATCGGTCAGGTCATAGGTGAACGGGGTGTAGCCGCTCATGTGCCGACCGAGCCAGTGACCGTTGACGAACACCACGCTGTCTCGAAACACCCCGTCGAAGGTGATCGAGATGCGCTTGCCCAGGTCGTCGGGGGTGAGGTCAAACGCCCGGCGATACCAGCCGACGCTGGTCTGGGGGTGATCCGGGCCGACGGGCTTGAAGCCGTGTTCGACATGTTCGCGCTGATCACCCTCGACGTAAGGCAGGTCGAGGGCCCAGTCGTGGGGAATATCAACTTGCTGCCACGCGGAATCGTCGAACGCGGGGCTGCCGGCGCCGCGCTCTTCGCCGGCCTTGACCATGGAGCGTGTCCGCCGGAAGCCGAAATCGCTGCGGTCGTCGGCGGCGTGACCGAGGGCAAAACGCCAGCCTTTGTCGAGAGAAGTGCGGGTGCGCATGGTTATCCGTATGTGTACCCTCCGGCCGGTCGGCGGGCACGCGCCAAGCCCTTTGTGCAAAGCCGCCTGCGCAATGTCTACACCAGGGCGTCGCTCGACCGGGCAGCCCAAGCCGCTCGTCATTGCGCAGGGTGATAAAACTGCTACGCTAGATCACACCCTGCCGGCGCGGGCGCAGCGATAAACTCACGACTCGCGTCGAGTTGTGTCTGACTCGACCGGAGCATTACCGTCGGCCGATCACCTCTACCGCGAGCCGACCGGAGGACCACACATCATGTCGCGTTGGATTTGCACCATAGGCGCTCTCGCGCTGGCTGTTGCCGCATCGAATCACCTGCCTGCCGCCTTCGCCCAGGAAACGCCGGCGCTGAGCGAGGCAGAGCAGAAACAGAAAGACCTCGAAGTGCTCCAGGAGCGCTCGGGCAAGATCGTCGACACGCTGGGCATCGAAGACCCCGCGAAGGCGACCCAGGTGCGCGACATCATCGTCGATCAGTATTTTGCGCTGCGGGTGATCCACGCCGACCGCGATGCCGCGTTGGCCGCCGCCCTCGAGGCCGCGGCGGGCGAGGGGCTCGACAAGGCCGCGACCGACGAAAAGCTCAAGGCCGTGCGCGAGGCCGCCCAGGCGCAGGCCACCGAGCTCAACAACCAGTTCGTCAAGACGCTCGAGAGCCAGTTGTCTCCCGAGCAGGTCGACAAGGTGAAAGACGGCATGACCTACTCCGTCGCGCCCGGCACCTATCGCGTCTATATCGAGATGTATCCGATGCTGACCGACGAACAGAAACAGTTCGTCCATGACCGCCTCTACGAAGCCCGCGAACTGGCCATGACCGGCGGATCGTCAAAGGAGAAGCACGACTTCTTCGGCAAGGCCAAGGGCAAGATCAACAACTACATCTCTCGCTCGGGCATCAACATGAAAGAAGCCGCGGCGGCCTTCCGCGAGCGCGAAAAGGCGAAACAGCAGCAGCAGCAGCAGCAGTAACCCCAAGCGCCGGTCGATCATCGCGCAGCGGCGCCCGCCGCCGCGAAGACAAAACACATCGGTCTGTCTTCTGGAGCACCACCCCATGAGCATCCGCAAGCTTGTTCTCTCGATGGCTGCCGCCGCCGCGTGCTGCGGTGTCGCAACAGCGCAGTATCCCACCGTGCCCGACGATGTCGCCGCCGCGTCGGCGAACGCCAAGGCCGCGGCCGACCGGCGCAGCGACGAGGCCTTTGCCAGGGCCCTTCCCGTGATCGAGAAGGAAGCCCGCGAGGGTCGGCCCTACACCCCGTGGGCCAACCACCCCTTCGACCTGCGACAGGCGCGGATCCCCGCCTTCCCCGGCGCATGGGGCGGGGGCATGTATACCCAGGGCGGGCGCGGCGGAAAGGTCTACGTGGTGACCAGCCTCGAAGACTCGGGGCCCGGCACATTCCGCGAGGCCTGTGAAGCCGGCGGCGCCCGCGTGGTCGTCTTCAATGTCGCGGGGATCATCCGGCTCAAAGACCGCATCCGCATCCGCGCGCCTTACATTACCATCGTCGGCTCGACCGCGCCGGGCGACGGCGTCTGCATCGCCGGCAACACCGTCGAACTCGAGACCCACGACATCATCATCCGACACATGCGCTTCCGCCGGGGCGAGACCGGCGTCGGCGACCGCAACGACTCGATCGGGGGCAACCCCACCGGCAACGTGATGATCGACCACGTCTCGGCCAGCTGGGGCCTCGACGAGAACATGTCCATGTATCGTCACATGACCGATGTCAGCCCCTATGTCGACGATCACCCCGTCGTCCGCGGCAAGTATCGCGAGAGCTGGTCGCCCGCAAACCCCAATCAGGATCTCAAGCTGCCGACCGTCAACATCACCATCCAGAACTCGATCTTCTCCGAGGGCCTCGACACCTATAACCACGCCTTCGGCTCGACCATCGGCGGGCGCAACAGCACGTTCCACCACAACCTCTGGGCGTGCAACACCGGCCGCAACCCCTCGATCGGCATGGACGGCGACATCGCCATCGTCAACAACGTCATGTTCAACTGGCGGCACCGCACCATCGACGGCGGCGACCACCTGAGCATGTACAACATCATCAACAACTACTTCAAGCCCGGCCCGGTCACCGACCTGAACAACCCCATCTCCTACCGCATCCTCAAGCCCGAATCGCGCCGCGGGCGCAATGTGCCCCGCGATTTCGGCGTGGCTTATGTCGCGGGCAACGTCGTCGAGGGCAACGAGCGCGTGACCAAAGACAATTGGGACGGCGGCGTGCAGATCGGAGAAGGCGACGCCGAAGCCATTCTCCCCAGCATCCGCCAGGACAGGCCCTTCTCGATGGCGCCGCTGCCGATCGTGCCGGCCGTCCAGGCGTTTGAGCAGGTGCTCGCGAGCGCCGGCGCGACGTGGCCTGTCCGCGATCCGGTCGACACCCGCGTGATCGAGATGGTGCGCAGCGGGCAGGTGACCTACACCGAGGGCAAGGGCATCATCACCGACATCGCCCAGGTGGGCGGCTATCCCGAATACAAGGGCACGCCCTATGTCGACACCGACAAGGACGGCATGCCCGATGACTGGGAACTCGCCCAGGGCCTCGATCCGAAGAACGCCGCCGATGCCGCCATGGATCGTGACAACGACGGCTACACCAACATCGAGCAGTTCATGTACGCCATCCCGGCCGACCATGACATCGACTGGACCGACCTGCGCAGCAACATCGACACCCTCAAGACCGCCCGCGCGGCCGGCCAGGCCGCTTCGGCGCGGTGACCGGCGGCAGTTCGTGTAATCTCCAGTGCGGGCCACGGCTCCAGTCGGCCGTGGCCCGCCTTGTTTCCATCGCGGCGCGGCGATCGTCGCGGCCGACGCACGCGGTGCCACTCACCACGCAGCCACCCATGTCGATCGATCTCACACTCAGCGGATTTGCCATCGGGCTGTCGATTCAGGCGTTTGTGCACCATGGCTGGGCGACGCTGTCCGTCACAAGACTGGGCGACCGCTGGGTCGCCACCCGGCCCGGCGTGAGGGTGGAACTGACGATCGCTCATCCGCCCTCGCCAAAATCGGTCGCGCCAGACTCCGTTGCGCCAGCCCCGACGCCGCGGGAATCGTCGGCCGCCGCGCCGGATGGGCCGGGCGATTCACAAAAGATCGAATTTACCCTGCGGAGCGTGTCGGAGTTTCGCACGCGGATTCGGCTGCTCGCCCGGGTCGGCGGGCAGACGGACGTGTTTCACCTCATCCCCGCGAACATCCACGGCGACAACAACGCGCCGCACGTTCGGCCCGGTGAGTTCCCCTGCCTGACCGCCGACGGGCATCATCAGCGCAATCGCGCTGCGCTGTGGGAGTTTCGCGCCGACCGCGCGCCGCTCCCGGTGTCGATGATCTGCTGCGATGCCGGCACGGTCGCGCTGGCGATCGATCCCTACAGCGACTGCAAAGGCCACGACAGCGACGAAGGCTTCATCCGAAACGGCCTGCTGGCAGCGCTGCCCGATGTGTGCGGCGTGTCGCTGGGCTATGGCAACGACCCGCTGACCTTCCAGGAGAAAACCGTCTTCCGCCCCGCGTCGGCCGACCTGCACCACGGCGCTGCCGCCGCCGTCACGCTCTACGCGCGCCGCGGCGACGGTCGGTCCGAGGCGCACCGCATCATCCGCGACCAATACGCCCGTCGGCGCGAGAAACCCGCCCATCACAAGACACCGCGCGAGGCGCTGCGCGCGCTGGCCGACGCGTTTGCGCAGGTGAGCTGGTCGGAGCAGCTAGGGCAATACACCAACCGCAAATGCGAGGTGCCGGTCAACACCGAGCTGACGCCCTGGCGGGCGATCGTCGAGATCGGCTGGACGGGCGGAAGCATGCTGGCCTATCCATTCGCGCTGGCCGAGCGGGTCTTCCCCGACCTGCGCATGCCCAAGGGATCGACCGCGTTTTTCGACCAGATCTGTCACGGGTTTAACGAGGCCACCGGGCTGATCAACGACACCGCGGTCAACGCGTTCACGCGCGAGATTCCGCCGGGGTGGAATGCCTCTCAGATCAACGGATGGTGGTCGGGCTTCCTCCCGCAGACGCGCGACAATCACTGCGCCTACAACAACGCACACGCGGCCTACTACCTTCTCGCGGCCTCGCTGCTGCCCGATCGGCCGCCGCGCGGCGAGGGCGCGTCATCGCCCCACCACGGGTCAGCCCAGCACGCGCCACCCCACCACGCGGCGCCGCGCCAATGGGTGCAGACGGCGCTGCGCGTCCTTGATACGGCGGTCAGCCTGCAGCGCGCCGACGGCGCATTCGGATACATCTTCGACGGCAAGGCCAGGGGCGTCATCGACTGGGAGGGCTTCGCGGGCTGCTGGTTCGCCGCCGCCCTGCCGCTGGCGTGGAAGGCGACGGGCGACCGGCGCTACCTCGACGCGGCCGAACGGGCCTTGAACTATTACGCGCCCTTCGTCGCTCAGCTCACCGCGTGGGGCTCGCCGATGGACACCTACAAGAGCATCGACTCCGAGGGCAACCTCGCGTTCGTCCGCGCCGCGCGCCTGATGCACGAAGC
Source organism: uncultured Tepidisphaeraceae bacterium (assembly GCA_964493365.1). Taxonomy (GTDB): domain Bacteria; phylum Planctomycetota; class Phycisphaerae; order Tepidisphaerales; family Tepidisphaeraceae; genus CAZBOE01. The sequence goes on along the minus strand of CAZBOE010000038.1, from coordinate 4,140 downwards.
GACCGGCGACGACCGCTACATCCACATGCTGCTCAGCGGCGCTCACTATGAGTATCTCTGGCGCTACGGTTTCCGCACCCGCCCGCAGTGCCGCCCGCTCAAGGGCAGCCACTGGAACGCGTGCGGCGGATCGATCACGTCCGTCTCCAATCCCCATATCCATCCGATGAGCGTGGTCATTACACGCGACCTTGAATACCTCGCGGCGATCACGGGCGACGACTACCACCAGCAGCGCGCCGACGACGGCATGGCGTGGCTCATGAACACGATGGAGCTCTATCCCGACGTCGTCGGCTACGGCCGCTATGGCGTGCTCTCCGAACGCACCTGCCCCAGCGACGGCCTGCTCGCCGAGACCTATCGCGACGACGGCACCCCCGCGAGCACGTGGTGGAGTTACAATGCCTGGGCCGCCGGCAGCGCGATGGAAGCGCTTGGGGAAAAAGTGGGGGAAGAAGGGGGGAAGAAGGGAGGATAGGCAGAAGAGGCAGGAGAGGCAGAAGAGGCACGAAGAGGGGAAGAAGCGGGCACGAAGGCAGAATAGGGACAGAGGCAGGGGAGGCATGAAGACATGTGGGAACGAGGCGTGGAGGGTGAAGAAGGCAGGGAGAGCGCAGACAGGAGCGGTCACGATCCGACCTTGTCTCGCGATCGCGGCCGCAGGCCGATGCTTCCGGTTTCAACAACTAACGCCACGCCCACTCACTGCCTCCCCGCCTTGCTGCCTTGCTGCCTAAGTGCCTCCTGGTGCCTTCCTCCCCCTTCGTGCCTTCGTGCCTCCGTGCCTCTTCTGCCTTCGTGCCTCTCCTGCCTTCCGCCTCCCTCCCCTCAAGCCCCTTCCAGCACGACGAGCTTCTGCCCCGGCAGGTCAATGTCGGCGACCCGCTCGGCGGCCCACGCGACGGTGGCGCGTTCGATCTCGGTCAGCAGGCTGGTGAAAAACGTGCGCGACGTGTCGTCGAGGTTGGCTTTCATCAGGGCGGCCACCTGTGCCCTGACCGTCGAGAACTGCCGGCGCGTGCCGTCGTCGAAGCCGTCGATGCCCATCGGGTCGGTCGTGAAGAAGCTGTATCCGCGGATGGCGCTGATCCGCAGACCGGCCCGCCGGCACAGCGCCTCAAACTCATAGCGGCTGCGGACGAGCATCCAGTTGGTGCGCATGGTGGTGCGGGGGAGGTATTCGGTGGTGATGATCCGCCCGCCGGGTGCGAGGTGGCGGCGCAGGTTGACCAGCGCGCGGTCGAAGCGGTCGGCCTCGGGAATGTGAAACAGCACCATGGCGATGTTGATCAGGTCGAAGCGCTCGCCGAGGTCGAGGCCTTCGGCGGTGAAGTCGGCCTGGCGGAAGTCGATCTGACAGCCCGGCTTGACCGGGGTGTTGCGCGCCATCAGCTCGACCGCGGCGGCGGTGTAATCGACCCCCAGAAGCCGGGCGGGCGCGAAGTGTTGTGTGAAGAGCCTGACACATCGCCCGGCGCCGGTCCCCACATCCAGAACGCGGCCGCCGTTGACGTGAATGTGACAGTCCGCGATGACCCTTTGGTAGGCCGGGATCACCACCGCGTCGTGGAGGGGGTCTCCATAGAAGAGATCCTCCGGGCGGGCGGTCGTCTGATCGACCTGCTTCCATGTGTTTTCGTAGTGGCGGCGGATGTCATCCTGTGTAAGGGCCATGGGGTGCGTCCGGGCAAGGGTCAGGAGGGCTGCCGGACACGAGCCGGGCCCGAGGGGTATGTCACGGTTATCGGTCGCTGGTCGGCCGGGCCGTGAGCCGGACGGGGATGGTGACCGGGAAAGCGGGGGTTTATCAGCCCCGCAGGGGCGAGCGTGCCTGGGCGGAGCGGGGGAGGGTGTCCAATAACGCCCGCCGGCGATAAGTATAGCCTTTTCAACAGGTTGCCATCGTCCGCCGGGGGTGATCGTCTGATAACGGGCGGCGAAAAATCATGTGGTCTCCCACCTAAAGTGCCCCCCATCGCGCCGACGATGACGACGGTGAATGTGGCCGGCTTGCGCGTCGTTGCAGACCGCACGGAGCCAGGCTGGCGACATTCGGACTTGTGAGAAAGGAGGCCCCGCGCGTGCCACGGGGCGACGCAGTCGTCACCCCCGTCAGTGGGCCGGGCAAGACAAAAGGCCCCCTGAAGGTTGCCGGTCGAGTTTTTCCCCTGACCCGCCGGACCCTATGGCAAGAGCTTCAAGGGAATGAAAAGAACCGTCGTCCGCCGTGTGACGCCATTGTCGGACCGCAGATCCGACAAGGCGGCCGGGACCGCAGATCCCGGTGACGCAAGTGCTCAAAAACCCCCGGCCACCCGCCGGCGAGCCACGCGACACGGCAAACCGTCACGGAGAGACAGAGCCATGACCAGAATAAACACCAACGTCAACTCGCTGATCGCGCAGCGCGTGCTGCGCACCAACAATGACCAGCTCAATACGAGCCTCGAGCGGCTGAGCACGGGTCTTCGCATCAACCGTGGTGCGGACAACCCCGCCGGCCTGATCGCGTCGGAAAACCTGCGTGCCGAGAAGCGCGGTATCCAGACCGCCCTCGACAACGCCAGCCGCGCGACCAACATCGTCGGCACCGCAGAAGGTGGTCTGACGGAAGTCAGCTCGCTGCTGACCGAACTGCAGGGCCTCGTGGGTCAGACCGCCAACGAGGCGGGTCTGTCGCCCGAAGAAGTGGCCGCTAACCAGCTGCAGGTCGACTCGATCCTCAACACCGTCAACCGCCTGGCCCAGTCGACGAGCTTCCAGGGCACCAAGCTGCTCAACGGCAACTTCGACTACACCACCACCGGCGTGAATACGTCGGAAGTGAGCAACCTGCGGATCAACGCGGCCCGCCTGCCTGACGGCGCGTCGGTCAACGTGGTTGTCCAGGTGACCCAGTCGGCTCAGACCGCCACCCTGGGCTTCAACAACACCGCCCTGTCGGCGACCAACAACGTCACGATCGAAGTCGCGGGCAACGCCGGCACCGAACAGCTCAGCTTCGCGGGCGGCACCTCGGTGGCCAACATCCGCGACGCCATCAACGCCGTGAAGTCGGCGACCGGCGTCTCGGCGAGCCTCTCGGGCACCGAACTGCGCGTCGACAGCGTCGAATTCGGCGCCGACCAGTTCGTGACCCTCCGCGTGGTCGATGAAGTGACCGGCGGTTTCGCCTTTGACCTCAGCGGCACCAACGACAGCGGCCGCGACGCGAGCGTGCTGATCAACGGTGCGACCGCGCAGGCCGAAGGCCTGTCGGTCAGCTTTCGCAACAGCAACCTCGACGTCGAGCTCGATCTGGGCTCGACCGTCAACACCGATGCCGCGACCACGTCGTTCAGCATCACCGGCGGCGGCGCCAACTTCGCGCTGGGCAGCAAGGTGACCGAAGGCAGCAAGGTCTCGATCGGCATCGCGTCGGTCACGACCGGCTCGCTGGGCGACGCCAACATCGGCTACCTGTCGTCGCTGGCCTCGGGCCAGGCCAACGACCTGGCGAGCGGCAACTTCGTCGATGCTCAGAAGATCATCGACAAGTCGATCAAGCAGGTCAGCCAGCTCCGCGGTCGTCTGGGCGCGTTCCAGAAGTTCACGATCGGTTCGACCGTGAACAGCCTGGGCGTCGCCTACGAGAACGCGTCGGCCGCCGAGAGCGCCATCCGCGACACCGACTTCGCCGAGGAGACCGCGAGCCTCACCCGCTCGCAGATCCTGGCGCAGGCGGCGACCACGGTGCTGGCGCAGGCCAACGCAAGCCCTCAGAGCGCCCTGGCCCTGCTGTCGTAATCCAACGCCGGCGCCCGTCCGCTCCACCGGCGCCCGCAGAGGCGCCGGTGGAGCACCGGCGGCGGGTCGGCGAGAAGTACACAGTCGGATCAGGGTTCATGAGGGTCGTCTGGGACTGATCCGTCGACGCCGCCGAGGGTAGGCAGACCAGGCGGAACCGGCGACGGTCCCGTTGGGAGTGGAGACGTCCCAACCCTTTCTCATTCGCAGTCCATCAGCCCCCGCCCCCGAGTGGCACACGCCGCTCGGGGGCGGGGTGCTTTTGTTCCGGGGCAGCGCGGGCGGCCACCGCGGCGGGAGCGCGCCGCAGCGTCCTGTAACGCGCAGCAGTTGCCGGGGGCGCTGGCGGCA
>CAZBOE010000037.1:26518-27976 GCA_964493365.1 uncultured Tepidisphaeraceae bacterium | reverse complement strand
CGGGCGGCGCTGGTGGCGGCGCGGGTCTGTCCGGGGCGATCAGCGCCGGCACGTCGGCGATCGACCTGATGGAGACACACCCCGCCTCGGGCGGCATGGCCGACGCACTGACCTCGCCGCGGGCGCGGCTCTACCTGGAAGACCCGATGCCCGTCGATCCGCAGCCCAAGGCGGGCGGCATCGACAGCCCGCTGGCGGCGCTGCGGATGGCGCACCGTGTGCTTCGAGGGCGGTATAAGTGGGCGATCCTGCTGAGCCTGGTGCTGGGCGGGGCAGGGGCGGCGGTGGGATATCGCAGCGGGGAGATCGACTATCGCAGCACGGGGCAGATTCACGTCAGGCCGATCCTGCCGCGCATTCTCTACAAGGACGAAGAAAAGCAGTTGCCGATGTACGACTCGTATGTCGAGTCGCAGATCTCGCTGATCCGCAACCGGCGCGTGCTGGACAACGCGCGCGAGAGCGCCGGGTGGACTGCGCTGGGTCGTCCGGCGACGGACGAGGCGGCGATCGAGTTTTCGCGGGCGCTTCACGTCGAGCGACGCGGCGAGATGGTCTACATCCATTTCCGTGACGCGGACCCCAAGGCCGCGGTGGCGGGGACCAAGGCGATCGTCGAGGCCTATCGCCAGTTGTATCTCGAGGAAGACGCCAAGAGCGACCGCGGCCGAATCGAGGCGCTGCGCGAGCGCTATGACGCGTGGACGCGGCAGCAGCAGTCGCTGCGGCAGCAGGTGTTTGCGCTTGCGGCGAACTTCGGCACGACGGACTTGAGCCTGCTCTACCAGTCGAAATTCGAGTACGTCGAGAAGCTGAAGACGACGATCGAAGAGCTTCAGATGGCGATCAACGGCGCCTCGCAGCAGCGGAAGGAGGATGTTCGCTGGACGCCCGAGCAGATTGCGTCGCAAGACCCTCAGATGGAGCGGCTGCTGAACGAACGCACGCAGGTGGAAGGCGAACTGCGCAAGCTGGAGGCCTCGGGCCAGGGAACAGAGAACAAGGCTGTGCGGGAACGTCGCCGGCTGATGGAGAAGCTGGACGCGCAGGTGGCGGAGCGAGCCGCGGCGTTCGTGCCGCCGCCGCCGGTGTTCAGCGGAACGACCGGCGGGGCGAGCCAGATCGACCTGACCAACCGGACACCCGAAGACCTGATCCAGCAGCGCGACGCGTTTCAGCAGATGTATGAGAGGTCGACGCAGGAACTGCTGAACCTGGGCCGGACCGACCTGCAGATCAAGCAACTCGAGGCCGAGGCGGAGGAGCTTGGCAATCGCATAGCGGAGGTCAAAGGGCGACTGGACCAGCTGGATATCGAGTCTGCGACGGCCGGCCGAATCCAGGTTATCAACGCGGGCGATACGCCGCTGGCGCCGTATTCGAACACCCACAAGCAGCTTGCGGCATCGGGCGGCGCTGCGGGGGTGTTTTTGGGATTCGGGCTGGTGTTTCTCTTCG
>CAZBOE010000037.1:0-26499 GCA_964493365.1 uncultured Tepidisphaeraceae bacterium | reverse complement strand
GCGGCGGCGGCGACATTCAACCGCCCGCTGCTGGGCGTGCTGCCGCGTCTGCCCAGCGAGATGGACGAGCCGGACAAGGCGAAGCTGGCGGCGCACAGCGTGCACGAGATCCGTACGCGGCTTCAGATTCTCAACCCCGGTCGGCGCGTGATCTCGATCACGAGCCCGGCATCGGGGAGCGGCAAGACGAGCCTCACGCTGGCGCTGGGGCTGTCGTTTGCCGAGACGGGCGCCCGGACGCTGGTGATCGATTTCGACTTCGTCGGCGGCGGGCTGACGAGCCGGTCGCAGGCGTCGGCGCGCCGCAAGCTGGGCAACATTCTTCGCCGGGCCGGGGTGCTGACGCCCGAGCAACTGGATGTGGCGCTGCAGGCGGCACGGACCTCACGCCGAAAGCTGGGCGAAATCCTGCTGGAGAGCGGTCAGATCGACCCCGCGGAGCTCGAAGACGCCCTGTCGCGTCAGGCGACGGAGCACCTGGGGCTGGTCGATGCGCTGGGCGGGGAGAAGTTCGCCGACTGCATTGTCGGCAGCGGGCTGCCCAACCTCGACATTCTCCCGCTGGGGCGCGCGGGCGCGCGTCATGCGGCGCAGGTGTCGCCACTGACGCTGAGGCGCGTGCTGTCGCAGGCGAAGGCGATGTATGACGTGGTTCTGCTCGACACGGGCCCTGTGCCGGGAAGCCTGGAGGCCTCGGTTGCGGCGTCGGAGTGCGAGGCGGTGGTGATGGTGATCGCCCAGGGCGAGAGCCGCCCGTTGGCGGAGCGGTCGCTGCGGCACCTGATCGACATGGGCGCCAACCTGGGCGGCGTGGTCTTCAACCGCGCGTCGGAGCAGCACTTCAAGATCTATGCGAGCCAGCGGAGCATCATGGTTTCGCGTCGCGACGGCGTGGCGGACGAAGAGACGCCGCGCTCGGTGTCGCGAGGCGACCGACTGGGGCCTGTGGCGCATGCGGTCGCGGCGTGGGCGGCGCCCGACGATCCGTATGGCGATCAGCCCGATCAATCGTCGAGCGTCGACGTGAACACGCGCGCGGCGGGCGAGCGACGTCGCCCCGGCCCGCAGGAGTCGAGCGGTCGAGACCATGCTTGAGACCTCGCCGATAGATCAGGCAGCCGTGCGGGGCGATTGGCCGGCCGAGGCGATCCGCGCTTTTGAGGCGGCCTCGCCGCAGCGTCGCGCCCCGGGCGGCGGTCGCGACGCGGTCGATCTGACCCTGTGCGGCCTGAGCCCGATCGAGCTGCATGACCGGTTCTGGGCGGCGCACGGCGTGCAGGTGGTGCGCGCCGGCACGCACGGCAGCATCGTCGATCTGGCCGAGCTGTTTCTGCTGGTCGAGCCGGATGTGCTCGTGCTGTTTAACCCGGCGCGGGCGCTGGACACGCTGACGTGGAACTCGCTGGACATCATGTTCATCCGGCTGCACCACGACGACCCGCGGTATTACCGCGAGCTGGTGCGGGCGGATGCGTCGGGGCTGTTTCAGCGATTCGAGCGTGACTATGGGGGGCGCGACCGGCAGGTGTCGCGCGTGGCGCTGTGCAGGAACCGTCGGCTCGCGGGGGTGTGGCAGGTGGGCCCGACCGGTGCGGAGGGATGGCGTCGGCTGCGGCGCGAGTCGGGGCGTTTGGGGCGGGGCACGTCATCGACCAACGGGGGGCTCTTTCAGGCCAGCGATCGGCGCGAGGTGGCGCGGTTTGCCCGGCGCATGGTCGACCTGTGGCGCAGGCCCGACGCGACGATCGCGGGGCTGGAGCAGGTGGAGGGAACGTCAAGCTGGCGGCACGCGGCCGCCACCGTCACGCCCGGCGCGGAGCTGGTCGGCCCGGTCTGGATCGGGGCCGGACGCGTGCTGGGCACGGATGACAGCGTGGTCGGGCCGGCGGTGCTTTGGGATGACCCGGAACACCGCCCGGCTCAGAAGCAGGAGCTGGCGTGGGATCAGATCGCGCCGCTCGGTCCGATCGGGCAGATGCCGGCGCGGGCGGGCACGGATCGTCCGGCCCCGCGCGTGCCGGGCAAGCGGCTGTTCGACATCGCCTTCGCGCTGATGGTTCTGACGCTGACGGGGTGGATCTTTCCGCTGGTGATGCTGGCGATCTGGCTCGAGGATGGGTCGCCGTTTTTCTTTGCCCACCGGCGCGAGACGCAGGGCGGGCGGGAGTTTCCGTGCCTGAAGTTCAGGTCGATGCGGAAGGATGCCGAGCGGATGAAGCGTGAGCTGGCGGCGAAGAACCAGGCCGACGGCCCGCAGTTCTTCATCGCCGACGACCCACGGCTGACGAGGGTGGGGGCATTTATCCGAAAATACAACATAGATGAGCTTCCCCAGTTTCTGAACGTGCTGGCGGGGCACATGTCGGTTGTGGGCCCGCGGCCTTCGCCGCGGAGTGAGAATCAGTTTTGTCCTCCATGGCGCGAGGCGAGGCTCAGCGTCAGGCCGGGTGTGACGGGTCTGTGGCAGGTGATGCGCACCCGTGAAGCCGGCAAGGATTTCCAGGAGTGGATCAAGTACGACCTGGAGTATGTGGCCAATCGAAGTTGGCTGCTGGATCTGCGGATCATCTGGTGGACGGTGAGGAAGATGCTTGGAGGTTGGTGACATGTCTCTGAAAGCAAAGTCATACTGGCGGATTGCGATTCTGGCGGCGGCGGTTTCGGTCGTCGTCGGCAGCGCCGGCGGCTTCTACGCCTATCGCCGGGCGGAGATCAAGCGGAATGAGGCGGCGCTCCGCACCGACGGGATGGCGGCGTTTGCCGCGGGCGATTTCGAGACCGCGCTGGCGAAGCTTCGCCCGTATCTGCTGAATCACCAGTCTGACATCGAGGCGGTGGCCGCCTATGCCGATGCGCGGCTCGAGGTGACGGCGCCGCAGCGACGACACCTGGTCGAGGCCATCGCGGTCATACGCCACCTGCTCAAGCTTGACCCGTCGCGGACTGAGGCGCGTCGCAAGCTGCTCGACCTGTATGAGCAGGTCGGCTACCTCACCGAGACGGTCGACCTGGCCGACCAGTTGCTTGCGACTTCGCCCGGTGACCCGGGCATTCTCGCGGGCAAGGCACGGGCGCTGGAGGCGCTGCGCAAGTATGACGACGCGCTGACCACCGCCCAGTTGTGGCTCAAGGCGACGCCGTCGGACATCGAAGCGCAGGTGACGACGATCCGGCTGCTGGATGCGACGCGGCGTCCTGATCAGGAACTGCTCAGCGCGGCGGAGGAGATGGTCAAGGCGGCGCCCAGCGAGTATCAGGCGGCGATGGTGCAGGGGGTGGCGTATCGGCTGACCGACCTGCTCGAACAGTCGCGGCTGCATCTGATCAAGGCGGCCGAGCGTCCTGCGCCCGACAGCAAGCTCGATCCGCTGCTGGTGACGGAACTGGAAATGGCCGGTCTTTACGACCGCGCGCTGGCGCTGACCCGGGTGCTGGCTGAAGGGGGCGACCCGGTCTATGTCGCGCAACTGGCCCGAAGGCTGTGGGAGCGCGAGCGCTTCGGTGAGGTGATCTCGCTGCTGGCGGATGTGACGCCCGAGAGCAAGGAAGACGACGTTTCGCTCAAGCCGCTCAAGGCCTGGGCGCTGGCGACCACGGGCGATGTCGAGGGCGCCAAGGCGATTCACGCGGCGCTGGCGAAACAGCAAGGCGACAGCCACGCGGCGGCCTGGACCGCCCTGCTCTCCAATGACAAGCTGGGCGAGCCGGTACCGGCCCGCGCGCGAGTTCGGCTGATCGAGCAGGCGGCGCGGGATTATCCGCGTGATGCCGTACTCGCCAACGAGTTGGGCGACGCGTATTACGACCTGAGCGAGCGTGCGCTGGCGGGCCGGTATTGGACGTTTGCCGCCCGGCGCAGCCCGTCGTGGTCGGCGCCGGTCATGCGGCTTTCGGCGCTGGCGCTCGAGCGCGGCGATCAGGGCAAGGCGCTGGGCCTGGCGATCGCGGCCGGCCAGCGCGATCCTTCGAATGTGGCTGCGGGCGTGCTTCTGGCCAAGACGATCAGCGCGACGCTCGACGCACCGTCGGGGACTGACGTGCCGATGGCGCGGCAGGACCGCATCGCGCTCCTGAACGAGATGATCACGAAGGTGCAGGAGATCGCGCCGGGCGAGCCGACGACGCTGGGGATTCGCGCCTCGCTCATGGGCGCAAAGGGCGACCCGGAGGCAGCCGCGGCGGCGATTCGGGCGGCGCTGGCTGCCGAGGCGAGGCCGACGCAGGCGACCTATGGCAACCTGATCGCCCTTTCGCGGCGGATGAACCTGGGGATGGAGCAGGAAATCATCGATGCCGCCCAGAAGACGATGGGGCTCACGCCCGAGCTGGCTCTGTTCCATGCGAGCGAGCTGTCGGACGAGAAGAGCCCGCAGGCCGGGCTGATCTTCCTGCAGGATGCGGCGCTGCGGGCCCCCGCGGAACAGGCGATCGACTGGCAACTGGCGACCGCGCGGTACATGGAACTGGCGCGCCTGCCCGAGGCGCCCGAGCACTGGAAGCGGCTCTGCGAGGGGCATCCTGACAATGCCGACGTGCAGCAGCAGGCGCTGTCGGCGCCCAGCGTGCAGCAGGACCTCGAGCTGTTCGAGAAAACGATCGAGCGCGTCCGGGCCCTCACGGGCGAAGAAGGCCTCACCTGGCGGCTGGCAAAGGCCAAGCTGCTCTATGGAAAGAACGACCGCGGCTCGGACGACGAGGCGATCAAGCTGCTGCAGGAGTTTGTGCGTGCGGTGCCCGACTCGGCCGAGGCACGCTACCTGCTCGCGCTGGGCCTCGACCGGGTGGGCAACACGATCGCCGCGGTGGAACAACTGACGCTGGCGCTCGACGTCGATCCGATGAACTACCAGGCGCTGACCGAGATGGTCCGCCTGCTTCACGCCAGGAGCGACTATGCCCGGGCCGCGGAGTATGTCGACCGCCTTGCGCGACTGGCGCCGACGGATCGCGAGCAGCTTCGGCTTTCGGCCATGCTCATGGCCCGGCAGGGGCGGCTGCAGGAAGCCGTCGATCGGCTCGTGCAGTTCGACCAGGGCAAGGAGCCCGACCTGCTGCTGGCGTCGCTCTATCGGCAGCTGGGCGACAACGTCAAGACGCGCGAGGTCGTGACCGCGCTGATGACCAAGCCCGACCTGCCGATCATCCAGTTCGCGGCCGACTTCTACGGATCTCAGGGCAACCTCAAGGCGGCGCAGGAAGCGCTCGACGCGATCGCCGGCCTGAAGGTCGAACCGGGCGAGGCAGAGCTCGTACAGGCGCAGTTCAACGCGCGGTACGTCGGCGTCGAATCGGCGCTGGAGGCTGCGCAGCGGTCGACCGCGGTGAATCCGAAACTGATGCCGGCCTGGCGGACGCTGATCTCGCTGCAGGTGGCGGTGGGCGACACCGCGGGGGCGACGGCCTCGCTCAAGCAGGCGCGGGCGGCCATCCCCGAGGAGCCGACGTTTGCCGAGGTGGAGAAGCGGTGGCCGGTGTTGTCGGCGCGCATCGAAGAGCCGGAGCTCCGGTCGCTGATCAACGCGGTGATTCAGAACCCGGTTGGCGCGAAGATCGAGTGGGAGGCGCTGTCAATGATCGCCGATGCCGGCGAACTGGCTGAAGACCCGCGTCTGACCAACATGCGGCTGCGCCAGCTTGCCGACCGCAACATCGACTCGCTGCCGCTGGGCATGGCGATGGTGCAGCGGTATCTGTCGGTCGAAGACTATGACGACGCGGGCACGGTCGGGATGCGGCTGCTCGATCTGCCGTCGCAGTCTCCAGAGCCGGTGCGGCTGGCATATGAGGCGCTGTCGCGGGCCGACCGGTGGACCGAAGCGCTCAATGCCGCGGTCGAGTGGCGCAAGCGGTCGGGGGCAGACACGATCGATGCCGACATGGCGGTGGCCGAAGCCCGGCTGAAGCTTAACCAGTCGAAGGTGGCGCTGGATCAACTGACCCCGCAGTTGAACCGGGTGTTGAGCGATCCGGCCCGGTATCAGCTGTTTGTCACCAACTATGCGCGGGTGCTGATTCAGAACGGGCTGACCGAACAGGCCGACGCGCTCCTGTGGCCGCTGGCGAACCGCGACGAGATCTGGCGGCGGACCTGGATCGAACTGGCGTCACAGTTGCTCGACAATGAGGCGGCCAGCGCGTGGCTCGAGCGGGTCAAGCCGCTGATCCCCCCGGACGACATTGATGGCCGAATGGTGCTGGCAACCGGCCATGACGCGCTCAACAACAGGTTCCCCAACACCGGGCACCGTGCGGCGGCGGACGCTGTCTATGCCGAGCTGCTGGCGCGCGAGGACCTGCCGCCGTTCTTCGTGACGATGATCGCCATGGTCTACGAGCGCAACGGAGACATCGCGACGGCCGAGGCGTCGTATCGGCGCGTGCTGGCCGCGGGCGATTCGGGTGACCAGGCGGGCGGGCTGCCGCCGTCGCTGCTGGCGGCGAACAACATGGCGGTGATCCTGTCATCGCGGAAGGAAGCGCTCGACGAGGCGCTGACGCTGGCGAAGTCGGCCGTGGCGAGCAACCCGCGCATCGGCGCGCTGCATGACACGCTGGCGACAGTCCACATGGCGCGCGGGGAACAACAGGAAGCGCTCAAAGCCATCACCGAGGCGGTGAAGCGCGAGCCGGTTTCGCTGCCGTATCGCGTGCACATGGCGGAGATTCTGTCGGCCGTCGGTCGACGCGATGACGCGCGGCGCGTGCTGGGCGACATCGACACCATCACCGCCCACCGGACGATCGAAGAGACGATGCGGCGTCGCGTCGAGAATCTCCGACAGACGATGGCGCAGGTCGAGTGAGCCTCGCCCGCGATGGAGCCACCTCGCGTGCCGCCCGGCACAGGGCCGACGGGCGCGGACGACACGCGTGGCGCGTCGCCCGCGAGAGGCCGACCTGCGAGCGGTCCGACCTCGAGCGGGCCGACTGCCTGAGCGGTCTGCGGGGCGGTCAACCGGCAATGCGCGGCCGGAGCGGGCCTGACAGGCGATCCGCCGATTCGGGGATGACGAAGCACGCCGAGCAGGGGAGCTGATCATCATGGCTGGCAGAAAACGCATCGCAGTTGTGCACGACTTTCTCTACACCTATGCGGGTGCGGAGCGCGTGCTCGAGCAGATCCTGGCGGTCTACCCCGAGGCGGATCTGTTCAGCCTGTTTGACTTCCTGCCGCCGGACAAGCGCGGGTTCATCCGCGGCAAGCCGGTGCGCTCGACGTTCATTCAGAAGCTGCCGTTTGCGAGGCGATATCACCGGAGCTATCTCCCGCTGATGCCGCTGGCGGTCGAGCAGCTTGACGTGTCGAGCTATGACCTTGTGATCTCGAGCAGCTACGTGGCGGCCAAGGGCATCCTGAGCCGGCCCGATCAGCTTCATATCTGCTACTGCCACTCGCCCGTGCGTTTTGCGTGGGACCTCCAGCACCAGTACCTGGCGGAGAGCGGCCTGACCTGGGGCATCAAGTCGCTGCTGGCGCGGGCGATTCTGCACTACATCCGCAGCTGGGATCTCCGCTCGGCAGCGGGCGTCGACGTGTTCCTGACCAACTCTGATTTCGTCGGTCGGCGTGTGCAGAAGGTGTATAGGCGGAGTTCGCGGACGGTGTATCCGCCGGTCGATGTCGGGCGGTTCTCGGTGCAGACCGAGAAGGACGAGTTTTATCTCACCGCATCGCGGCTTGTGCCCTATAAGCGGATCGACCTTGTGGTCGAGGCGTTCAACCGCATGCCCGGCCGACGGCTGGTCGTGATCGGCGACGGCCCGGACCGCAAACGGATCGAGGCGGCGGCCGGGCCCAATGTGACCATGCTGGGCTATGCCAGCGACGAGGTCATGCGCGATCATATGCAGCGGGCGAAGGCGTTTGTGTTCGCCGCGGAGGAAGATTTCGGGATCGTGGCGGTCGAGGCGCAGGCGTGCGGCACGCCGGTGATCGCCTTCGGGCGAGGCGGCTCACTGGAGACCGTCGTCGATGGCACGACCGGCATGCTCTTTGGCGAGCAGACCGCGGAAGCGATCGTGGAGGCCGTCGAGGCGATGGATCATTGGAGGCCCGACCCGCAGGCGATCCGTGCGCACGCCGAGCGGTTTTCGATCGCGCACTTCAGGGAGAGCTTCCGGTCGATCGTCGAGGCCGAGTGGCAGGCCTTCACCGCCCCGCGCCAGCGCCGTCCGCTGACGGTGGTGGGAGCGGGCGCCAGGCGGAGCGACAACGGCGTCATGAACCAGGGCGAGCCGCATGCCGATGAAGTCGGGCTGGACGCGGCCTCCGATCTCGATACCTGGCCCACACACGGCACGGGGGCGATGGTCTCCGGGGCATCGAAGATCCCGACCGATTCGCGGTGAATGACGCCATGCATATTGCGCTGGTCACACACAACATCATCCGCGGCGACGGCCAGGGCCGGGTGAACTACGAATTGATCAAGGGCTGCGCGCGGCGCGGCGTGAAGGTGACGGTGCTGTCGGAGACCTTCGCGCAGGAAATGGAAAGCGTGGCGACGTGGGTGCCTGTCAGACCTGAACTGAAAAAGCCCGGGCTCTTCAACGTCTGGCGGTTTTCGAACATGACGCGCCGGGCGATGTCCGACGTCAGCGGGCGGGCCGACCTGGTGGTGGTCAACGGTTACGCCATGGTGGGCGAGCACGACATCAACGTGTCTCACTTCGTCCACGGCGCGTGGCTGTCGTCGCCGGTGCATACGTCGCGCGTGGTGGGCGGGCCTTACGGCTGGTACCAGGCGCAGTATTCGCGGCTCAACGCGCGGTGGGAGCGGCAGGCGTATGGCGCTGCACGCCACGTCATCGCCGTCTCGGGAGCGGTGAAAGACGAGCTGGCGGGGATCGGCATCGACCGCGAGCGGATCCGCGTGATTCTCAACGGCGTCGATCTGGATGAGTTTCATCCCGGCAAAGAAGACCGGTCGCGGCTGGGGCTGCCCGAAGGTGTTCCGCTGGCGCTGTTCGTCGGCGACATCCGCAGCCCCCGCAAGAATCTCGACGGGGTGCTGGCGGCGCTCGCCAGGACGCCGGGCCTTCACCTTGCGGTGGTGGGCGCGGTGGCCAAGAGCCCGTATCCGGCGCTGGCGCAGAAACTCGGGCTGGGCGAGCGGGTTCACTTTCTCAACTTCCGTCGCGATGTGCCGGCGCTGATGAGGGCGGCCGACTTTTTCGCCTTCCCGTCGCGGTACGAGGCCTGTTCGCTGGCGCTGCTCGAGGCGCTGGCGTCGGGGCTGCCGGTGATCACCGCACGAACGGCCGGCGGCTGCGAGGTGATGGACTCGTCGTGCGGGTTTGTCTGCCAGAACCCCGACGACATCGACGCCATCGCGGCTCACATGGCGACGCTGGCCGGCGATGCCGAGCTTCGCCGGGCGATGTCGATCGGCGCAAGACGGGTGGCGGAGAACTATAGCTGGGATCTGATGGCCGATCGGTATATCGAGATGTTCCAGCAGGTGGCGGTACACCGGAGCAACTGATGGCGCTGCAGACGAGTGCACCGATCATGACTGTGGGGCAAGCGGCCGGTGAGTCGTCCGTGGCGGCAAGCGGGCGTGTGCTGACATTTGCCAACAAGGGCAGCGGCAGCAACGAAGAGGCGCGGATTGTGGCGCTGCTGCATGGCGCGAAGCCCGAGGTCTTCCCGTTCAGCCGCGCGTCGAAGCTGAAGACCCTGCGGTCGCTGACGAGCCATATCCTCAAGACCCGCCCCGACCTGGTCGTGATGGAAGGAACAGGCATTGCCGGCGGGCTGGCTGTGATGATCGGTCGGCTGCTGGGGGGCGTGCCTTATGTCGTCAGCAGCGGCGACGCGGTCGGGCCGTTTGTGGCATCGCATGCCCCGCTGGCCGGGCCGGCGTTTGCGCTCTATGAGCGGCTGCTGTGCCGCTGGGCCGCGGGGTTCATCGGCTGGACGCCCTACCTCGTGGGCCGGGCGATGAGCTTCGGGTGTCGGCGGGCAATGACCGCCGCGGGGTGGGCGCCATTCGAGATGACCGCGGCGCAGCGCGAGGCATCGCGCGCCCAAGTGCGAAGCCGACTGGGCATCGCGCCGGGGCAGATTGTCTTCGGCATCGTCGGGTCACTGACGTGGAACAAGCGGGTCGGATATTGCTACGGCAAGGAACTGGTCGAAGCGGCTCGGCTGCTCAAGCGGGATGACGTGAGTGTCGTGGTCGTCGGCGGCGGCTCGGGGCTCGAGCCCATGCAATCGCTCGCCCGCGATCTGCCGGGCGGGCGCGTTCATCTGGTGGGCCAGGTGCCGGCGGCCGAGGTGCCGGTGTATCTCTCGGCGATCGACGTGGCGAGCCTGCCGCAGAGCCTCGATGGCGTGGGGCTGTTTCGATATACGACCAAGGTGTCGGAATACATCGCCATGCGGCTGCCCACCGTGACGGGCGCCATTCCCATGGCATATGACCTGGGCGAAGGCTGGATGTGGCGCCTGCCGGGCGAGACACCCTGGAGCCAGACCTATGTGCAGGCCATGGCGAAACTGATGAACCAGGTGACGCGCGACCAGATCGACGACAAGGCGGCGGCCGTGCCGCAGTCGCTCGCGCTGTTCGACCGCGAAGCCCAGACGCGGGCGGCGGGCGAGTTCATCGCCGACCTGCTGCGCGAATATGCGGCGAGAAAAGCCCGCGGATAAGCGGCCCAACAGGGGACGACACGCGATCCCGCCCGGCCGCCCCGCAGCGACGGCCCTTTCGACGCACGACGATCCATCCATGCAGCCTCAAACGCTCGACACACTCAAGGCCCTGACAAGCGGGCGTCGGCCGCTCAGAATCGCCTGCTTCGGCTATGCCGAGTCGGGCGCGGGCAGCGTTGCCGATGCGGGCATGGAGACGCTGGCAGGCCTGCTCGATCGCGGTCACGAGATCGATTTTTTCAACAAGCGGTCTTTTGTCTACCCGACCCGGCTGATCGACCACCCGCGGTTTCGCTATGTCGATACGCCCAATCGGCGGGCGGAGGCGCTGTGTCAGAAGGTAAACGGTCGGGGCGGCCAGGTGACGCAGTTTGTGCTCGGGGCGATCAACCATGCGACCTTCGCCCGCGGCATCATCAGCGCCATGAGGCGCGAACACGCGGCCCGGCGGTATGACCTGCAGGTGGCGCTGGGTGAATGGGCGTTCGGCAAGATCGGCGGAATCCCGTCGGTGAGCTGGGTGCAGGGTCCGCCCGAGACCGACAGTTGCTCGGTGATCGAGCGGGCGGCCGAAGTGAGGCGGCTCTGCGGCAACGGGCAGTGGCTCAAGCTGCGCGCGTTCACGCTCTATCGCCGATACTTGGCGCTGCCACGCTTCTCTGCGAGCGACGTGGTGGTCTGCGGCAGCCGCTGGTCGATGCGGCGGCTCGCGACGTATGGGGTCGGCGAATCGGCGACGCGGGCGCTTCCTTACCCGATCGATCTCGGGCAGTTCACGCCGCAGGGCAAGGTGATCCGGCCGGGGCAACAGCCTCGGACAATGCTGTGGCTGGGTCGCACCGTGCCACGCAAGCGGCTCGATCTGTTCCTGGGCGCGCTGCGGGTGCTGATCGGGCGAGGCGTCGATGTCAGGGGCAAAGTGATCGGCGGCTTCGGATGGGCCGCGGGATATCGGCAGTTGATCGAGCAGTTTGAGCATCCGGACCGGCTGGAATATGTGCCGGGCGTCGCGCGGGCGCTGGCGCCGCAGTTGTTGCGTGAAGCCGATGTGGTTGTTCAGCCCAGCGAGGACGAGAACTTCGGCTCGACCGTGGCCGAGGCGATGGCGTGCGGCACGCCGGTGGTTGTCGGGCCGACCAACGGAACAGGCGACTACGTCGGCACCGCAGGGCGGATCTTCGATCGATATGACGCCGAGTCGGTTGCCGACGCGATCGCGGGTGTGTTTGACGATTTGTCGAGGGATGCCGACGGCATGATGGCGCGGGCGGCGCGGGCGCAGGCCGAGCGGGCGTTCGCGGTCGAGACGGTGATCAACGGCTTCGAGCGGGTGATGCAGGAGGCGATCGGTGCGGCGACCGGAGCGGCGACCAGATGGGCGACCGGGGCGCCGACCGGGGCGGCCAGCAGTGCGTCCAGCGATTCGCCGGATGCAGGCGAGCATTCGACGCGGCCATCGCGGGTCGGAGGCCGCCCTGCTGTCGACGGAGACACAATCGGAGAAGGTCTGAAGGTGGGCGGGGGTGCGGCGTGACCACGGTCGACTGGTCGATGACATCGCAGCGTGCTTCCGGGCAGACGCCGGCCCGCCTCGATTCGCCGCAGCGGCGGACGATCCGAACCGTGCAGGTCGGCAACGGCTGGTTCGGTGAGCAGCCCGGCGGGCTTGAGCGATACTTCGCAGGGCTGATCGCGCGGCTGGCGGATGTCGATGTGGCATGCCGCGGCGTGGTGGTGGGCAGCGCGCTGGCCGAAAGGGAATCGGGCGGCGTCGTCCGGGCGGCGGCGCCGGTCGACGCGGGGCAACTGGCGCGGCATCGCCTCATGCGCGAGGCCTGCGCGGCAGCGATATCGGAAATCGACGCCGACCTGGTGGTGTCGCACTTCGCGCTCTACGGTGCGGCCGCCCTTCGCGCTCGGGGTGGGCGACCGTTTGTGTCACACTTCCACGGCCCGTGGGCCGCGGAGGCAAGCCGGCAAGGCGCCGGCGGATTGGCAACGCGGCTCCGTGCCGCGGTCGAGGGATTGGTTTATCGCCGCTCAAAGCGGTGCATCGTGTTGTCACAGGCTTTTGGCGAGCTGCTCTCCCGCACGTATGGCGTCAACGCCGACCTGGTGAGAGTCGTGCCCGGGGGGATCGATACCGGGGCTTACGATGTTGCCCAGTCTCGCCCGGCCTGCCGCGATCGGCTCGGCTTCCCTCAGGATCGGCCGATCGTGCTGTGCGTGAGGCGGCTGGTGCCGAGGATGGGACTCGATGACCTGCTGACCGCGATGGCGACAGTAAAGCGAAACGTCCCCGATGTGCTCTTGCTGATCGCCGGCAAGGGTCCGCTGCTTGAGCCGCTGCGGGCGAGAGTGATGTCGGAGGGTCTGGGTGAGCATGTGAGGCTGCTGGGTTTTGTGGCTGACGGCGACCTTCCGCTGGCCTATCGGGCGGCCGATCTGTGCGTGGTGCCGACGGCGGCGCTCGAAGGGTTTGGGCTGGTGGTGGCCGAGGCATTGGCAGCGGGCACACCGTCGCTGGTGACGCCGGTGGGCGGGCTGCCCGAGGTCGTGCGCGGATTGAGCGAGTCGCTGATCCTTCCGTCGACGGGTCCCGAGCCGCTGGCGGCCGCTCTGAGTGATGCATTGGTCGGAAACTCTCGTCTGCCGACGCCGGCCTTGTGCATGGAACACTGCCGAGCTCACTTCGACTGGTCGGTGGTGGCGACACGGGTGAGGCAGGTTTACGAAGAGGCCATGGCGTGACAGCGGGTGTGGCGAGCCAGTCTTCGGAAGACACGATGTCGCCGGCCGCGCACGCGGCAAAGGGGGATCGTCTGCGGGTGCTGGTGGTGATGCCGCTGGCCGAGCCGCGCGGCGGCGCCGAGGCGGCGCTGATCCAGCTCCTGGCCCATGGGCAAGACCGTGCCCAATGGAGTGTGGTTTTTCTCACCGACGGCCCGATGGTCAAGACCGTCGAAGACATGGGCATCGAGGTCCACGTCATTCCTTCGGGTCGGGTGAGGCAACTGGGCAGCGCGTGGCGATGCATCACGCGGCTCAAGCGGCTGATGACGGCGGGCGGCTTCGATGGCGTGCTCGGGTGGATGAGCAAGGCCCACCTCTATGGCGGGACGGCGGCCTGGCTCGCCGGCCGACCGGCGGTGTGGTTTCAGCACGGCAACCCTTCGCCCCGCTGCCGCCTCGAAAAGCTGATCGCCTCGATCCCGGCGCGTGGCATTCTCACCTGTTCTGATTCGGTCGCGGGGCTGCAGGGCGCGATTCGCCCGGTTAGACCGATGCGGGTTGCGTATGCACCGGTCGACCTCGAGCGGTTCGACCCGTCCGCCCTGCCGCCCGCTCTCGAAGCGCGGCGGCAGCTCGGGCTGCCCGAGCAGGGTCCGATCATCGGCATGGCGGCGCGGCTGCAGCGGTGGAAAGGCGTTCACGTGTTGGTCGAGGCGATGCCCGAGATACTCCGGCGGCATCCGGATGCGACCGCGGTCATCGTCGGCGGAGAGCATCCGCTGGAGGCCGACTACCCCGGCTGGCTGCGCGAGCAGATCCGCCGGCTCGGGCTCGAGAGGCAAATTCGCCTCGAAGGCCTGCGGCATAACGTGCCGATGTGGATGACGGCGATGGACGTGGTGGTGCACGCGTCCGATAACGAGCCGCTGGGCATGGTGGTGATCGAGGCGATGGCGCTGGGCAAGCCGGTGGTGGCAGGACGATCGGGCGGTCCGGCCGAGGTCATCACCGACGGCGTCGACGGGCTGCTGACGCCTTTCGGCGACGCGGCGCAGCTTGCCGAGGCGGTGTGCCGTATCGTGGGTGACCGGGGTCTTGCCGTGGCGCTGGGCGAGGCGGCGCGACGCCGGGCGGCCGATTTCTCGGGCGAACATTACGCAAGGCGGGTCATCGATTCACTGACCGTGATGCTGCAGACCGCAGACATTCCCGCACAGGGCAGGGTTTGTGCATAAGGGTCTCTGAGGGCAGGGAAGAAACAACGCAATGAGCTTAGCCACTCCGTCAACCTCCTCGACCCCTGACGGCCTGACCGCGCCGGCAGGTCTTGTCCGGCAGCGGATCCGCCCGCGCGGCCGTTGGGCCGCGGTCGACTTCGCCGAACTCTGGCGGTTTCGCGATCTTCTCCTGACGCTGGCACAGCGCGATCTCAAGCTCCGCTACAAGCAGACGGCGCTGGGCGTGAGCTGGGTGCTCATTCAGCCGCTGCTCGCGGCCGGTGCGCTGACGCTGGTGTTCGGATTCATCGCGGGGCTGCCCAGCACCGAGGGCATTCCCTATTTCGCACTCGTGTTTATGGGCCAGATCGCCTGGGCGCTGTTTGCCAACGTGCTCAACCGCAGCAGCGCCGCGATGGTCGGCAACGCCCACCTGGTGTCGAAGGTTTATTTCCCGCGGCTGATCCTGCCGGCTTCGACGGTGATGTCGGTGCTGGTCGATTTCGCGGTGGCGCTGCTGCTGGCGGTGCCGATCGTCTTGATCTATGGCAAGCCGGGGCCGGGATTGCTGCTGCTGCCGGTGTGCATCCTCCTGCTGGTGATGCTGGCGCTGGGCAGCGGGCTGGTGCTCTCGGCGATGATGGTGAGCTATCGCGACGTGCAGCACATCCTGCCGGTGATGATCCAACTGCTGACCTACCTGACGCCGGTGGCGTACGGGCTGAGCGTGGCGAGGGACAAGCTCTCGGGGCTGCCCGATTTCGCGCTGCAGCTCTACATGCTCAACCCGCTGGCGAGCCTGATCGAAACCTTCCGCTGGAGCCTGCTCGGCGCGGGCGAGTTTCACCCCGGCTACCTCGCCTGGGCAGCCTGTGTGTCGGTGGTGATGTTTGTCGCGGGCGTGTTCGCCTTCCGCGCGATGGAGAGGAAGTTTGCCGATGTCATCTAGCCAAAGCGCCATCCGCGTCAGGGGGCTGAAGAAGTCGTACACCATCCGGCACGAGCAGACCTCGCACATCACGCTGGCCGAGGCGATGCTGTCGCGCCTGCGCCGGCCTCTGGCGCGCGCGACGACCGAGACCTTCTGGGCCCTCAGCGGCATCGACTTCGATGTCAGCCGCGGTGAAGTCGTCGGCGTGGTCGGTCGCAACGGCGCCGGCAAGAGCACGCTGCTCAAGGTGCTCTCGCGCATCACCGACCCGACCGAAGGCGAGATCGATCTGTATGGGCGGGTGGGCAGCCTGCTCGAGGTCGGCACGGGGTTTCACCCCGAACTGACCGGCCGCGAAAACATCTATCTCAACGGCGCGATCCTCGGAATGCGGCGGTCGGAGATCACGCGGCAGTTTGATGCGATCGTCGACTTTTCGGGCGTCGAGCGATTCCTCGATACGCCGGTCAAGCGATACAGCAGCGGCATGTATGTCCGCCTGGCGTTCGCTGTCGCGGCCCACCTCGAGCCGGAGATCCTCATCGTCGACGAAGTGCTGGCGGTGGGCGACAGCCAGTTTCAGAACAAGTGCATCGCGAAGGTGCGCGATGTGGCGACCTCGGGCCGGACGGTGCTGCTGGTCAGCCACAACATGGCGACGGTCAAATCGCTGTGCACACGCGTGCTGCTGCTCAAGGCGGGGCGGGTGGAATTCGACGGCGACCCCGACACCGGCACGGCCCGTTATCTCGCGGGCGAGCTCGATTCGGAAAACTCGGGCGTCGCCGCATTCGCGGGCGACGACCGCCGGCCATTGGAAATGACCGAGGCAAGACTCGTCTGCGGCGGGCAGGTCGGCGCCCGGCTCGACATGGGCCAGCCGCTGGCGGTCGAGGTCGATTATCGTGCCGCTCGCCCGACGCGGGCGGAGATCGGCCTGATCGTCATGAATGCCGATGGCGTGAGAATCCTGCATTACAGCAGTCGATACGGACGCCGGGGCGACATTCCCGAGGCCTCGCGCGGGGGCACGCTGCGTCTCGATCTGGGCGTCGTGCCGCTCACGCCGGGGCAGTATTCGGTCTCGCTGTATCTCGGTGAGACGGCGGCCGACGCGCATACCGCCGAGAACTGTCTCAAGTTCACCGTCATCGACCGCGACGTGTTCCACACCGGGCGGGCCTATCAGTCGCGGCACTCGCTGATGTGGTGGGACGTGACACCGACGTTTGAACCGGCCGACGCGCCGCTGGAAAACCATGCGGGGCGATCAATGCCGGTGGGGGCTGCGGATTGAGCGCCGGGCTGAACACAACTCAGGCCGTGCAGGAATCGCCCGCCGCGGCGGGCGGGGCGCGCTCGTCGGCGCTGCCGACGATCTACTTCGTCCCCCTCGAGCTCGACCGCTGGGCCGATGTGCTCTCGTCGGTCCAGACGCCCGATCCGACGGCGATCAGCCGCCGCTTCGCGCTGGGCGTCGACTGCTGGGTCGTGCAGACCTACCTTCATCTCAAGCGCCGGGGAATGGATGTTCGCCTGACGGGGCAGCCGGTCGAAGGCGCGATCTGTGTGGCCCACGCCGACCACTTTGTACACATCCGCAAGCCGCGGCAGAGCTTCTGGGTGGCGGTCAGGCCCGATCGCGCGCCGCTGGCGCTGGCCGACCTTGAGGTAGTGCAGAACCCGCGGCAGGTCAGGGCGTCGTCGCACCACCTTATTCCGCTGTGGCCCGAGGGATCGCTGATCGCCCGCGATGCGGCGCGGGGCACCCGGGTCGAGAATGTCGTCTACAAGGGCCGAGCCGAATGGCTGGCGGCCGAGTTTCGCTCGCCGGATTTCGAGCGGGCCCTGTCGGCCATCGGCATGCGGCTGCGCATCGACGAGCGCGACTGGCAGAACTACAGCGATGTCGACGTGGTGCTGGCGGTGCGTCATGCCCCGCGATGGATCACCGACCTCAAGCCCGCGAGCAAGCTGATCAACGCATGGGCGGCCGGGGCGGTGGCGGTCGTGGGAGAAGAGTCGGCCTATCGCTGGGCGGGCCAGGCGGGCGTCGATCACGTTGTCGCGACCGACGCACGACAGGCGCTTAGCGCACTGACGGCGCTGCGTGATCAGCCGAGCCGCTACCAAAGCATGGTCGAAGCCGGCGCGCGTCAATACACTCGCTTTTGTCCTGATGCCCTGGCCGCGCAGTGGGTCGAATTCCTCGCCAATGAGGTCGGGCCGCGTTATGCGAAATGGGCGCAGACGCGCGGGCGCGAGGGGATCGTGTCGAGCCTGTTGACGCCTGTGCTGCGCGAGTGGCAGGCGCTTCGGTGGGAACACCTTTGCGGGCAGCTCGGGCAGGTCGACCTTCACCGTCGGCTGTTCTATTCGCCCAGCCGACTGGCGCGGCTTCATGCGAAGGTGACCATCGCCATGAGCAAGCGGTTTCCACGCCGGGGCCGGCGTGACGCAGAACTGACCACGACCAGCGGCGGATGAATCACCCGATGCGCATCGCCTTTGTCAGCCTGATGGACGGATCGCCCTGGGGCGGCAGCGAAGAGCTGTGGGCCGCGGCCGCGGAGGCCGCGCTTTCGCAGGGCCATGAGGTGATGGTCTCATGCTATGACTGGGGCGAGATTCCGCCGCGATTGCAGAAGCTGACCGCCGCCGGGGCGAAACTGGTCCGACGCCCGCGCGAGTTGCCGGCACGGACGATGGCAGGCCGGGGTCTGCGCCGACTGCGCTCGACCGTCTCGACGCCAAGGCCCTTTGCGGCGGTCGACGCCTTTGCCCCTGACGCGCTGCTGATCAACCAGGGCGGCTGCTTCGACTCGGTGCTGCGGTCGGGCGCTGCCGATTTTGTGAAGCGTCACGGCCGACGCGTCACGCTCACGTGTCGATACCTGCTGGACACCGGTGTGGTCGAAGACTGGATGCGAGCGGCCGCCTGCGAGATTTACCGGGCGGTCAGCGCGGTGGCTTTTGCCTCGGCGCGCAACCGCGCTGCCCTCGAGCGACACCTGTGCATGGCGATGCCGCAGTCGGCAGTGATCTATTCGCCGCTCAACCCCGGTTGCTATGAAGGGCCGGTCGATTTTCCGCCCGATGCCCAGGACGGCGGAGCCCGCCTCGCGGCGGCCGGGCGGCTCGAATGCGGCACCAAGGGCCATCATCTGCTCCTACAGGCGCTGGCCGACGACAAGTGGAAACGCCGCCCCTGGACCCTGAGCCTCTATGGCCGCGGGCCCGACGAACCTTACGTGCGCGATCTGGTCAACTATTACGGGCTGGGCGATCGCGTGCGATTTGCCGGGCACCAGTCGAGTATTCGCGCGATCTGGCAGCAGGAGCAGATGCTTGTGCTGCCCTCGCTGTCGGAGGGCACGCCCATCGCACTGATGGAGGCGATGGCTTGCGGCCGGCCGGCCGTCGCGACCGACGTGGGAGACACCGCGCGGCTCGTGACCGAAGGCGTCAGCGGCTTTCTGGCGCCCGTCGCGCTGCCCCACTATCTCGACGCCTCGCTCGAAGCAGCATGGGCCGCACGCCCGCGGTGGAAGGAGATGGGGGCCACGGCAAGCCAGACGCTCTGGCAGACGATCGACCGCATGCCGCACGAGCGCCTGCTCAACCTCATACTTGGGCGCGGCACAGGCGAGCGGCCGGCACCGAAAGCGCCCAGCGGCGCGCATGCTCCGACCGCGGCCAGAGAGCTTGCGGCAATGGGCCACTGATTCACCCCGCGCAGCCACCATGGGCATCACCGCAACAGCCAATCCGATTCACGACGCCAAGGCGAGCGCCCAGCCCATCGGCACCGACCCCGCCAACACCGGCCCCGATCGCGGCGCCAGCGGCGGTACTGATCCCGGCCGCGGGGGCAACGCCGCATCGCCTTCCCGCTCAGACAGGCCTCGCGTCTCGGTGATCATCGCGACCTATAAGCGCGGCGAATTCCTGGTCGACACGATCCCCAGCATTCTCAGCGACGGTTACCCCGACCTCGAGTTGATCGTGGTCGACCAGACGCCGGGCTATGAGCCGTCCGTGCAGCAGCGACTCGACGAGCTGCTGAGCCGACACCCGATCCGCTACATCCGCCTGCCCAGGCCGAATCTGCCGCTGGCGAGAAATGTCGGCCTCAGGGCCTCGTCAGGACAGGTGATCGTCTATGTCGACGACGATGTGCTGCTCCACCCGCGGTTCATCGAGGCCCATGTTTCGCGCTATGCCGATGCGTCGGTCGGCGCGGTGGCCGGGAGGGTGATGCGGCCTGACAACATCCTCAGCGATGCGGCGGGCGAAGTCGGTCGGGTCTTTGCCGACGGCTCGTTCACCGCCAACTTCGACCGCACAACCCCCTGCGACTGCGACTGGGGCGCCGGCTGCAACATGTCGTTCCGCCGCGATGTGCTCGAGCGCATCGGCGGGTTCGACGAGCGATACATCGGCTCGGCCTACCGCGAAGACGGCGACACATTCATGCGGGTCAAACGTGCCGGGCTGCGCGTCGTCTTTGATCCGTCGGCGAGCCTCGATCACCTTGCCGCGCCCGGAGGCGGATGCCGCAAGGATGCGGAGGTGGCGCGGTTCTACAGCTTCTTCCGCAACGACACGCTGTTCTTCCTCAACTGCATGCGGCTGATCCATCTGCCGCGGTTCACCCTCCGCGTCGCCCGCTGGGCATGGGCGACCTACAAGGTCAACCGCTACACCACCCGCGATCTGCTCTGGTTTGCCACGGCTTACTTCGCCGGCGCGGGGGCAAGCCTCTTCCAGCGGCGCGACAGGCTCTCGCGCCAACTGACGGCGGCCGACATCAAGCCCCTGCCTGTCGGCGCCGGTCACTGACATGTCGAACCTCGACCTGACCATCTCGATCATCAACCACAGCAATCCGCAGATGCTGCGCGATTGCATCCGCTCGATCTACGCGACGACCCATGACATCCGTTTCGATATCTGGGTGGTCGACAACGCGACCGGCGGCGCGATGGTCGATGAGATCCGGGCCGAGTTTCCCGAGGTCAGGTGGCTGTTCAACGACCGCCGGATGGGCTTTGCCGCCAATCACAACCAGGTCCTCTCGCGCAGCGTGGCCCGACACACGTGCATTCTCAACGACGACATGATCGTCCACGAGGGGGCGTTTGACCGGCTCGTGCGCTGCATGGATGACCACCCCCGCATCGGCATGCTCGGCCCGCGTCTGCTCAACGCCGATGGGACTGTCCAAGCCAGCCTCTTCCGCGACATGCGCATCGGCAGCGAGCTCCTGGGCGCACTGATCCTGCCGGGCGCATTGGCACGCCGGCGAACGCTGCCCGATCAGTCGCTCGAAGGCGCCACGCCGCGCGAGGTCGACTGGATCCTGGGGGCCTGCATCGTCGTCCGCCGCGAGGCGCTGGCGCAGATCGGCGTGATGGACGAGCGGCTCTCGCCCGTGGCCAACACCGAAGAGACCGATTGGTGCATGCGTGCCCGCGCCGCCGGATGGGCCGTGGCCGCATGCGGCGCCGCGGAGATCACCCACTTTGGCGGCCAGTCGATGAAACGCACATCAGGCGACGCCGACCGCTTCACCATCGAGATGTATCGCACCCGGCTGGCGCTGTTCGAGAAACATCACGGCAGGCGCTCATCGATGCTGCTGGGCCTGCTGTATGCCGCCACGCTGCCCTGGAATCTCGCGATGCTCGCGCAGTCGTACGTGCGGCGCAGGACATCGTGGGCCGAGTTCCGCGGCGCTGCGCTGACCCATTGCGGCATTGCGCGCCTCGGCGCCGGCGCGGCGATTGGCGCTTCTCCCGCCCGCATGCCGGTGCAGGTGAAGCCCAGGCCGGGCGCTGCGGCCAATGTCAAGCGACCTGTGTCCGAGCCCCTCTCCACCCTTCCCGGAGCCGCAACATGATCCCGGCCGAGCGCGCTGCCAGCACCGCGAACGCGCGCAGCGTCACGCTGCTGACCCCCACGTTCAAACGTGACCTGGCGGTCTTCCGATTCCTGCGGCAGTCGATCGAGTCGTGCGGCATCGATCTGCCGCACGTGGCGGTGGTCAACCACGAAGACCTCGAGCTGTTTCGCCAGATCGAGGCGAATCGGAATCTCACGGTGCTGTCGACGCGCGATGTGCTGCCCGAGTGGCTCGAGCTGGCGCGGCTTTCGCCGCGCTATCGCCGGTCTGACCCGCGCTTTTGGATCAGCAGACGCGGGGTCAGCGGATGGATGGTGCAGCAGGTGGCCAAGTTGCTCTCGCCCGCCTACATCAACACCGACGCGATCGTGTGCGTCGACAGCGAGTTCGCCTTTATCGATCGCGTGACGGTCGACGACTTCTACACGCCCGACGGCAGGCTTCATCTATACGAGAATGTCGAGAAGTTCTTCGCCTTTGTGGCCGAGTGGCATCTGCGCAGCATCCGCTTCCTGGGCGTGAAGATGGAGGAATACATCCAGGATTACATCACCAACTCGGTGCCGCTGAAGCGCGAGCTGGTCATCCGCCTGCAGAAGTACATCGCCGACCGCCACGGTGTGCCGTGGGAACAGGCGATGATCGAGCACGATGTCTGTGAATACCCGACCTATGGCTTCTTCGCCCGGTACATCTGTCATCTCGAGGGCCTGGCGCCGGTCAGGCCGCCCTTCACGATCAGTTGCTGGAAGCCGTCGGAGTTTGACGAGGTCCGCGCCGACATTGACGCCATCGTCAACAATCCGGCCATCAAGGCGATTCACGTCAACGGCGTCGCGGGCCTGGGCATCGATCAGTATCGCGATGTGCTGGTGACGATCCGCGACAAGCGGCGCGCGCTCCGGAGCAGCGTGCCCGTCGCGGCCGAACAAGGCTCAATGCAGATGGTGTCATGTCTCTGACCGCAGGCACACAACCCGGCACGGCGGCCGCGACACCGTCCGCGGCGCGGCACGCGTCAACCTCCGAGTCATCGCCCGCGGCGGCGGTGCGCGTCTCGGCCATCGTGCTCACGTTCAACGAAGAGCGGCGCATCGAGTCGTGTCTCGAATCGCTGACCTGGGCGGACGAGATCATCGTCGTCGACGGCTTCAGCACCGACTCGACGTGCGACCTGGCGCGGCGATTCACGGCCCATGTCTATCAGAGCGACCTGCTGGGCCCCAAAAACCCCGGCGGCTTCTCCGACCAGCGCAACTTCGCGGTCTCGAAAGCCACCGGCGACTGGCTCCTGTTCGTCGACGCCGACGAGCGCGTGACGCCCGAGCTGGCCGCCGAGATCCGCAGGGTGACGGCATCGACCGCCTCGGCCGATCACGCGGCCTACGCCATGGGGCGTCACGAGCATTTCTTCGGCGTCTTGTCGCCCTACACCCACGGCGACGGCGCACAGACGCGCCTTCTCCGCCGCGGTCGGGCCCGGTGGGACGGGCGTCTGGTCCACGAGGGAGTCGTGTTCGAGGGCCTGCTCGGCAAGCTCGAACACAAGCTGCTTCATTTCTCGAAAGACTCGGTCGTCGACTATGTGACGACCATGAACCGCTACACCACGCTCGAGGCCCAGGAGGCATTCAAGGCCGGACAGCCCTTGGCGAGATCGCCGCTGCCGCAGATGTTGCGCAACTTCGCCCACCGATATTGGCATATGGGCAGCTATCGCGAAGGGCGGTTCGGCCTGCTCATGTCGGTCATGTTCGCGGTCTATGCCTACCTCACCTGGGCGAAGCTGTGGGAGTTCAAGGTCAAGGCGGGCGAGATTCCCGGCCAGACCAAGCCATCTGCCCTCACCGGGTCGGTCGGGGCGCTCATCCGCGGAGTCTGGCACGCGACCGGCTCGGTCAAGCAGTCGGCAAAGCGCCTCATCGGGCGCGGGGGGAAATCATGACTCACCCGCCAAAGCCCACGCCTGCGGTGACCATCGCGGTGCTCACCTACAACTATGCCCGCTATCTCCCCGAGGCGCTGCGCAGCGTTCTGAGCCAGACGCGCACCGACTGGGAACTGTTCATCTGCGACGACGCCTCGACCGACGACACCCCGGCAGTCGTCGAGCCCTTCCTCAGCGACCCGCGCATCACCTACGTGCGCCAGCCCATGAACCGCGGCCAGGCCGGCAACTGGCACGACGCCATGGCGCTCGGATCGGCGCCGATCTTCGGCGTGCTGCATGCCGACGATGCTTATCTCCCGCACACGCTCGAGCGCGTGCTCGGTTGCTTTGACAACGACCCGGAACTCGACGCCGTCTATGGCAACTGGCAGGTCAATCTCGACGGCACGATCGACCCGCGCCCGTTTAAAGACGAGCCGCCCCATCGCCTTTCGGGCAGAGATGAGTTCGCCTACCAAGCCTCGCGCCACACCACGCTCCCCTCGGTGACGTTTCTCACCCGCGCCGTGATGGCCCGTGCCGGAGCACCCGAGCCGTCGCTGCGCATGGTCGTCGACTTCGAATACTTCCTCAGGGTCGCGGCGGAGTCGCGCGCGGTTGCAGCAATCTCCGATGTGCTGTGCGTCTACCGCGCCCACGCAGCCAGCACGACATCGCACAGCGCCGCCTCCGGGCGGACCGTCCGCGAGATGGGCGAGCTTCCCGCGCTGATCCGCAGCAAGCTGGGAGGACGCCATGATCTGGGAGACGCGCTGCGGTCGCTCGACCAGTTCATGGCGGGCAATCTCTTCTCGACGGCGGTCGATGCCGCGGTGGCCGGCCGATCCACCGAGGCGCTCGAGCTTTTCCGCCAGGCGCGCCGCATGGACCCGTCGCTGATGAAAAGGCCGAAGTTCCTGATCGATTACGGTTTGTGCGTCCTGGGCCGAACCGGCACGGCCGCGCTCAGGCGGCTTCACCCTGCGAGGGTTCGAGCGTGATCACCCGCCTGATTCAAAAGGCGGCCTTCCGACTCCGCCACCACTTCGACCCGCGCACGCCGCTGAGGCGGCTTTACTGGTCGATGATGGGCGCTCGCTTTGGCGCCTCGACCCACCTGTCCAGAATCTCGATCACCTGGCCCCACCAGGTGCGGGTCGGTGCCCACTGCAACATCGAAGACGGCGTCGCATTCAAGTACGACGGCTTCTGGAAGCCCGGCCCGTCCATCATCCTCGGCGACCGCGTCTTCGTCGGCCGACATTGTGAGTTCAACATCACCGAGCGGCTCGAAATCGGCGATGATTGCCTGATCGCCGCCGGCGTGCGGATGGTCGATCACGATCACGGCATCGAGCTTGATCGGCCGATGAATGTCCAGGCGTGTCCGTCGGCGCCGATCAGCGTCGGTGCGGATGCCTGGATCGGTGCCAATGCCGTCATTCTCAAGGGTGTCACCGTCGGCCGCGGCGCGATCATCGGCGCCGGCGCGGTGGTGACCCGGTCGATCCCCGACTTCGAGATCTGGGCAGGCGTGCCCGCCCGGCGAATCGGCTCGCGGCTATCGCGCAAGCCTACCGGCGTCGATGCGACGGGCAAGACCGCGGCCGAAAGCGAAGCTGTTTCGATCGGCCCGCTCCGCGCCCCGGCGGAAGCCCCTGATGTAACCGAGGTAGCCGCGAGATGACCACCGCCGGATATGCCGCCGCCTCGCAGGCAAACATGCCGGCACGCCGCGCCGCGCGCAGACCGTTCCTGCGCCGAGTGACGCGCCCGTCGTTCCTCGTCCTGGGGTTCATCCTCTTTAACATCGCCTGCGCGCTGGGCGTGATGTTTCTGGGCGATACCCCGATCCGCAAAGTGCTGCGGATGGCGTCGTATGGCAGCAGCCTGCTGCTGCTGATCGTCATCGTGCGCAAGACGCCGATTCACCCGGCCGCCAAACTCGCGCCGCTGGTGGCGGTGCTGATGGGCATCGGGCTGCTCTATCCGTCTGCCAACACCCTGCTCTCCGGGCTCGCACTGATCGGGGTCTACTTCTCGGTCATGGGCCCCGCCTTCTGGGTCTCGGGCGCGCCGATCGAGCTCAAGACCTTTAGACGGATCATGTTCGTGCTCTGGCTCTATACGCTGGCCGGCGCGTTCATGGGCGTGATGCAGGTTTATTACCCGGGCAAGTACGACGGCGCTGTGGTCGAGCGCCTCGCCTCGACCAACCCGCTCTATCTCGAGGCCATGCAGATCACCCTTGCCGACGGCACCCGCACTGTGCGGCCGCCCGGGCTGACCGACAGCCCCGGCGGCGCGTCGTGGGCCGGCCTCTATGCGATCCTCTACGGGCTGGGCATCCTGCTGGCCGAGAAGAAAATCCTGCTCAAGGCGATGGCGGTCGGCGGAATGGCGCTGGGGCTCTTCTGCATCTTCCTCTGCCAGATCCGCATGACTCTGGTCATGCTTGTGCTGTGCGTGATCATGATCGCGGTGCTGCTGGCCCGCCGGGGCGAGTGGGGCCGGCTGATCCTGCTCGGATCGCTGCTCACCGCCGTCACGATCGGCGCGACAACCTGGGCATTCAGCGTGGGCGGTGATCAGACCATCAGCCGCTTCGCCTCACTCGCCAGCGACAATCCGACCGAGATCTATGCCGATAACCGCGGCGGATTCGTCGAACAGCTGATCAATGACATCCCCCGCTTCTTTCTCGGCGCCGGCGCCGGACGCTGGGGCATGATGAACAGCTATTTCGGCACACCCGATGTGTTGTGGGCCGAGATCATGTGGCAGGCGCTTCTCTATGACGGGGGCGTGCCGCTGATCCTGGTCTATGCCACCATGCTGATCATCCTGCTCAATGTCTCCTGGCGCATCGCCACCACGACCAGCTCACCCATCAGCGGCTGGGGCGTCATCTTGTTCGCGTACAACATGGCCGCGGTCGCGGCGACCTTTGTGAACCCCATCTTCGCAACGCAGCTCGGCACCGACGTGTGGCTGCTCAATGCGGTGATCTTCAACGCATTCACCACCGCCGCCATGCAGCCGGCACATGGCGAGCTGCCGCTACAGGGCGGCCGACCTCGGCCCGGGTATGGCCCATACCCGCCGCGCCCCGGCCGGGCGCCT